>JBMYQB010000010.1:0-46106 GCA_049600935.1 Candidatus Poseidonia sp.
TCAAACCGGACCTGAATCATCCCATCCTGTTCTCGGATATCGTAAATTCGCAGGTCCTTCTTCTTCGACATAGCGCCCACCAGTTTGCCGTACGCAGGAACCAAGGGAAAAGGCGACCATTCAACAACCGAGCCGTCGTCCAAGTTGTACGTCGTTTGGTGCAACGGACACCGAACACAACCGTCCTGAACTTTTGCTCCCCACGCAAGCGGCCACCGCATGTGTCGGCACAAGGCCTCGGTGGCGAACAGCGCGCCATCCTGTCGCCCGACCATGACCATTTTTCTCTTGACCGTAACCATTTTTTTCTTGCCGTCTTTCAGTTTGCTTGCTTTCATTGCGTTGTGCCATGTCATGTTATGCCCTCCTTGGAATGGGAATGTTGAGATGATGAAGAATGCGTTCTGCGCTTCGGAGGGTGCCTTGAACCGACGGGTGTGTTCGATGGTCTCCAGCCATCAACACACCGTCGATAGCAACGTCGGGCTGTTCTCGGGCGTGATGGTTTGGGTCAATATGAGGAAGAGCGTGTCGAACGGTGGTCGTGGTCAGGTGCGTCCACGCATCCACGGATGGTCCAAACCATGCCGCTAACTCCGATTTGACGGCGTCAACCTCAGGTGTTTCGGCTTCCTTGCCAACCAGGGTGGCAACCACCCAGTGGTGGCCCTCAGGATGAGGGTGAAGGTTGGTAGGCAGATGGACATGGAGAACGCGCTGTCCGTTCTGCCCCCATTCCTCGTTGAGAAGAAGGCGGGCTTGGGTAAACGGGGCGGTCTGCGCGGTAAACACCACGGTTGTCGTCAACCGCTCGACGGGTTGGTGACTTCCCAATGAAGAAGGCAGCATCGTGCCCGCAACGTGTTGGGGAACGGCGAGCACGACCCGGTCAAAGGCCTCGCGTTGACCCTCGACCATGACGCTGTCCTTGGCCACCGCCTCTACCGCTGTGTTGAGGCGAACCTCGGTCGTACGGAGACGAGCGGCGAGTTGTTGTGGAACGGCAGCAATGCCTTCACGGGGCATCACCATGCTGCCGTGCGACATGGCGCTCCAGGTGAAATCAGCGAAGGCAAAGCGCTCCGAGAGCGTTGGGTCAAGGGTGATGCCAGCGAAGAGGGGGCGAAGGACACGTTGCGTTGAAACGTTGAAGTTCCGCTCCTCGAGACCCTTTGCAATGGTGGGGGTTGGCCGGTCCATGCCTCGTTCGAGGTCCCGTTTCGACGTGCGTAATCGCCAACGTAAGAATCGCAAGCCATCGAAAAGGCCGACGGATTTCAGGGTCGGAAGAAGGTAGTGTGGACGACGAAGGGCATCGCCCAGCAGTCGCTGGCGGCCGGTTGAGGGTTGAACGGTCATGGTGCAGGCGTCCATGGGCGCCGCTTGGAGAGCGTTGAGGTCAATCCACCGTTTCACCGCTGGATAGGCCGTGTGGAGGACGTGAAAGCCAACATCAAGCGGGTGGTTGGCCTCCTGGAGTGTTTTCATTCGCCCACCGAGGGTAGAGGAGGATTCGAACAATGTGACCTGATGACCGTCCTGCTCGCAACCGAGTGCAACGGCCAGTCCAGCCAAGCCTCCACCAACCACAGCGATGTTCATCCTTCAGCCTCTGATGTTTGACATGCCACCGTCGAGGTGCAAAACCTGGCCCGTAAAATTGTCCGGTGCATCGGTGAGGAGCCAATGCATGCTCTGAGCGATTTCATTGGCTTCGTTGATTCGCTTGAGGGGGATCATACCCACCGAGGCTTCCCGAATCGCATCCGAGCGGAGAACGGTAGCACCGAGTCGAGTTTCGGTCAAACCGGGTGCTACGGCATTCACTCGCAAACCTCGTTGAGCATAGGTCGATGCGGCTGCGCGAACCATGGCTTCAACGCCACCTTTGGCTGCAGCGATGGCCTCGTGGTTGGTCAGACCGTAGGTGCCGGCTACACTTGAAGTGAACACCATGCGGCCCGTCCCTGACTTGAGCATCGCCTTGCCCGCTGTCTTGAGCGCCAGAAACGCAGAGGTGAGATTGGTTTGGATGATGGCCTCAAAGTCCTCGAGTTTCGTGGCGTGCGGCGGGCGAAGCGAAATCGACCCAACGAGGTGAGCCATGCCCGAGAGTCCGTTCTCACCCAGTCCTGCGGCGTGAGCGACGGCCTCCTGAACCGTTCCCTCGTCCAGCGCATCGCCTTGAACGAAGGCCGCTCCCTGTTCGACCAGTGAGGCGACCCGCTCTGCATCCCGGGCGAGAAGCGTAACGTGATGGCCGTCCTTGAGCAACAAAGTGGCAAGATGGTGGGCAATATCGCTGCTACCGCCGACCAAAAGAAATGATTCGCTCATGGTTTCATTACAGTTGAGTTCGTTTTTATACTGCTGTTTTGAGGGGATGAACACCGTTTGAAAAGGAAACGGCGTGAGAAATAACCATGCTACGAGATGCTCACCCTGCCATACAAGGTCTGGTCAGCAAGGCATCTTCCATCCACATTCTTGGTGCCGGTTTGAAAGCAGAAAGGCCCGCGCATCGAGCGATTCACGATCTGGACGGCAAGGGTTGGCGACTCGTGCCCGTTCACCCAAACGACGCTGGAGGAGCCGTAAAGGGATGGCCGATACGGGCATCCATTGAAGACGGCATCCACCCCGAAGTGGTGGTCTTTTTCCTCGCTCCCGAGCGAGCAAAACAAGCGGTGTTGGAACTCATCGTGAATTTTGAGCCTCGTTCCATGCCCCTGCTCTGGTTTCAACCGGGCTCCGAGCACGAAGAGGTCCTCGAGATGCTGAACGAAGCAGGAATCCTCCACATTGTGGACGATTGTATCGTACGCTACACGCAGCGTCATCACCTGAAAGGAGAACACAACCTCTCCTCCGCCCCGTGGTGTCTGCAAGTCGCCTCAGAAGACGGAAGCGGCTGTTCGGTGTGGACCGTAGAATCTGCAACGGAAACGAAAGCCGCTCCAACCACATCGCTTGAGTGGTGCGGTGATTTTCTCGATTTGGAGCAATCAAACCACACCGTTCCTCGCTACATTCGCTCCTTGGCAACATCGGGTGAACCGGTCGAAGCGCTCGCTGCCCGCTTGGCGTGACTGGAACTTCACCGGGCTTCCGTCTCTGGCTCAATGGTGTACAGCGAACCCCCGTTGCCAAACGTGGCGTAGTACAACGTGCCGTCGGGATGGAATACGAGCGGCAAGGGCGTCCCTGCATCCCAGGCAAATCGGGTGATGTCGGTCGTGTAAGGTACTCCAGAATCTCCTTCCCGCACGTCTATTCGGAGGATTTCATGGCCTTGTGGAACCACGGTGTTCCATGAACCGTAAACAGTGGCGTAGAGCGTGAACCCTTCGGTCGGAGCGAGGCCAGGAAGGGACGAGTGGACGGGACGGACATCGATGCCGTTGACCGACGTGTGCGGCGTCCAGGTTCCAACGGGGGGCTGTGTGCCTTCCGGTACGGGCGTCTCGGGCGCATCGTCGGGCCAACCGTAACTCTCGCCGGGTTGAAGGAAATTCAGTTCTTCGGGAGGGTGGTCGCCGTCCCAATCACGTCCGTTATCGGTGAAAAAGTACCCGTGTCCTTCCACCCACACGCCGTCAAAGGAGTTTCGAACACCGCTCGCAAGCACGCCGTGCTCCCCGGTCGTGGCGTTGACCCACAACAGGGCGGCGTTGCGCACATCGGCTTCATCGCAGACGTTGCATGTTGAACCGCTGTGCCACAGGAGCGTGCCGTTTGGCATGACCTCAACGGAATTGGTCTGGTGGTTGCCGACAGGGATCCCCTCCACGAGGACGACGGGAGAGGAATAGAGGCCGTCTTCTCCGATGGCATAGGACGTGAGTGTGCCTGCTTCCGAAACGATGGCTCGTCCGTCGTGAATCAAGAGGCCGTGCGGTCGGTCAAGGCCAGTAAGCAGCATTCGTCGCTCATCGGTTTCAATCTCAACTTCCATCACGCCTCCCCGATCACGGTCGCAGACGAGCAAGTGTGAATCGTTGGCCCATACCAAACATGTAGGGCCGCCAAGGTTGGAGGTCACGAGGTTCACTTCATAACCATCGACGACTTTTGGGTCGTTTCCGGATACATAGGGGTACAACTGACGGGCCATCAACAAGCCAACGAGTAACACAACCACGGGAAGGATGTGCTTTCGCATCGGTTCATTCCACCTAGGCATCGGTGTTCAACGATTCGCAACTTCGCGTATGCGACCGAGGGTTTGCCCGCTACCGCCGCAAGCTACGAGGGTCCGACGGTTGAGAGCTACGCGCCCTGATCAGAGGTCGTTGCGCCCTTGCCGGCCCATCAGCGCCAACGCACCGATGACCGCAATGACCGTTGAAACGACCACGAAGCCGGGTGTGTCCTCGCTTGAGTCGGTGGTCTCTTCAGCTGCAGAGGTCGAGCCACCGTCGCCAACCACGATCTCTCCAAACATGTCAAGGCCAATGTGTGGCTCGCAGGCGTAGTAAAACGTGGTATCCTCGGTAAAGGTGTAGGAGAACGCCACGGTTGAGGCTGCTTCGCCTGAGGTGACGCCGCCTTCAACGTAGGTCGTGGACTTGAAGCCGTCGACCTGCCGGACGTTGTGTGGCATGCTTGCGTCGGTCCAGGACCAGCAGACGGTTTGACCGACCTCAATGTTCACGACGGTTGGTGAGAAGGCATAGCCGTCCACACCGACGGTGGCTGCACAATCAATGCCTGCGAAGGGGTCGGCCTCTTCGGGTTCTTCAACCTCTTCCGTTTCGTCCGCAGGTGGCAAAAGCACCTTGTCGATGACGTGAATGATGCCGTTGCTGGCCATCACGTCGGCCGTTGTGACGTTGGCATCGTTGATGGAAACGGATTCTCCGTCGACGGTGAACGTCACGTTGTCGCCGCTGAGCATGGTGGCCACCAGCCCGTCGGTGACGTTTGCTGAATCAACAGCACCGTCTAAGACGTGGTAAAGGAGGATGTCTGCCAGCGTCTCGTTTTCTTCGTCGGTGTCAAAGGTTGAGAGGTCAATACCTGCGTCGGTGAAAGCTTGGTCGGTCGGGGCGAACACCGTGAACGGACCATCACCAGCGAGCGTGGCGGTGAGGTTCACGTGGTCGAGCGCCGAGACCAGCGAGTCATGTACGCCTGTTCCAGCGGCGTTGGTGGGGATGTCCTCGGATTCGTCAGCGGCGACGCTGAACGTGAGGGTGGAAAGGCTCAGGCAGGCAACAAGTAACAATGTAAGTGCACGGTTCATACCCCAAAGGCTTCGCAACCGCTACTTAAGGCGCGGTATTTTTCCAGTCAATTGAACGGCGAGCGATATTCGTGAACGTCAGCGGCAATTCGCAGCAATTGGTTGTATTTGGCCACACGGTCCGACCTCGCAGGCGCGCCGGTCTTGATTTGCCCGGCTCTCGTCCCCACGGCGAAGTCGGCGATGGTCACGTCTTCAGATTCACCACTTCGATGGGATACGACGTTGTTCATGCCGTTGGAAGAGGCCATATCCATCGCTTCGAGCGTCTCCGTGATGGTTCCAACTTGATTCACTTTGACCAGCATGGCGTTGGCTGCTCCGAGTTCAATGCCCTGAGAAAGGCGTTCGGATTGCGTTACAAAGAGGTCGTCACCAACCGTTTGAACCCGATGACCGTAGGCTTTGGTAAACGCCGACCACCCGCGCCAGTCATCTTCGCCAAATCCGTCTTCGATGGACAGAATGGGATACTCGTCGAGCCATCCACCGTACATTTCTACCAGGTCGTCAGACGACAGGACCTTTCCTTCCATGTGATAGCCGTCGTCTTTGAGAAATTCTGTTGAGGCTACATCAAGCGCAATCCCGATTTCTTCCGTGGAGTATCCGGCGCCCTCGATCGCCCGCACCATGTACCGGAGACCTTCTTCGTTTGCAGGTAGATTTGGAGCAAAACCACCTTCATCCCCAATGCCACCGAGCAAGCCGTCCTTCTTGAGTTCGGCTTTGAGCGAATGGTAGGTTTCAACACCTGCGCGAAGGCCCTCCGCAAAGGTGTCAAAGCCGTGGGGCATGACCATGAATTCCTGAACGTCGACGTTTGAGGCTGCGTGGGCCCCCCCGTTGAGAATGTTCAGCATCGGAACGGGCATCAGGCCACCAGCAACCCCGCCAACATACTTCCACAACGGAAGTTCGTGAAAGGCTGCACCAGCGTGTAGACACGCCATTGAAGCGCCCAACATTGCGTTGGCGCCAAGGTTGGATTTATTGGGCGTCCCATCGAGTTCAATCATGACCTCGTCGATTACCCGCTGTTCGTCAACCGGCAACCCGACCAGAGCCTCCTCGAGGTGATCTTTGACGTTGTTCACGGCCTTTGTTACGCCTTTGCCGAGGTAGGCGGAGGCGTCGCCGTCCCGCAGTTCAAGCGCCTCATAGGCCCCCGTTGAGGCACCAGAGGGAACGATGGAACGCCCCATGAGCTTGCCGTCAACGAAGCAGTCGACCTCGACGGTTGGCTGTCCTCGGCTGTCCAGCACCATACGTGAGTCAAGTCCGGAGATGTGGCCTGCCATGAGGTTCCCTCAACCTTGCCCAAGAAGAGTCGCCCCTTGAATCAAACGGGGTATATTGAGGCGTGGTCGTCGGTTGGGGTTTATCGCCTTGACTTGTGATTAAATTACCTTTTTTCGGTAGAATACTGATGCTTTTCGTCGTTTGTGTGCTTAAATTAGAGGAAAATGTATGGAAAAGGTTTGAAATAGGAATTTGACGAGCGCTGGTCATGCCACGCATCGCAGAAATTGACCGAGCCATCCTCGCCCAGCTTCGAAAGAACGGACGAATGTCCTATGTTGACCTTGCCTCCAAGGTGGAAGCAAGCGAACGCACCGTGCGAACGCACATCCGAAACATGGAAGAAAACGGGACCATCCGTGGCTACACCATTCGTGAAGGCGGTGTCGGCTTGACGGCCCTCGTGCGCATCAAAGTCTCCCCTGGTTCAGAAATCGGTTCCTTCGCTTCCGAGGTCACCGGCTGGGAAGGTGTTGAAATCGTCTACGAGGTCTCCGGTGAGGCCGACCTCGTGGCCTTGGTTCACGTCGATGACACCATGGCTCTCCGAGCCTTGCTCGACAAGATGTGGTTGGCTGCGCCCAACGAAATCGCCAGCACAACGACTGAACTTGTTTTGGAGCAGTACTGAAGCGCTTACTCCTCTTCCGAGGGGGGCGAATAATCGATGCCGCACGAGCGGCAAACCATGTTGTCATCCCAATCACACTGGCGGCGGCAACCCGTCATGGTTCACGCCTTCCACTTGACAGAACAACCAATTGAATCGGTGTACTCAACGGTTGGAGCCTTCCCTGCGAGCATGGCTTCAATGGCGTCGGCAAGCTCGGACGTCGTCACGTCGTTTGGATTGCGAGGGCTGTCGTCCATTCGGCCCTGATAGACAAGGCGGTCATCGGCGTTGAACAAGAAGAATTCGGGTGTTCGCTTGGCATCGTAAGCGTGAGCAATTTCCTGAGTGGCATCGTGGAGGTACGCATAGGGCATACCGCCTTCAGCCCGCTTCACCATGTGCTCAAAAGAATCGTTTTCGTACACGACCGGATCGTTGGAGTTGATACCGACGAATCCAATGCCGTTGGAGCGACACGATTCCGCCATGGCGTTGATTCGCCCGACGCTGGCGACGACGTAGGGGCAATGATTGCATTCGAAAAGAACCAGCGTGCCGTTTTCGAGTTTGGCATCAGCGAACGACATCGTGGATGCGCCCACGGCGGCGTTGGCGTTTGGAAGCTGGAAGTCAGGTGCGGCATCTCCGGTTGAAAGGGGCATGTCCCTTCCACAACATTCATCGCTCAAAATGGCTTGCTTCCTAGCCGCTCACAAGAAAACGAAAGCGGCGCCTGCACCAACAAGAATGACGGCTGCGGCGATGAAAAGTCTGAGTTTAGAACCCCCGCCGTCTACTTCGGCACCAAGCGCCGTGGCGTTGGCTGGCAAATCGGGTACGATTTTTGGTTCGTCCCCTGGAAGTGCTTGCGAATCCCAGTAAGCCTCCTTTTCCGCAGCGCCCGCTTCTAATTCTGCTTGAATGCGGGCTTCCGCTGCAAGTCGAGCCTCTTCGGCCAAGCGGGCTTCCTCGGCAAGTCGAGCCTCTTCAGCCAAACGGGCCTCTTCGGCCAAACGGGCTTCCTCAGCAAGGCGGGCTTCCTCGGCAAGGCGAGCCTCTTCGGCCAAGCGTGCTTCCTCAGCAAGGCGAGCCTCTTCAGCAAGGCGTTCTTCCTCGGCAAGGCGAGCCTCTTCGGCCAAGCGGGCTTCTTCAGCGAGGCGTTCCTCTTCCTCTCGGCGTTTTCGCTCCTCTTCTGCAAGAGCTCGCTTTCGGGCTTCCTCTTCAGCAAGACGACGAATACGTTCGTTGATGGCTTCTTCGTTTTTGTTTCGGTAGCGATTCAAGATCGCTTCGCCCATCTTGAAAAATTCTTCATCGATGAGGTCGGGAACTTCCTTTTTCCCCTCCATCAAGAGACGTTCGATATCCTCCACCGTAAACACGCCGTCATGTTCACGGAGGTGTTGAGAAAAGACTCTGTAGAATTCTCGCTGTTCACCGGAAATGGCCCCGTCTTGGGTCATAAAATCCTGAAGGGCGGTCAGAATTTCTGTCAAATTCAACTCTTTGATTTCAGTGATTCAACTCCCTCCCTTCGGGATGAGGTGTTCACGCACTTTTCATCAAGTTTTTCTCGCACTCACTCAGCCGAGTTTTGGCCAATTGGTGCTCGGGGTCGATGCTGAGAATGGCTTTCCATGCTGTTTCGGCCTCGTCCATGTTGCCAAGCCCGTGATGGTGGGCAGCGATTTGAAGACGAGCGTCGAGATGGTGGCCGTCGCAGCGGACCGCCGCCTCAAAGTCTGAAAGGGCGTTCTCAATCTTGTTGAAATGCATGTAGTACAATCCTCGCTGATGCCATGCGGGAGCATGGTCTGGAGATTGACGTAGGGCTTCGTTCAACGGGCCTTCGGCGCGCTCGGCACGATCCATACCCATGTAGCACGCTCCGAGTTGGGTCAGGGCGTGGGTGTGATGTGGTGCGGTTTCAAGCACGTGTTTGAACTCCTTTGCGGCTGCTTCCCACTCAACCAAATGCATGTGAGCATCCGCCTTTCGAATCCTTGCCACGGCGAGTTGCGGGGCCAAGTCCAACAGCATCTGAGCGTCGTCCAAGGCCTTCCGCGCTTCGTTCAAGCCCATGTAGACCGATGAACGGTTGAGGCGAGCACGAATGTGGTTGGCATCGAGGGTAAGGCAGTCGCTGTAGTGATAGAGCGCTTGTTTGAGTTGGCCTTTCACCGCCGAAATATTTCCCCGGATGTACGCCGTTGTCGCTTTTTGTCCGTGCACTTCTGCTGCGTCAACGTGAAGGGTTGCCTTTTGCAAATCGCCGTTATCAAGCGCAAGCAGGGCGGCCTCACAAGCAATGGACGGGTCCTTTTCTGGGCTCAATCGCTCAGCACGGTCAAGGGATTCGCCTGCGGTTTTGGTATCTCCCAGCATGCGTTGTGTACGTGCGAGGCCAAGCCAAGCTACACCCAACTCTCGATTCAGCGACAGCGCACCGTTGAACGCGTTCAATGCCGACTCAAGCAGGGCCTTGTCGGTCAGACCGGTGCCGTCTCGAAGTCTGTCAGCATGAGCTAAATGCAGGCGGCCTTCAACAGTGTGAAGTAACGCATGGTCAATTCCATCCGGCGTGGACGAGAGAAGATTTGAGGCGTCATCAACACGATGTTGAATCAGGTAGCGGCCGGCAATTCGGGCTCGGAGTTCGCCGTTGTAGGGTTGGGCTTCAAGCGCCTTGAGGAGGGTTTCTTCAGCAGCTACGGCTGAACCTTCGAGCTCGAGAAGTTCAGATTTCAGGAAAATGGCGTCCACGCCACCTGCTTCCAACGCCACGGCGTGTGTAGCCGCTTTCAACGCCTCTCGGTCTCGACCTTGTTTGGCCGAAAGAAGGCGAGCTTTGAGGGCCCAAGCTTCACCGTTTTGTCGGTCCAACGTAAGGCACCGTTCATTGGCCTCCAGCGCCAATTCGGCCTCGCCTTCGGCTTCCAGGAGTTGAGCATAATGCAGCCAGTCCCCTGAGCGACTTGGGTCCTCTTCCAAAGCCTGCAGAATAGCCTCAATGGCCTCTGTTCGGGCGCCGGCACGTGCCCGCAAGCCTGAGAGAAGCGAGCGGTCAGCCGCCGTATCAACGCCGAGAGCTTCCAGTCGGCGAACAGCACGTTCGGCGTCTTCATCTCCCATGGAGGCAAGGAGGTGAGCATGTGAACGAAGCAATTCAGGGTCATCGGGTGTGATCTTCATACGAGCTTCAATCCAATGACGCTGAAGTGCGTCATCGCCCCGGAGCCGAGCGATGTGTTCGAGCCCTTCGAGAACGCTGGCGTGTCCCGGAGAGAGCTGGTAGGCCACACCCAGGGCGCCCTCGGCCCACTCGTAATGCTGGAGGTGCGATGCAGCCAAACCCAAACGATGTGCGGTGTCGCCGTCGGTGTGCAACATGGACATGGAGACTTGATGGTGGTCGAACACGGCAAGAAGGCGGCGAAGCAGGTTGGTATGATTGACCGAGAGATGACGGTTCGTCCCGTCTTGAATCGGTTGGTGCTGAACCACCGAGCGGAGCACTTCGCATGCTTCCGGGAGGTCCATCGCTGCAGATGTATCCGATTCGTGGAGGAGAAGGAAGCGATGAACGGTCAACGAAGTGTCAATTTCGGGGTGCGTGACCCGGAGTGCATCAAGGGTGGATTGGAGCGAGTTTATGTCGCCCAGTACCCCTTCTGTGGCGACGTTAAGGTGATGAAAGTGGGTGGCTTGGGATTCTCTGAGAAGGGTCTGCATGTCCAGCAGACGGACCATCTTCCGATTGGTTTGAAGCATCCAGTAGCCAATTCCTCCCGCAACACCTGCAGATAGCAGACCAAGACCGACAGCGAGCAGACTCATTGGTTCGGACCGGCCCGTTGCGCCTTTATGGTCTGCGGAAGAATTGAGGGGTCACAACGGCGTTTTGCAACCCAAGAAGAGGCGCCGGTGCAAATGGACCGGAAGAACATGCTCAATCGCTGCATTTGAACCGCTCATATTGAAAGCCCGTCGCCTCCGTCCAACCTGCGAGGAGAAATGAGCGAAGGCGATTCGGTCAGCGATTTCGCTCAAGAGCGGGTGAATTCGCTTGTTCGATTCGGCTATTCTCGTGAGGACATCGAGGCGTTCTTGGCCGAGCACGAAGGCGGTGCAAACGAACGCTTGACCTGGCTTGAGGAACGTCGAGAAACGGCCTCAATGCTCGAAGACCGAATCGCAGCCTTAGCCCAACATATGCCCCGTGATGGTGACCGATTTGAGCGCTTCAAATCTCACATGAACGATCCGTTTACCATCGAAGAGACGTATGCGGAATTCGAACGTGAGATTCGCATGGTCGCTCCATGGGAGCCGCCACTTCATCGACACAAAGAGACATGGTTTGGTGAAGACGAGGGTGAGGTGTGGATGATGCTCTACCAGCGCCTGGCCCGTCTCGATGTTTCAAGCCACGCCGCCGTAACGCCGCTGCAACGTCTGTTCAATTCCCATCTTCACGCCGACGAACTTGTGCGCCATTTGGAAGTGATTGAGGCCGATGAGCAGCGCCAGCGCCAAATGGTCCAAACGGGCGTGGATGGCATGCGAGAACGTGGCTATGCCATGGCGGGGATTGAAGCGTTGCCGCTCCTTGATGCCCTGCATGAACTTGAACAATGGCAAAACTTCCATTCACGAAAAGAACACGTTCGCTTGAACGCCATCCAGTTGATACAGCCGTTTGACGGTCCGCTGGCAGCAGAATACGAAATGCGTTGCGCTCAACTCGTGGACGTTCATGACCAGGAGGCTGTGACTCAACTCTCAAATGAACTCCACGAGGTTGCAAGAACCTTGGAGGAGCGAAGGCGGGAGTTTTCCGAGCGAATTCATCGTTGGCGGATGCAAGGCATTGTGTTTCCACATGAAGGTGAACTTCATCCAGGTGATTTGATGGAATGGGAGGCCAATCACGATACGATTTCGGCTTCCATTGAACGGCATCTTGAATTGAGCGCTCGCTGGGAACGGTTCGCCCGCTATTGGCCATCGAGGGTTGAAGAATCACGAGAACTCATTGGCCATCTGGACCAAACGGAGGCACTGCAAGACGCCGTGGATGCGTTGGACGCCTTGTGGAAACAAGTTGAGTTGGACGGACTTGAGCTCCTCCAAACCTATGAGCATGGAGGATTGGACGTTTCTTCTTGGCGACAGCAGGTGTTTGACGACCCGCTCAATGCGCTCGAGCGAATGAGCCTTGAACGCCCTCGATGGGACCGGCGTGTGGCGTTAATGACGGCTCTTGACGCGGTCGATACCTCGTTTAGTGGAGACGAGGACGTGGTGCTCCGGAGGCAGTTGTTGGCTGGAGAAGAGATCGATGACGACGTCTTGGATGAGATGGATGCGTTTGTTCAGCAAGTCCTGCGTCGCAATGAGCGTCATCGCGTGATGCTCGAAGAGGAAATTGCGGCCATGCGTCGCTCCGGTGTTTTGGAACGTGAAACAGCGACAGACGGGATGAGTATTCGTCAATTGGAAGACCATGTAGCGCAACTCATCAAATTCAATGGAGTGCAAGCATCAACGCCTACTTCTTCGAAAGCCACCTCCAGAATTCGGGCGCCCCTCGAACGAGAATTAACGGTCCTCAAGCATGCAGGTTGGTCCGTTGATGCGTGGATTTCACGTCTTGATGGCGACCCCGTCGGCGTGGCTCGTGAACTGAGCGAAGCTCGACATCACATCGTCCATCACGATGCATTGCGGCGCCGCCTCAGCGCACTGCCTTGGGAACGCGATGTTGCGCTCGCCTTGGAAATTGAACTTCATATCAAAGAGCCGCACCGACTTGAACATCTCAGCCAACACGTTCCAACCTACACCGCCCATCTTGCTGGTCGAGCCGTAGAAGACGGCAATTACAAACTTCATCTCTGGCAACCCCAGCCAGGCCACCCGACACTTATTCCCGTTCCAGAACAAGAAGAACGGCCCGTGCTTCAACCGGTTTCAGCCTATGACGAAGCCCACGAAGCCATATTGGAAGCGATGGAGACGGTCGTTGAGACCACCTCTCAAGAGGTCGTCGTCGAGCCCGTGGCTGCCCCTGCTGCTCCAACGGTCGTAAAGGTCGAGCCGTTGGTGAAAGAGGCTGAAGAGAAACCGATGAAGACCGAGAAGGTGAGGCTCGTACCCGAGGATGAGCCTGAGGACTCGGTTGAGGAAGAACGTGCGATGGAGTTGAGCGAAGAAGACGGCCAAACTCCACGGACAGAGGAACAAGCGGTGCCCGTTGTGGGAACCAGTCAAGCGCTTAAGGCACTGACCGAACTGTTGGCGCTGTTGGGTCTTTCCGACCTCGCCTCAACCGTTGCAGAAGAGGGGATGGCCTCCATTTCCGATGTTCGCCGAGGATTGGCCAAGCACGTGAGCGTGGCCCCACGAGATGTTCGAGTTGGCCGTTTGCTCCGATTGACGCTCCGTTTGCTTCCAGAAGGAAATCAAGGCGATGTCGGTCGTGCGAAGGCCCTACATCAACTCAGTGAATTGGTCCCTCCCCTCAAGCGATGGATGCGTCGCCGTCTCGAAGCACGCCATTCAGGCGCCACGGGGGACTTTCTGGCCGATGCTGTCGAATTAGGAATCGCCCTTGAGCGCATCCCGGGATTGGGGCGGCGTCTTCCGCTTGATGAAGATGATTGGCCGCTTCCTCGTGAGATTGAAGACTTGACCGGTGAAGTGGAAAAACTGTCTCAGACTGTCAATCTACCGTCGGCTGGCGGCGTCAAAGCCTGATCAGTTCAAGTCGTCCCACAGTGCGTCTTCGTCAACTTCAGACCGCGGTGCTTCGGGCGCCAGAGGTGGTGGAAGCGGCGCTGGCGGTAAGGGGGCTGGAAGCGGTGCAGGTGGAAGGACTGGCGCGGGTTGGTCCACGTGAACGGGTGCTGGAGGCGGCGGCAGTGGTTGTGGCGCTGGAGGCGATTCGGATGAAATGGGTGGGCCGGGCGAAACCGGCGGTGCGGGTGCAGGAAGGTCGGTTGCAACGGGGGGCGGAGGCAAAGCCGGCGTTGGCGAAGCCGCCGGTTCTGGCAACGGCGCTGGGATGGGAGGTTCAGGGGCTGTTTTCAGTTCCGGAGCCGGGAGGGTTGGCGCGCCCATGGTTTCGATAACAGCGTCGATATGTTCGGTATCCAACTCAGATGTGCGAAGAAAGTCAACAAATGCAGGACCGAGAAGGGCGGTGCTGTTGTGAATGAGGTAAGGTTCCTGACGCCATCCTGAGAGATAGAAATCATGGCGACCTCCGTGGTCTGAAAACGAAAGGCGATGAAGGTCCAATTTTGCCATCAGCAAGCCTGCAAGACCCGTGAGAACAAAGGCACCACTACCCAAAGCGAGGAGGCCTTGTGCGACACTGGTCGCCGTGAGGAGGCCAAATCCAATCGACCCCCACCACACGGCCTGCAATTTCTGAAACAGGTCAAGATGGGTGTGAGAATATCCCGAAATGTGTTCCTTGACCAGGGCCATACGGACGTTCAGTCGTCGTACACCATCGGCGTCGTATCGGGCTTCAACAATACGCATCAGTTCGTCGTCCATGACGAGGGATGTGGACTCAAGGCCGTTGAGATGCTGGCTAAGTGGGAATTCAACCACAGTTTCGCCCTGCAGGGCCAAGATGGGTGCCGCCCGCACTGGAAGTGTCCATGGTTCTGTGGCGAGGTGGTTCATATCCTGGTCGCCATCACCGTCGGAAGCGCCGTCCACAGGTGCATCGTCCACTGGAATGCCAACAGAGGTTCCTTCGCCCTCTCCCTTTGCTTCATCAGAAGGTGCGGATTCGTCGGGCTGGTCGTCGTCCTCGTGGGCGGGCCACACCGGAGCATCGTCCTCGTCCATGCCACGGGCTTAGCCGGGCAAGAACATAAGTGAACCGTTCTGCACTTATCGGTGAACTTCAGCGAACCAAACGGTCAGGTCGTCGGATTCTTCGAAGCCCTTTCCTTCCTTGGTACCAACAAGGGTGTTGGCTGAGGATTGATTCACGTAGTTGAGGACCTTCTCGGTCACGGACCCGTTGATGAGAACGGCTTCAGCCTCTTCGGCTTCGCTCAAGGCGGCTTCGAGTTTTGAAGGGCCAATCTCATCGGAAAAGGTTCCATCAGCAAATCGGATGATGGCTTTGTTCTTCCCCATCTCATCCACCTTGTCGAAGAGTTCTTGGATATCGGCAGGTGCAGGTTCGGGCTCGTCTTGAGTGAATTCCTCATCCATGTCCTTGTCCCAGTTCTTGTCGCCGCCGTACTTCTGGTCGTCTTCAGCGATTTTCTTGTCCAATTGATGTTTGAATTTCGCTGCGTCCGCCTTCTTTTGGAGACACATCGTGACGGTTTTCTGCGGAAGCAGTTCCCATTCCTGGCCGACCGGGGCCTGAGCGACGTGGTCAACCTTCATCATGTCATACAGTTGCAAGAACAACATCTCGCCACCACGGTCGCCATCAATGGCCACCGTGACGCTCTCCTTGCCGTTGGCGAGGTCGATGAGTTCCTGCTTGATGTTGCCAGAGCCGTCAGCACTGATGGCGTTCTTCACGCCGCAGTTCAGCAAGTTCCGAACATCGTTACGGCCCTCGACAATGATGAGGGACGAAGAGGATTCAACGTTTGGTCCGCACGTCAATCCGTGGAACGACTTGGCGGTGCCAACGGTCAATACGGAACGAACTTCCTCAATGACAGTCTTTGATGCAGCTTCACCGGAGTTGACCATGGTGAGCAAGAGTTCCTTGGCTCGGTCGACCACGGCCGTTCGCTTGGTGGCTCGGATGTCGCTGATTTGCACGACCTTGATGATCGCGTCGCATGGACCAATGCGGTCAATGGTTTCAAGCGAACTTGCAATAATGGCTGTCTCAACGTTGTCCATGCTGCTGGGAATCACGATGGTTCCGTGCACTTTGCCGTTCTTCGTTTCCATTTCAACGTCAACATGACCCACTCGGGCCGTGCGTTGGAGTTGTCGCAGTTCGAGATCGTCCCCGAGCAGACCCTCGGTTTGGCCCATGATGGCCCCGATGATGTCCTTGCGCTGGACGGTTCCGTTTACTTTGATATCAGCCCGAATTTCATACTTCATGGCCTTGCCTTTTCCGCCGCCTCCGCGGCCTGATTTACCGCCAGCGCGGTTTGAGTTGTTTCTTCCCATGTGGTTTCTCTCCTTGTTTGCACACAACCACCGTGCGTTGGTCCGACAACGGGTGTTGTCAGGTCCGAAGCATCTCACCTGCAGAGCAGGGGAAGTGAATGTGAACGCTCCCTCCACTTGCCGCGCCCTTTTGAATGCTGTGCAGAATTTTTGCAGACGATGGGTTATTTTCACCTTCAACGGTTTCTTCAAGAAGTGGAAGCGCGTCGGTGAACCGTGTCGTCGCCTGAACTCGGTGCGTTGGATGTGTTTCGTTCAACGGTGGAGGTCATGTTGGTCGACGGTGTCTTGACGCGAGAAGAAAAGCGCCTCATCATCAAACTCGCGAGTGCGCTCAAATTGTCTCCTGAAGAGCCGGCCTACATCTACGAGGCCATTCAGTCAGGCGAGGCTTCGAGGAGCGGAGACCCGATTTCTCCCGAAGAGATGCGGGTCATTTACACCAAAGTCTTCGAAGTAGCCATCGTGAATGCATCCCTCTCTCGAGACGAGTTTCGTGTGCTGGCCAACCTTCGCACGCAATTCGACATCGACGACGAACTTCACGAGGAAATTGAGCATGAACTACGTGAAATGGTGAAGGAAAAGTATGGCGATAAAGCCATGATCGACACGCTCATGGACACCTTGCGGGATTCTGTTGGATTGGTTGGAGATTTGTTTGATAACTTCAGAAAAAAACCCACCGAAGGTGACGATCGTTGAATCCAATGCTGGATGATTGGTTGGATGGCCAATCGCCCGACCGCCTCAAATCAAGGCGAAGGTCCTTGCGATTTCTCAAAGAGGCGTACACCGTTTGCGTAGGTGATTTTGCGAACAAACCTCGAACGGACGTGACCATGACCGACGCTGGTTTTCGGTTTCACATCGGAACCCCGCTGCCCGACTTGCGCCAAATCGCTTCATGGATGCTCACGCACGCAGCAAAGAAACGACGGTTGGCCAAACTGGTGCCCGCATTGTGGAAACGGCACGGCCGAGAAGATTTGAGCATGGCTGGGCTGTTACTGGCCAACCTCGAGCCAAACGATATCGGTCAAGGGCCGTGGATGGCGTTCATCCATCTCCTTCAACGAAGAGAATCGCTCATGGTTGTGCTGGAGGTTGCAGAAGAATTGGTGAGGGGGGGCCACGGCGTTCCCGATGATACGTGGCTGCACGCCGCTGCTGAGCAAAGCCCGCATTGGCACCAATACTGCGTTCTGTTTCTTTCTCTCCGCCGGGAGAACGTGGGCTGCCGCTCGTTGATTGAAACAGCGCCGCAGGGCGGAGAAATGTTCGAACGCATACGCGCTCACCTGCTTTCATCGGAGCATTGAAGGAGCATCTTCCTCTTCTGCCATCATGGTCGAACGCCTGCTGCCAGCAGAAGACCCCGTGCTGGAGAACGTGCTCAAATGGACGGTGGAACGGGACGCCAAGGATGTTCGACGGCTTTTGGAGTGGTTACCGGAAGCCCGCTCAAGTCGTGAACGGAAGGCACTTCTGAATCGTGTGCGTGGTTTGCTCGCCGAATTGGAAGCGGCCCTGGACGAGCTTGACAGCATGCATTGAGGGAGTACCGTGTCAGTGGTTGCGGTCATTCTCGCAGGTGGAACGAGTCGCCGAATGGGTGAGGACAAAGCCTCGATGTACGGTGGCGTTGAACGGTTGCAGGCGTGCCTCAACGAGGCCGGTGTTGAGCGGTGTGTTGTTTTGTGTGGTTCCGAAAAACGGAAGCATCTGTTTGCGGGAGAAGTGATGGCCGACCCCCCTCACATCAACGGGCTGCACCGCATCATTGCCTGGGTCCGAGAGCAAGTGGAGACAACCGTTCTTCTCGTTCCTTGTGATGCTTTTTTACTCACGCCCGAAGCCGTTTCTGCCCTGATGGCCTCAGCACCGAACGGTGGTGTGCCCCTCGACGAACAAGGACGGCGGCAGCCATTATTCGCTTTTCTTCCCGCAAGCCTTCTCCTTGACCAGAGCGCCGAAAGCGTGACATCAATGCTGGAGGGTCTTCCTTCTGTGGACCTTCAAGAGCATGCTTCGGCGTTCACGAATTTCAATCGACCAATCGATCTTGAACACCCTCGACTACGAGACCGTTTGGTGTGAGGGTGACGCGTCCCTCGGCAATCCACGTCAGCACCTCGGGATACAATCGGTGTTCCTCCGTCTTTACGCGTTCACTGAGGGTAGCCTCATCGTCATCAGGGAACACGGGTACCGGTCGTTGTGCGAGAATAGCACCCGTGTCCATGCCCTCGTCAACCAAGTGGACCGTGCAACCCGAAACCCGAACGTTGGCAGCGAGCACGTCGCGATGGGCATGTGCGCCAGGGAAATTGGGAAGCAACGAGGGATGAATGTTGACCACACGGTTGGTCCATGCTGCCAAAAAGGCAGGAGAAAGGAGACGCATGTACCCTGCTAGGACAATGAATTCCACGTCATAGGGCTTCAGTTGCCTGAGAATTTCAGATTCGTGTTCCTCTCGTGAGCGGCGACGCTTACCGTCCATGTGCTCGACCACAAGCGTTGGTACACCAAGCCGTTGAGCACGTTCCAACCCCTCAACGCCGATGTTGTTTGATACCACAACCGTGGTCTCGTGGGGAAGATTGAGACGTTGTTGCATCCTGACCAAGGCCTCCATTCCACTACCGGAGCCTGAGATAAAGACGGCGCAACGAAGCGGTGCGTCGTTTGACGCAAGACGCCCCCCGACGACCGTAGAAGTCATGATTCGCCCATAATCTGTCGTGTTTCAACCCTTTCCTCGTTCGGCCAAGGGTTTTAGCAAAGTATTCTCCAGCGGTAAGCGAGGACGTATGTCGGAATCGGTCGTGTCCTCATCCGTCCGTCGCAAACAAGCAGCACAGACGTTGGCCGTGGAGTATGAAGCCCTTTCAGACGAAGAGGTGACCGAACAGGTTCTCTCCATGCACAAGCCAAGTGCCAACCCTGTCGTTCGGCTGGTGTGGGTGGTCCTTGGTAGCGTCTTTGTGGTGTTTGCCGGCATCGGCGTGCTTCTCCCTGGATGGCCGACGACATCCTGGCTTGTCGCAGCGGCCTATTGTTACGGGCGGTCTTCTCAACGCCTGTTTCGATGGTTGCTGACCAACCGAGTGTTCGGCTCCTTGCTTCTCGGGTATTATCGGTCGGGCAGGGCTTTACCGTTTCATTCAAAAATTGCCATATGTGGATTGATCGCGTTGGTCTCCGTCGCATCAATGTGGTACATCACCCTCCTCGGTGACCCTGGATTTGGCCAAACCACCATCGCCATCGTGGCGGTGATTGGCATTTGGTGGGTCGGCTGGCGCGTCCCGACGACGGCATGAACACCTCTTTGCCATGGAGGGGTTCAGTGCCGGAATAAACGATGACCGGTGAAGAGCATGGCGATGCCCCTCGCATTTGCTTCGTCAATGACTTCCTGGTCTCGAATGGAGCCTCCGGGTTGCACAATGGCCGTCGCACCCGCATCTGCTGCTTGCTCCAACCCGTCTTTGAACGGGAAGAATGCATCCGAAGCAAGAACGCACCCCTTCGCTCGTTCACCGGCTCGACGAGCAGCGATTTTGACCGCTTCAACACGGCTCGTTTGTCCGGGCCCAATGCCCACGGTTGCGGTCCCCTGAACCATGACAATGGCGTTGGATTTGACCTGCTCGCAAACCCGAACAGCGAACTTCATGCTGTCGATTTGTTCAGACGACGGTTGACGCTCGGTCACTGTGGTGGCCTTTTCCCAATCAATGACGGGAGGTTCCTCTGTTTGAACCAACACGCCCCCTTCAATCGGCTTTCGGACCACCTGTCGCTCGAGGGGACTGAGCCGATCGTTGGGGGAATCAATGGTTAGCAATCGACGGTTCTTTTTTGCCATGAGAATGGCCTTTGCTTCCTCGCTATACCCCGGTGCCATCATGACCTCGACGAATAAATCACCAACGGCGGTGGCTGTCGAGGCTTCGACGATTTCATTGAAACAGATGATGGAACCAAACGCTGATTCCGGGTCGCTTGCGAGCGCCATGTCAAAGGCCTCTTTTTGCGTTGCACCAAGGGCGGCGCCGCAGGGGTTGTTGTGCTTCACAATCACGCAGGCATGCGGGGTAGCAGGCCATTCATCAGTGGACAATGAGCGACACAATCGAAGCGTAGCATCAGCGTCACTGTAGTTATTGTACGACATGGCTTTCCCACCTTCGACCTTGGCGGTCACCAGCGTTGTATTGGTAGGCGGGGTATCATGGTCAACATAGAGCGCTGCAGCTTGGTGGCCGTTTTCCCCGTAGCGAAGGGTGTTGACTTGGTGGCTTGCAGCGAGCATGCTTGCCGGCAATCGGTCTCGTTGTTCTTCCATCGTCGGTGCTGATGCTGGGTGGCCCACCACGCGCCGGTGGAGTTCTTGAGCGATGGCGACGTCATAAGCGGCCGTGTGCTCAAAGGCTTCGAGGGCCAAAGCCCGCCGAAGGTCCATGGGGACCGTTGAAACATCGTCAGCGCCAACAAGGGCTTCGAGAATACGGTCGTAGGTGGAAGGATTGGTGGCGATCAGCACGTGCTGGTGGTTCTTGGCTGATGCACGCACCATGGTCGGCCCACCAATGTCAATCATCTCCAACAAGTCTTCGTCAGAGAGAGGGGGTGTTTTTGCAGCAGCGTCGCCAAACGGATACAGGTTGCAGGCCACCACGCGAATGGGAGCGTAGCCAAGTCGGTGCAATTCAGCAGCGTCGGCTTCTTGATGGAGTCGGGCCAGCAGCGGGCCGTGAATGGCGGGATGCAGGGATTTCACCCTGCCGTCAAAAATCTCAGGATGGTCCGTGAGGGCCGAAACCGAACGAACCTCAAGCCCAGCCTCTCGAAGCGTACGCGCCGTGCCGCCCGTTGAAATCAACTCAAAACCAAGGGCTGCTAAGCCTTTGGCAAAGTCGACAATGCCTGTTTTATCCCACACGCTAAGGAGGGCTCGGGGCGGCGAAGATACGGTATTCATGGCGTGAACCCGTTATCGCACTTGCCCCGTCGGATGCACTTGAACATAGCGACCTGCGTTGTTGAGGTGTGCATCAGTCGCCCCGGGCCGAGATAACCTGGTCCACACGCAGCAAACCGCAGGCCGTTTCTGTAGCGGATTCAAGGGCATGGTGGAGTGTATCAGCGGGCAACCACGTGCCACTGATTGGACGGACGTGCCCGTCGGCATCAATACCAGCATCGGTCATGCCTCCTCGATGTTCTGCACGCAACTTCAACAGCGTATCGAGTCGGTCCACGCCGGCGTTTTGGGCCAAGGTAGAAGGAATGTTTTCCAAAGCACGAGCGAACGCTTCCATCGCCAATCGTTCCCGTCCAGCTTGGGCCTCAGCGGCTTCCTTTACGGCCAACGATGCACCCATGTGGAAACTGCCACCCCCCCTGACGATGGTGGTGGATGTCATCGCTAGCGCCGTTGAGCGAAGGGCGTCGTAAAGGCCTCGGATGGTCTCTTCAACAGCAGCACCATCACCGCCACCAACATCCAGGGTCACGAGGCCTGCGTGTTGGCCGAAGCGCAAGCAAAGACGCTCTTTTCGCCCGTCCAGTCCCTCACCCGTTTCAATTTCAAGCGATTCAAAGGTACCGAGTATGGAGGCATCCAAATCGTCAAGGTGGTCGCACATCGTTGCCCCAGATCCCTTTGCGAGATCCTCTATCCCGGCCCGTTCAAGACCGCCCAACACAAAACATCCAGCGTCAGTGAGCGCATGGAACACACTTGGTTCAATGGATTCTGCACTGAACACGGCGTTCGCACCCGTTGCTAGCACGGCTTCTACCTTCCCTTTGAGGAGGTGTTCGTTCGCCTCAACAAACGCCATCCACTGTTCGGCTTCCTCAACCTCAATCTCGGTTTCTCGGACCGTCTCTTCTCGGTCAAGGGGACACGTCAGCGTCAGCACCGTGCCGTGTTCAAGTCGTCGGGGGAGTCGGTCCAGGGTCAGGGCGGTGTTGAGAACCAACCCGTCGACCAGGCGGGTATCAAACACGTTGCCCATGGTTCGTTTCGCCATGCGCACATCTTCATGGTCAACGCCGTCTTGAGAAGCAACGGTTCGTAATGCCTGAACGATAAGAGTGGAGAGGGTGTCATCGCCAGTGTCAGCAGAGGTTCCCGTCATGGCTGTTCGAGCGATGGCTTCGAGGCGGTCATCGTTCTCAATCAATTCCTCTGAAACATTGTCGAGATGGTGGAGGGCAACGTCCAGTGCCGTTTGAAAGCCTTGAATGCAGACAAGTGGATGCAGGCCTCGCTCCAGGAGGCGCCCAGCTTCTCGCATCAACTCACTGGCGAAAAGGAGGCATCCCGTGACGCCGTCGCCACATGCCTGTTCTTGCGCATCGGCGAGTTGAACGAACGCCTTGGCGGCCGGGTGTTTTACCAATAATTCGGCGACGATTTTTGCGCCATCGTTGGTGACCGCTGTCTCGCCGTTGGTTTTGTAGAGCATTTTGTCGAGGCCTTGCGGGCCAAAGGTCCCCTGCATGAGGTCACCGAAAGCGACCGCTGCGGTGACCAGTTTTTGCGTCACGCCCACGCCGCTGGTTACGCTGGTTGTAGGCCGAACGATGGCAACAGGGGCTCGCCCACTGCCGTCATTACCGTTCGCCATGGTGTGAGAGGCGGGGCCTCTTGTTCTTCAATCCTTATTCAGGACGAACTCACTTCTTCTTGGCAGTGGATTTCTTGGCCGCTGGTTTCTTGGCGTGCTTTCCGAGCTTGTGCTCTTTTTGCGCCTCGTTGTTGGACCAGTGGTAAGCCATCTTGAGCAAGTTGAGGTAGTGCTCGTTGCCGTCTTTGCGCATCTTGTCGTGAAGCACTTCGTTGGTCATGAACACGTCGCCCCAGAGTTGAGCAGCCGTGCCCTTGTCGCCCTTTGGCATGTCGAAGACTTCCTTGATGGTGGGCTCAAGGTAGGAGCGCCACACACGGGCTGGGTTCACGGCCATGGTCACTTCCACCACGATCTCGTTTTCGTTGATGCCCGTACCGGTCTGCCAGGTGTCTTGGCCAAGGTCGGCCAAGAACGGAAGACAGAGGTCCTGGATGGACAGGCTGGTCATGGGGTCGGCTGCCGTGAGGGAAGCATAGGCCTCTCGCATTCGACCACGGTCGGCACCACGAGCAGCGGTTTGGAAGCGCAACTTGTCAATGGACGTTGGAACCAAGAAACGCACATCGGTGTAGTACACGAGCGGGTTGTCGTCGGGCGAGTTGAAGATGTGCTCAAACGGTGCAGGACCGGACGATTCGCCCAGCATGTCAACAGGGTACACCGTCTTCAAGGCGTTCGTGGCCACGGTTTGGATGATGCGGCGCATCAAGCGCTCAGGAGCTGCCGACACATCGTTGAAGGTGTTCAGGTATTCATCCATGTTGAGGATGTCATAGCCGCGAACGGAGAGGATGGAGTGGACGTTGGGTCCAATCATCTTCTCGCCGTCAACCTCAGCTTGGCTGATCCAGCGAGCGCCACGAGCGACATCGGAGGCAGCAACAAGGTCGGCGTAGGCCTTGAACCGGCGAGTAACTCGGTTCATGAAGTCGGCCTGGTCGAGTTTGGTGAACACCGTTGCATCGTAGTTCGACTTAAGCGCGTGGTCGGCCACCTGACTGGCGTTGGCACAGGTCAAGAGGTTGCCTTGGTCTGAAGGGTACATGATGAGACGACGGCGCTTTGCAGCACCGCCGAGGGTACCGATATGCGGGTCGGTCAAGACGTAGCCGAGGGTGGCACAGACTTCGAACAGACGGCTGTACTTGTCCTCGTCGCTGGAGTTGCCAATCCACTCGTCAAGACCGGGCTCAATGCAGTGGAATTCCAATGGTACCATCTCTGAACCAGCGCCAAAGGCTTGGCGTACGGTGGACGATTGCATCATGCCCATCAGCGTGTAGAGGGACGTCTTACCGGTCGTCATGAACACGTCAGAGATACCTTCCTCACCGAAGGAGGAGCTTCGGTCGGGGAGGTTCACAAGGAGGTTGAAGGCGGTGGCCGTCTCGCGGTTGCCGTTGACGGCGGGCCAAATCCACGTGTTGGGGCGTGTCATCAAGTAGCCGGAAGCGTCCTTTCCGAAACCAGCCGGGGAGTAGCGGGTCCATCCCAGTCGGTTGTTGAACGACACGTTTCGGTGCATCAACGATGGATAGTAGACACGGTCAAGCGGGTCGGAGTCGGGGACGACACCACGGTGGCCAAGGCCCCATAGGATAACTTCCCACTCGGGGAATTCCTTGTCTTCGGTTCCGAGGAACAGGTGGTCGTCGTTTCGGGTGTCGCCTTCGAGAATGGCACCGCCCATGCGCTCTTCGTCACCGGTTGAGCAGAAGAAGAACGTCTGCGTGGTAAACAATTGCTTGGGCGTCCACATGTTGGCGTTGATGATGGTTTTCTGCTTCAGGTAGTCAGCGATGTTGGTGATTCTTCGCTCGTACTTGAAACGGTCTGAATCAATCCAAGAGGAGCCCAACACCAGATTGGTGTTGAGGAGTTTGGCGCTCGCAGGACCGATGTAGCGGGTTCGAGCGTCGGCCTTGGAGTGGTCCGATGCTGGGATTTCTTCCCACGGACCCCGACGAGGAATGTAGGTCATGAAGGTCTCGGCATCGAACTTGTCGTCTTGTGCTCGAGTGACCACGGCTTCCACTTCGTCCATCAACTTGACATAGGTCTCGTTGGGCAAGATTCGGCCGGTTTCTTGGAATGATTTGTCTGATACGCTGCGATGTTCCCACATTTTTCTTCACCTCAAAATTTCTTCTTTTCTTCAGGAGGGGCGTCCTCCTCTTCTTCCTCAGCTTCAGCCTCTTCGGCTTCTTCCTCGGTGGAATCGTCTTCGGCCTCTTCTTCAGCCTCTTCTTCAGCCTCTTCTTCAGCCTCTTCTTCAGCCTCTTCTTCGGCCTCTTCTTCAGCCTCTTCTTCAGCATCGTCGTCGTCCTCAGCATCTGCATCAGGGTCGAGCATCTCAATGACGGTGTCTTCGGCTGTTTCCTTAGCGACCTCGGCGGCAGCAGCGGCAGCGGCATCTTCAGCCTTGGCGATGATGTCCTCTTCGGAAACTCGGTCGGCGGCGGCCTGGTCGAGAATCATGGCAGCGGCAGCGGCCATGGAGGAGTCCACCATGGGTGCACCACGGTAGACGTACTGAGCGAACAGACCAAACAGACCCAAGACGGCGCCAGAGGCGATAATCATCCCGCTGTTATTGCGCTGAAGGTCGGCGGGGTTGATGTTGGTCTCCGTTCCCGTCTCGAAGAGGGTAAGAGGTTGGAGGCCGTGGAACCACGTGTTAGAGAACACTTCAAGGACGGCCCAAACGGCATAGAGAATCATAATCACGGACGCTGTTTGCATCCAAGATCGGTTTTCAAGCACAAAGCCAGCAAGGCCTGTTGCGGCGGGCGCGGCGGTGTTATCTTCATCGGACATGGTGAGACCTCACTGTGCGGACCTTCGGTGATTGACATTTAAATGATGTGCCAATAATCAACTTCCAACCAGCGGTCTCGGCGTTGATTTTGTTCATTTTTTACGCTGTTTTCTTCGTTGGGACTTGCCTTTTCGCCGGGGGTTGTCCCAAGCATTTCCACCCCTTCGGTCATCGTGCCAAAATCGATTGGGTTGCTCCATCCCTTCTGGCATGTCATCAAACGATTCAATGGAAAGGCGCAGGCCGCCTAATTCGTTTTGCAGTTGTTTGACGTTTTCTCCGCCTCGTCCCACCAGTGTAGAAATCATGTTTGATGGTGCGTAAATGACGGCCGACGAATCACTGGAAAACCGTACTTGGCACTCGACGCCGACCCACTGGCGCACCGTCTCGACGATACGGGCCTTGGCCATGGCTTTGACGGGCGACATGTCGTTGGAGGTTCGACCTTCAAGCGGGACAACAGCGATTTCTGAACCGAAAGCAAACATCTCGTGGGTGAGTTTTCCACTTGGGAACTCCACGACCTCAATGACCGGACGGGCCAGTTCTTCTTGCATTCCCGTCGGCGGTTTCACCGTCATTCTCAATTCCAACACTTGCTGAATTTTCCCGGATTCAACATGGAGGATGGTATCCAGCACCTGACTGACCAGCCCCAATTCCACCTTGCCGATGAGGCGTTGGATGGCTTCGAGGGCGGAATTGGCGTGGGTCACGCCCAACAACCCTACTCCGGCGAGGCGAACATCAGCAAAAATTTCGAAATCGCGAGCACGTCGAACCTCATCAAAGATGACGAAATCGGGCCGGACGAGGAAGATGATTTCAGCGGTTTTTTCTAAGTCTCCTTCAAGAGGTGCGTACTGCGTGATTCGATCAGCAAGTTGCAGGTCTCGAGGAGCTTCCATGGTTTTGACCAACGCACCAACATCGGTATCGAGGTATTCTGCGATCGCTTGAGCAAGCGTGGTTTTTCCAGAACCCGGACGGCCGCAGATGAAGACGCCTCGGTGATGGTTTCGGAGCCGGTCTACGAGACGCTGGTCAAGGTCATAATCGCCGAGGCTCAGTTTGGCCACCGGGCGAACGACCGTGATTTCTCTCGCATCAGAAAAGGGTGGCCATGCGGAGGTGATGCGGAGGTCGCCCAGTTGGATGACGCGGCAGCCTTTCCGGTCAATTTCAAGGAAACAGTCGCTACGGTGACGATGCTCTTCAACCAGGTTGACCAAGTCCTCTTCCATCTGCTCCAGCTGCAAGGTATCCCACGTCGTGGACGATTCGACCTCCACGAGTTGGAGCGACCCAATGGATCCTTGCTTGACGCGAGGGGGGCAATCCGCCTTCAGGAAGACGGTGTGAACGTCCTCCATCAACAACGACTCAAGGTGGTCGGGAAGAGCAGGGTGGTCACCGTGGGTTGCCATTGAACCGTGGGTCGGTGCCGTCGGCCCTTGACCCTTCGCCCCGGCCGCTGCACCGCTGGTGGATTCAAGCCGCGCTCGGTTGCATCATGTAGCCCGTCAACCAGAATGAGCCGATGAAGGACAGTGAGAGAAGGTAAGCACCTACGGTCGGAAAGGCCCAGATGGAAATGGACAGTTGAGCAAAGACCACGATGCTCAGGATGACGGCCAACATGTTCCAAGGGCCACTTCCGGACAGGTTGAGGTAGTCAAAGGTCGATTCTCGCTCGGATATGGCCCAAATGACACCCGTAAGGGCGCACAGGGCGATGAGCGTCAACACGCCGTCCATGACCGTTCCTTGGAGAAACCAAACCCCCAAACTGGCGATGAGGCTCGCACCGAGCATGCGTTGGACGGTGGTCATGGAGAGGCCCATGATGCACTCCAAGGAAAAGACATTCTTCAATTCTCGCAAGAAGGCGGCTGAGTTATCCGGTGTTGTGCTTGCAGTTTGATTCAATCCAAGAGAGGTGGTCGATGATGGATTTTTTGGGTGGGAATACAATCGGTTCTTGCTCGTGAATATGATGCAGAAAGAACCTCCACTCGGACAGAAGAGGGGGTTCGTTGTATTGCTCCAATAGAGGAGGTTGGTTGAACCCTTCGCCAACATACCATTCCAAATCACCGGTGCCGAAATCCAACATCGCAGCGTTGAGGTCGCCTTGAACGGCAATTTTTCGGACTTCCGCTTCAGCACCCCATTCAACATTCACCAAACTGATTGAACCTCCAGAGTGAAGTTGTATCCGAGCCGTGCTCTCTGTGATGTCGAGGTCGCGCACCTCCATATTCTCCAAGAGAGTGTCTCGCATGAACGAAATCGTGTCCAAACCATGCGTTGCCAAAGCGTGGACAATATCTGCCTCAGCCGGTTTTGGGCGTGGTGTACGCCGAACATAACTCAAGAGAAAGGATCCCAACTCCATGTCATTCATGGCGGCCATCATCCGTTTCAATCCGTTATGATGTCGGAGTTGATACCCAATCACCAGAATCGTGTCATCGGGCAGCGTGTCAAAGAAGTCTTCTACCTCGCGGACAGAACTTCCCAGGGGTTTTTCCACCAACATCGGAAGACGATGTTTGGCAGCCAACGATGCCATTTCGAGATGAGTGATGTCTGGTGTCGCAATGGCAACGCCATTCAACTCCTCATTCTCAAGCATCGCTGAAAACGAAGGGTAAGTTGCATCGGAATCAACAGAGGCAAGGACGTCGGGATCGGCGTCTGAAACAACGATACGTGTGAGTAATCCCTCTTCTCGCAAAGCAACGAGTGTGGCGAGGTGATTGGTGCCCCAACGACCACAGCCCACCAATCCAATCGTGAGTTCCATGAGCAACCCTCAGCGGTAATATGAACTGAGCCACTCGCCGTTTTCGTCTTTGTACCGAATTTCGAAGTGCTCGGGAGCTGAATCCCACTGCCACCACCCTTGGTTGTTGAATCCCATAAATTCGTAAAGTTCTGGAGTGCAGTGAACGCCCGTAACGCCATAGTAGTGGGCGTGGGAAACCCTTGTCGTAATGCGGTGGAGGCCCGCGAGATACATCGCTAGTGAAGTGATGGCATCCTGGCTTGTTGGTGCTGAGCGCCAAGAGATGGAAGGAAAGGGGTTGTGGATGGCTTGAGCGGGAGGGTCCAATCGAGTGCCTGATGGTGTTTGCCGTGGTTGCTTGATTTGTTTTCGCATGAAGTGCCGTATTCGGTAGTGGGGGCGTTTTGCGTATGGGCGTCGCAGCAGGAAGTTCTCCTCGTACGCATACAACATGGGTTTGATGATGTCCCACGCCCGCTTGGTTATACAATAAGTCACAAAGTGTCGATTGGTTAATTCAACCTGATGAAGGTAGGGCTGAAGTTCGTCTTTGGTTCCCGACTCGACGTTCCAAACCTGAACCGTTCCAACATCTGCGTAATTCTCGGCCCAATCAGAAAGCCTCAGCAACGATGTCAGGTAGGTCGGGCTCAACTCAATGTCGTCCTCAACCAACACCATACGATCGTAGCCTTGCTCGTCGAGAAGTTCACGCCGAGCACCGATGAGTTGGCGGCCAACGCCCAAATTTCCCGGGCGAGCCACAATGGCCGTGTAGGGTATACCGCTGTCTTCAATCACAGCACGGAGGGCATCCTGTTCGGAGCCGGCTCCCCCGTCAAGAAAATGATGGACATCAACCTCACCTTTCGCCACTTCTGGGCATGAGCCCAATGAACGAAGCATGCGCTCAAAATGGTCCGGTCGGCCGAAGCCAAACGTCGCCACAGCGGTGCGCATGGTGCCCCTCACACTGGCCCCCCTCAAGAGCGTGGTGATGCCTCCGTGAGGGTTCAAGCATTTCTTGCATCGGTATCTGATGCGTCATCAGACCCGTCCTCAGATCGGTCCGAACCTGCCGCTTCCCCTTCTGCAGCATCGCTTGATTCGGCGATGGCGACGTCGTCGTGGTATCGGTCGTACACGGAGGAATGCGGTATGGATAGGCGGTCAGATTCTTCTAACGATGTCAAGTTCGTGGCCGTAATTCCAGCTGGAGAAATCGCATAGACAAAGTCGCCCATGAAGATAGAACGACGGATGTTTTGCTCGCCCCAGCCCCAATATCGGTTGTCTTCTTCCCTGTCGTAGAACGACGAGTGGTTGACTTCGCCGTATACCGAAAGCGTTCCGTCAGACTCGTTGACATTCACCAGCATGAGTTTTGAAATGTATTCATAGGACCACGTATATTTTCCATTTTCATAACTCTCTGCGTATCGATACGTAGAGAGCGGCACGGCAAGCATTGACTTCGGTGCCCAATACTGGAACGCTTTGGACTCGTAGGTCGCTTCAGAAGACGACCACGACCACCTGTTGGCCTGGTCTCGGGCGACCGGTGAGAGGCGCTGAGTATCCGCTTGCTGCGGGTCGGCCGGGTCGGTGATGTCAAAGAGCGAAAGTTGGGTGCCTGACCAGTCAAGGCCCGTGCCGTCTTCGTTGGCCGGCCCAAAACCAATGGTCAACAAATGGTCCCTCGAAAGCGGGTGAATGTAGGTCGAGACGCCGGGGACCTTGAGTTCACCAAGGATGGTTGGGTTGGTCTCATCGGCGACATCGATCACCCACAACGGGTCAATTTGTTCAAAGGTCACGATGTAGGCGCGGTCGCCATCGAAGCGTGCGCTCCAGATGCGCTCACCTGGCGCGATACCGTCCACCCGGCCGACCTCGAGAAGTATTTGTTCATCGGTCTCGACGTCAACCGAACGAACGAGGGTAACCAGTTGGGATGACATCGGTTCGGGGTCGTCCATCCACCAGCGCGCCCACTGGCCGACGGTGGTCGCAACCCGAAGCACGCCTTCGTGTTCAGAGAGTGAAAATTGATTCAAAACGGTACCTGCGATGCGCCCTGAACCGGTGTAAAGCGTTGCATCGGGTGCGCTGATGTCAAAGGTGTGAAGGTTGGTCATTTCGTCCATGTCGTCGTTGCCCCAGAACCACCAACCTGAGAACGCTGATTCAGCCAACACCAGCACATCACTGGAGGCGTAGACCTGTGGATAGGTTCCCACCACATGGTCCACTTCATAGTCAAAGTCTGCAGAGGTCAAGTCGAGTGAGAAGATGCTGGAGATGCCTCGCTCCATGCTGTCCTGAGGTGCGACAAATCCCTGGCACTCGCCCTCACTCATCTCATGGACAACGACTTCGCCGTTGCTGTATTCGTACACTTGAGGAATCAAATCGCTCAGCGAAAGAAGGTCAAGGGCTTCGCTGTTGCTCAGCATTGTTTCATAGGCGACCTTTTCTCGAATTTCCAGGCGAAGCGGGTCGTCGTAATCCAAGTTCCAATACCCTGTTGGGAGGTTCAGGTAAGATTGCACGCCGGGCACGTCCATCCAGGCATGGGTGATGGTTCGCACCGTGCCGTTGACTTCGCGGGCGGTGATGTAAGTGCCTTCAATGAAGAGTTCCCTCTCAACGTCTGGCTGGCTGCGGTTGGTGATGTCAAGAACGGTGAATTTGGTGAGGCTGCTGGTTCGCCACGACCTGTATTCGCTGTCCCATCCCATGGCGTCAACCACAGGATGGTTGGCATCGATGGACCACGGGTTCATGGTCGAAATAACCACCAACTGGTCACCGTCGAGCATCATGGCCACAGGATTACCGGAGAGCGACATGTTGGACGCTGCTTCGAGTTCTCCAAATTCAGGGACGCCAAAGATGTGAAGATGCTGTCCTTGGAGGTAGTAAATGTGGTAGCCGTCGGTCTTGACAAAATCAGCTTCGTCCACGCCAGACTCCTGATTGTTGGTGCCTGAGAAATCCTCTCCCTCAACACGGGGGGGTGAGGTGGTCCGGGGTTGGGCCGCCGTGCTCGTGTCGGCCACGGCACCGTCGTCCATGGCCATTTCAGCATCTTCGGCCCACATGAAGTCGGGATAGTAGTATTGTTCGGCAACGGCCTGCAGGAGTTCAACACGGTACTGTTCTTCGATGGATTGCTTCAGCGAGGATTCGAGATCTTCGCAATCGTCGTACGCATAGAGTTGAGGGTTGGCGACCGTTCGAGCGGTGATGGTTGACCAGTCGTCTGGCAACACCACATCGGGCACCTCAACGTTCTCTTTGACGTTCAGGCAACCTGCCAAGAGCATCGTCAGGCAAAGCGCAACGGCGGTGAGTTGCTTGTTCTGCATGATACCGACTTTGTGTTCTCCGTTATCAAAACCATGGTTTCCCGTGAGTGACCTGCTCAATTCTGTCGCAGACTTACACGGGAAGATAGCCTTGGGTATAGGCTACGCCTGCGCCAACGCCGAGGAGAATGAGAACAAGAATTCCACGACGCCCTCGGCGCTTCTTGGTCGGTTCCGGGGAAGGAACAACGACGGCCAATTCTGGAAGCGCTTCCAAAGGAGGTAAGGTGCCGGGCAATGGGAGAGGAAGAGGTGCAGCAAGCGGGCCAGCGTCCTCTTCGATTTGGACACGGTCCGGATAGAGTTCGTCAAGATCTTCAAGTCCCGGAGCTTTTGGGATGGCGCCCAAGATGGTGTTCCAAACGGCTTCCAAACTTTCACCGGAAACGGGTTTTTGCAACCACGCTACGGCGCCAGCGGAGAACGTCGCATTCCGTGCAACCTCTGCCATGCGGGCAGGGGCGACGAAGACGATGCGGCTTTCCCCGCCGTGTTCCCTCATTTCAAGGGCTGCAAGATGTCCATCAAGAGAAGGGATGTCAAGGGAAAGAACGACCAGTTCTGGGTCCAGGCGGATGTATTCGTCCACCGCTTGGTCGCCGTCTTCACAAAGTTCAACATTGAAATTACGCGTTTTGAAGAGGTTGGTCAGGCGCATGGACGACATGGGGTTGTTGTCAACGATGAGGACGGTGGGTGCCGATTCATCGTCAACTTCGGTGACCAATCCCATGCCAATCAATCCAACGCAACCAGCGATAACTCATCAATCAACCGCTATTCTTCCTCACCCTGAGCGGGAGTTGAGAGGTCTTCGACGGGACCGTCCTTGGGTTGGGAGAAGGTTTCCCGAATCACATCGCTCTGGGCTTCCTCCTCCTGCCGTCGTCGGTGGCGCTGTGGTGCTTGAGTGAACTGCATCTGAAGTTCGCTGATGACGGCACGGAGCATCTGCGTTTCCTGGTCGCTCAGGTTTCCATCGGTTTTGCGCTGAAACATGCGAAGTACCTCGATGCCTTCCCTGGCCTCTCCCATGTTGTAGTGAAACGTGCCCGATTGGTCGGGGAGGTAGCCCATTTGCAAGAGTGTTGAGCGTTGGAGCATCTGCACCATTTGGAAAAATCGAGCCGCATCTTCATCGGCAAACATATCCGCCATGAAAAGAGAGCATCAAGGAGGTTTTTCTTCCCTGCGGCTCACTCAAAGAGTTGGTCAAGCAGCCAGTCGGGATTGAACTGCAGCAGGTCATCATACCCCTGTCCCACACCTGCGAATACGATCGGTCGGCCCGTGGCAAAGGCAATTGAGAGACCAGCGCCGCCCTTGGCGTCGGTGTCCATTTTTGTCAGGACGGCTCCATCAAAACGCATGATTTCTTGGAACATTTGGGCCTGCTCAACCGCATCGTTTCCAGCGAGAGAATCACCAACAAAGAGCGTCAGGTGGGGGTTGGTGACCTTTCTCACCTTGTTGAGTTCGTTCATGAGGTTGGTCTTGTTCTGCATTCGCCCGGCGGTATCCACCAGTACGACATCGATGCCTTTGGCTTTGGCCGAATCGATGGCGTCTCGTGCGATGGCGGCCGAATCTCCGCCTCGCTGACTGGATATGCAACGAATCCCAAGGCGTTCGCAATGCGATTCGAGTTGTTGGATGGCCCCGGCACGGAAGGTGTCTCCTGCGGCAGCGATGACGGAACGGCCGTTGTTGAGAAGCCGTTGAGCTATCTTGGCAGCGGTGGTCGTTTTCCCCGTTCCGTTGACGCCCACGAGCATGATGACAACCGGTACATCACCGGCCTCGATGAAGCCGTCAACCGTAGCATCAAAATCCCAGTAACCCGCTTCAAGAAGGGCGTGAAGGGCACGCTTGAGTGCAGCTTCGAGTACTTTGGACAATTCTGCCCCCCGGCGAAGGCGGGCGCCTACCAGAGCGCTTCGAAGGCTATCGATGATGGCGCTTGATGCGTGTTGGGAAATGTCAGATTCAAGCAAGACCCACTCGAGTTCCTCGAGTAGATTCTCAAGGGCTTCGCCCGGCTTGATGATGCGGCCGCCTTCCGCGACCACGCCACCTCCGAGGTCAACGTCAATGGATTGGCCGCCTTGGAGTTGAATGGCTGCGCGCTCCGTCGAGCCCTTTGGTGCCTGTTCGACATTGACAAGTTGGCGGCCCGTGGTGGTTCGCATCATGGAGAGGTCAACTTTGGAGCCTTTTGGGCGGGCGACGGCCACGGCGCCACGTTTTTTCATCGCTTTTTTCGCCTTTTCTTCCTGTCGCCGACGATCTTTTTCTTGACGCTCCAACAATTTACGTTCCTTCTTGGACAATTGAACGGGCGCGATGGCTTCGTCGTCGTCCCAGGTGTCCCAATCATCATCGTCATCGTCCTGTTCCACAGGAGCAGACTGAACGGGCTCGGCGTCCACATCGTCCCACTCCTCTTCGATTGGTTGAGAGGGCTGTGGATCTGGGTCCTGTTGATTGAGCAACGCCTGTGCTTCCTCGGAGGTTGCTTCTACGGACAGGGCGTCGCCGTCCGTTTCTTCGGCCACCTCGTGGACGCGTTTTCGAAATCGGTCAAACAAGCCCATGAAATCCCTCAGTCGTCCAGTGTCAAATCACCGCCAAACATACCACGTTTGCGCGGACGGCGGGTCGTGCTCTCCGATGGCGTTGGTTCGTCAGATGGCGGCACTTCAGGTGAAGCGGCATGTGTCGGTTGTTGTTTGAGTTGTTCAGCGAGACCGTTGAAGGTTTGAGCGGCCTTGGCAAGCGATGTTTCGGTCAAGTCGGATTGCTGCTTCAGTTCATCCCTGAGCCGTTGGATGTCCTCTCTGCGTTGGTGGGTGATGGAACGGGCATCGCTCCACGGGCGTTCACCGAACACGCCGGCGCCCAAATCCACCAGCGCCACGCCTTCTTCCGCACGCTCATGGCGATAGGGCAGGCTGATGCCTGAGCCGATGGGAAGGTGAGTTGAGATGCTGGTGCCTTCTTGGTGGCCAAGCAGAGCCTCGAGGACGGCGTCCGTAATGGCATGCTCTGCCAGAACGGCGTCAACTTGTTCAATACGGATGTTGATCTCATCCAGTCGCTTTCGGAGCACCTCGACTTCCTGGGCGAGGCGTTGAAGTTGTGTCCTGTCAACCATGTCCGTCAAGCGGCGGAGTTGGTTGGGGTTGAAGAAGCCCCCGCTATCCAAGGTTGTGAAGATGAATCGCAGCAAAGTACCACCGTTGTGACTTGGTCTTTATGTGCAAAGGAAGGATGGTGCGGGCCATGTCTTCCACTTCAGATGAATCATGCGACCCCACCTACGGAAAGGTGGATACCGTGTTGGAGTTGATTACGAAATCAAAGTCACTGCACATCTTGATGATTCTCGACAGAGCCGAAGGGGGGCTTCGGTTCGGGGACATCAAATCACGAGTTGAGGCATCATCGACAACGGTTTCAAGGCGCCTAAAAGAGTTGGAGCACTACGGATTGGTTCAACGAAAAGCGCACCCAAATTCAACCGCTGGATCGCTTTATGCCCTGCGAGAAGATGCAGAAAAACTGAGTCCAATCATGCAGTCATTGTTTGATTGGGCGGAAACTTGGAACGTCGAATAGCGACGAACGGGTTGCTTCACTCTTCTTCCTTCACGGGAGCGATGGTCCCGCCCTTTGCCGCGATTTCATCTCTGAAATGATGCAACACAACGGGTTCGGTGGAGGTGCGAGGGTCGATTTCACCCACGCTTTCGATGGTGATCTTCCGGCGCATGATGCGATGCCGTGAGCCGAGAATAGAGTACACCTTCTCGGTTGCAGCGTCAGCATCGGCTGCAGGGAAGTCGTAGGAAAAGGGCTGGCGTTGGCTTCCAAAGGGCGCCGTTCCTGATACTCGATAGGCCTTCATCGGGCCCTCCGACCTGCCATCCATCCTTAAACGCGCTGGCGCGCCCTCGGTCCACAATCAACCGATAGGTTGAGACAAAACGATGGTTTCGTTCACCCATGCGAGCGGCGATATGCCTGGTCATGCTGATGCTCGTTCCCCTCGCATCGGGGTGGATACCGGGCGAAAAGACCGTTCCGACCCAAGCAGATTCAGGTGCAGAATTCCTTCTCATTCTTGACGAAGGTGTTTGGACTTCGGATGCATGGTCCTTGTTGGTTGAACAAGGCATACAGCCTCTTCGAAGCGTTCAGCCAAATGTGCTTCTGGTGTGGATGGACGGCCGGGTTGATTGGCCAGACAACGCAAGAGTGGAGGTCGCCCCAGATGCCATGCTTCGGTCGGCACCCCTTATCGACGAAGGGATAGCGGATTATCGCGTCCTGTTTGAGCCGCGTTTGCCTCACGATGCGATTCGTTCGGTCGAGATCGCGATGAAAGGTCTTGGATTTGATGTTCTCTCAGCCTCATTGGATGTGAAGGGAAACATACCGGCCTCGATGACCGTCACAGCCCCTCACCTGAACGCCGTGTCTGCCTTGCTCTTGGTGGACGGTGTCTTGTGGGTCGAACCTGTTCTTGAGACAAAGGCAAGGAACGCTCAAGCCTCCTCGTTGATTGAGCACGGGTCGACGGTTCAGCATCCATTTTGGACACTGGGTCTCAACGGTTCGGGAGTGGTTCTTGGTGTTGCAGACAGCGGGCTTGATGCAGACCACACGTGTTTTCGAAACGCAACGAGCCCAACCAGTGAGCACGCAGAACTCAACGCCACGTATCCTGCAGTTGGAGAATTCGGGCCCGAGCATCGGAAGATTGTCCACTTGAATTCAAGCATCGATGGAAACGATACGCCGGGCCACAGTGACTACAGACACGGAACGCATGTTATCGGTTCACTCGCATGTCGCGACGTGTACAGCTTCCGAGAAGGTGGCGTTCCCGTTAACGGTTCAACCTTGGCCCACGGGGCCAAACTGGTCGTCCAAGACATTGTCTCGTCAGCAGGTTGGTCGCCCCCGGATGTCGACCAACTGCTTTGGGAAACGAGTTTACACGGCGGCATGATTCACTCCAACTCGTGGGGCGACGACACCACGGCTTACACCGAACGAACGGGTCAGTTCGATGCTTATGCACGAGCCATGCCGTGGTCGCTGGCCTTTGTCGCTCCGGGAAATACCGGCGAAGGCGTGCTCGAGCCGGCCAACGGCCGAAACGTCATCGCCGTGAGTGCCAGTACGAAATCGGTGGAAACCGAACGTTGGGGGTCCACCTCCTACGGACCAACCGAAGCTGAGACGAACGGTATCTTCCTTCTCGCACCGGGGGCGGACGTTCAATCAGCCGGCGCCGATGGGTTTTGGGACACCAACAACGCCAATCTTCGCCCCTCATCGGGTACCAGCATGGCCACGCCTCATGCCTCAGGCGCAGCGGCTGTTCTTCAGCAACTCTACGAGGACGGTTGGATTGTTCCCTCATATGCCTCGCTCGAACCCACCAATTTGAGTGAACTTCAGCCTGCTTGGGCTGAACAGCATGTCGTCGACTCAATTCTTCTCGGTGATGGGTTCACGCCCTCGAGTTCGCTGATGCGTGCCTCGCTGGCCATGGCGACATCTCCGCTCTCAAACGAAACACGAAACGGCGGCGAAGGGGGGCTTGCATTGAACAATCCCTACGATGGGTGGGGTGTTCTCAACCTCAGTCGATTGTTCGACCCTGGCTCGCTTTCCGAAGACGATTCTCCTTCTTCCGACATCTGGATTCATGACAGTTATCGCTTAATCGATGGTTCCGTTGCGCAATGGTTTGAGACCAATGGCGGTACAACCGCCAACCTTTCTGGTATGCTGGACAACGATTGGAACGGTGAAGGAAGCATCGGGCCGTACTTGCAAACGGGCGATGTATTCACCCAACGACTTACCCCTCTCGCCGGTCATGATGTTCGCATCCGGATGTCGTTTCCCGCCCAACCGGAACCGGCCATGGTGGACGACCTCCAACTGCGCGTCCGTCTTGAAGATGGGACCGTTTTGCTTTCCAACGAACTCCAAGGCGACGGTTCTCCGACGTTGTTTTTCGGCGACGTGGTCGATGCAAACAACACGACGATGTTTCCACCATCAAATGAAACCACGTTCGGCATTGACATTCCAAGTACACTTCTGACCGATTCCTCGTATGTTGACGTGAACGTCGTCGCACGCTTTGTCCAGCCGGGTGGGTCTCCAGGTCAGATCGGGCTGGACGGTGATGCCGTTGGTTTTGCTCTGATTGTGAAAGGCGTGGACAGGGATTCTGCAGATTACCTGGATGACGATGGTGACGGTGTGGTCAACGTCGATGACGCGTGTCCGTTGGAAGATGCACGGGCTGACGATGAAGACCTCGATGGGTGTTTGGACGACGATGATGGCGACGGTGTGGTGAACATTGAGGATGCGTGTCCTGCCACATCATCTGAGGGTTTTGACAGCGATGACGATGGGTGTTTGGACGATTCGGATGGTGACGGGATAACCGATGATGTCGATGAGTGCCTCACGCCGGATTTGGATTGGCCCGTGATGGAAAACGGATGCTATCCTAAGGACCACCCGTTGGTGCTTGATTCGGTCCACGCGCCGATGTCGGGCGCTCCGCTCGATGGTGAGTTCACCGTGCGGTGGAACGTGAGCGATGTGGACGGTGATGGGTACGTGATGGAGGTGGCCCTTCGTTCCCAATCGGCCCCGAACATCACGCTGCTCAACTGCACGCATCACGCTGACCGTCCCGGTGAAGGCGCCTGCACGTGGTCGCTCCCAGACGATTTCCCTCCGTATTACCAGACCGGGGAGCGTTACAGCCTCCATCTTCGCCTGTCGTCATCCAACATGTCGCCTGCTGCACATTTCAATCCGATGACCATGACCGTCGCAGAAGATTTGTGGATTGAAGAACCTAAAGACGGAGCCTTTGAGCCGGCAGGTGAACGTCGGTCAACGGTCATGATTTGGCTTGGCCTGCTCAGCCTCATCGTTGGCATGTTGGTGGCCCGCAGAAGTGCATCCACCAAGCAGACCGTGTACCTCGATAAACACCCGCCTCCCTTCCAAACCAGTACACTCGAAGAAGAATAACGCAGATTGTGTTCATCCTCTTCTCGCCTGATAAAGATTCAAAGTCTGCTTCGGTTAAGGGTGTTTCAACAATAGGTGATAATGAATGAAAAAGTACACAACAACGACAAAGAAGTCTACGGCTACTCGCTCCTCTGCACTTCTGCTGATGCTGGTAATGCTGATGGTACCGCTTTCTGGTTGCATCGATGAAGTGATGCCGCCAGAAGCAGAGGATTTGATCGAACCCGAAGAAGAAACGACCACGCTCGAAGAACCATGGTCGGCCATGCATGTTGATTCTGCATCCGATCTCCCGGATTGTCCTGGTACAACCAACGAAAATCTGGGGCGTCTGTATTACGTTCATGATGTAAGCGAATTCCATTCCTGCACGAGCACGGGATGGGAGGTCGTTGTCATCGGGTCCCAATCAACAACCACCGACTTGCCACCTCGTATCAACGCCGATGTTTTCGCCGACGATGATTGGCACCTGATGGGATGGGACGGAAACACGGACCCATGGATGTACAGAGGCATGTTGAGTTGGTCAGCGGTTGACCCCGAAGGTACGGCCGTAACCGTTGGTGTGGACCATGACCGTGATGGAACCGTCGACATCGCTCTGCCCTACGCAGAAGGGGGCATCTTCAGTGAAGACGATCCCTTCGTGACCATTCCGTGGAACGGGACCATCATCGCTGAGCGATGGGACAGCGGCGACGGGTGCGCGATGTCTTTCATGCGAATGTTTGACCTCGTCGCCACCGACGCCACCGGTCAGTCAGCATCCTTTACGGTCGTAACGGGGGCCATCCAATCCGCTGGGGGAGCCATTGGAAACCACTTTGAAGCCAACGATATGATCAACGGAAACATCGAACTTTTGTTTGGAAACTACATCACCCAAGACGATATCGATTGGGTCACGGGTGCATCGGCCACCTCACCGTGCGACGACATTACCTCAAGTGGAAACGGGGGGTCCTCTATGGCAGACTTTTCACTCGTTGATATGGGTGGTACGGTAAGCACCGATACCAACGACGAACTGATTAAGATCGTCTACACGATGGGGAGCGATTTGGAATGGGGGATGCTCTCTGTCGTGCTCTCGATTGACGGAGGAGCCCCCGTCACCTGCAGCCTTTCTGCCTCAGGCGACGGTTCCGATACAACCAGCGTATGCTATATGGTCGAGATGGGCGATACAACTGACGCTTACTTGACGCTCGGAGATGGAATGAATATCTACGAGAACGGCCAGGACTTGTGCAGCAGCATGTGCACCGTGGACGTTCAAATCAACCACGATTCAACCGTGATGTATGTTGGTTCGGTAATCGTTGACGATAGTTGATTTCGCCTCTTCGTGGAACGGTGCCGCCTTGACACTGTGCAGGTGGAAATGCGAAACAAAAATCGCATGACTGAATGATATTTATCTCGTGGCTTGCGCCAAAAGCCTTCCAAAATGACAAGGTGAACCTTGAAGTCCAGTGCCATACTCGGAGAACCATCCCACGTGGGAAGGTGAAGAAAAATGAGCGACCGCCTGTATGTTGGAATTGACTTAGGAACCTACCAATCGACCATCGCATCAAGCGCTGGAAAATTGCACACGATTGAAACCGTCGTCGGACGTCCAAAGGACCCCGTTGCACGAAATTTCCTCGGTCGAGACGTGCTGTTCGGCGAAGACGCCCTCAAGAACAAGCTCGCTTGCAACCTCTACCGCCCCATGGCAGCCGGTGTCACCCAGGACGACGAAGCCAACTTGGCCGCAGCCAAGGCCTTTGTTTCCCACCTTCTCGAGACCGTTGACCCTGAAGAGTTCGACGAAGTGCTTGGCGTCATCTGCTCGCCAAGCCACGTTTCCTTCACGGACAAATCCAACCTTGTGGCTACGCTGCGAGGACAAGTCAACGCCATCATGGTCGTGACCGAGCCCTTCGCTACCGCTTACGGCATTGACGAAATCGCTGGTTCCATTGTCGTCGACATCGGCGCAGGCACCACCGACATCGCTCGAGTCTACGGTACCTTCCCCACCGATGAAGACCAGGTGACCATCACCGAAGCAGGCGACTGGTTGGACCTTCAATTGATGGAACTCATCAGGAAGAAGTACACCGGCGCTCAAGTCACCAAGGACATGGTTCGAAAGTGGAAAGAAGCCTCCTCCTATGTTGGTGGCGAGGCCCACGAAGTGACCGTTGAGTTGTCCGTTGACGGAAAGCGACAAGTGGTCGACATCGGCGATTTGATCTTGGAAGCATGTGAACTCATCATCCCGAAGATTGGCAACGCCATCAAGCGCAACGTCGCAGGTGCAGACCCCGAGTACCAGCAGATTCTGCGCAACAACATCATCCTCTCGGGCGGCGGCTCCCTCATCGAAGGCATCGCTGACCGACTTGCCAGCGAAATTGCTGACATCGGTGATGTCCGTGTCTGGTGTGTTGAAGACCCCATCAACTCCGTAGCTGCAGGTGCACTCAAACTCGCCAGCGAAATGCCTGACGACATGTACACCGCTATCAACTGAAGCGGCGGGCTGAGAAGGGTAGCAAATACCCGCTTTCCGGCCTTCCTACCTTGGGAAGGTTCAAGTGTGGTAAATCTGCGATGCGTTGCCGTATGGCTGTAGAGAGTTCGTCACCCGGTGGCATCCGACGTGTAGGTTCATCGTCAAACGATGAGCGGGCTGCACTCGAAGGGATGCTCAAAGGATACCCCGTTGAACAACTCGTCGAAGAGGTGCTGGTCGCCTGGGACGAGTTGGGCAAGCGAAACGACGAACTGGTCGCCGTCAAGCAGCGACTCCGCGTGGTTGAACTTGACTTGGCTGAGCGCCAAGACAACATCGCTCCCGAGGTCGCACGACTTGCTGAGGCGGAGCAAACGCTCAAAGAAAACGAAGCCCAAATCATTCACTTGGAACGCCTTCTGGGCGATGCTCGAGAAGAATTGGCCGCTCAGCAATCCTCGCTTTCTCAGCAAGAGCGTTCGTCAATGGAGGGCGAGTTGGAACAATTACGCACACTTGCCACCGAACAGGACGAGGTCATTGGCGAAATGGAAGGACGAATCTCTCAGATGGTTGAAGCCTTGGAAAAGGCCGCTGACGCCGGCCTCACGTCGGTCACGGCCGAAGAGGTCCGATTGCTGAAACAACAGGTCGATGAGCGACAGCGACAACTCGACGTTGAAAAGGCCGCATCAGAGGCACTCGAAGAAGAACGACAGCGTCTTCGAGACATCGCTGACCGATTGCGAGGCCTGCTTGATGCGAGGGACCGTCGTCTTGCTGAGCTTGAAGAACAACTCGAGCGGGTCATGCAAGGGCCCCGTTCTGTTTCCGCCGAACACGACTACCTCGTGGAACAAATTGAGGAATTGAAGCGCCGCCTGTTGGAGCGAAATCGCGAATACGAATCCCTACGACGACGTGAGCGTCGCCTCCACAACGATGTGTTCGAGCGTGACGAGCGTATCCAACAAATGACGCTCACGCTGACGGACCTCGAAGCGGCCCTCCAAGACCGAACGGCTGAACTGCGCGAATTGGAAGACCAGCGAAGTTCAATGGAACATGAACTGAACTCCGCCCGTCGCAGCGAACGTACTCGAGAAGTTGTTGGACGTGTGTTTGCTGACTCGCTTTCACTCGTGCGCAGCCATGAAAGCCGTGAATTGAAGCGAGAATTGTACGCCAATGCGCCGGATGTTGAGCGGACGATCAAGGCCCCTACGACCGAAGACATGGCCAAGTTGGCTGAAGGAGAAGAATTGGTCCTTGAAACCGAAGAAACTGAATTGGAACCCGGAATGGATGTTGATGGTGTTCGGCCTCCATCTCCTGGTGGAACGGGTGATCCCGTTATCTTCGATGATGAAGACGAATCTTGATTCAGACCGAACAGGCCTGAACCAAGCCGAGCAGTCGCTCTCGTAATTCGTCCATTGACGATGCGTCTTCGGTAATGGTGCCCGTCACCACCCAATCAGCGCCTGCATCAACAGCACGCCGCACGTCCTCGGGCGTTCGAAGTCCACCGCCTACCAACAAGGTAAGGCCCTCTACGGAAGCGGCCCGCTTGATGAGTTGGGCGTGAACCGGCGTATCTGCACCGCTTCCCGCCTCGAGATAGAGAAGTGAAAAACCGTACATTTTTGCACAGAGTGCATAGGCGTGAACCAATTCAACATCGTCTTTTTGAATCAATTCCGCGCCACCAACTTCGCCAACACGACCACCCGGGGCGCAGACAACGTAACCGGTTGGTAAGGCCTCAACGCCAAAGTTGGCCAAATATGGCGCACCTCGCACCTGTTCCCCAACCAAAAATTCCCGTTTTGTTGAATTCATGAGCATCATGAACGTGATGGCGTCTGCTGCAGGAGAGAGTGCGTGGGCACCGCCTGGAAAAAGGACCACGGGTATGTCCCAATCGGCTTCGTTGCCCGACGGGTCTTGACTGGCGGCGAACATTCGCAATTCAAACGCTTCTTGGATGGCCGTACAGGTCGCGTGAACGACGTCATCGGGTGTATCGGTCGAGCCGCCAACGAAGACCATTTTTGAGCCACATTCAACCGCCAGCATGGCTCGCTGGGCGGCGATGTCCGGCGATTGCTTGGCAGGGTCAATGAGCGTGATGTGTCGAGCGCCCTCGTTTGAACGTCGGACGTTTTCCAACACCGAGGATTCTCCTACATTCATGAGGCTCAAGGCGAGGTCAGTGAGGAAAGGGCATAGGGCTTGCGCCCGTGATGGTCTTAGGCGAGCCTTCTCAAGGGTTCGCTGTCTGGGATGGTCATGGGCGAAGAGGGGCCATTTCGTCGTCTGCTGACGTACATGCGCCCTCACAGGAAGACCGTTCGGCTGGCTGCTTTCTGTTCGGTCTTCAACAAGTTCTGGGACCTGGCCCCCCCGCTTCTCATCGGTTTGGCCGTGGACGTGGTCGTCCTAAGAGAGGATTCAACCCTCGCCGGCGTGGGCCTCGTGGACCCTTGGCACCAATTGGTGGCTCTTTCCGTGCTGACGTTTCTTATCTGGGGGTTGGAATCGCTCTTCGAATATTTCTACGGCGTCCTTTGGCGCAACCTTGCCCAGACGGTTCAACACGAGTTGCGCCTGGACACCTTTGACCATGTCCAACAACAGGGAATGGCATGGTTTGACGAACGCCAAAAAGGTGACATCCTCGCCATCTTAAACGACGACATCAATCAACTTGAGCGGTTTTTAGACAAAGGTGCCAACGATCTACTCCAAGTCAGTACGACGGTTGTTGTCGTTGGAGCCGTGTTTTTGGCGATTTCGTGGGAGGTGGCCCTCTTTGCCGTCTTGCCCATCCCGCTAATCGTTTGGGGCTCATTCCGATACCAGCGAAGTCTCGAGCCGCGGTACGCTAAGGTTCGAAACGCCGCTGGTCAAATGAACGCCTTGCTTGAAAACGACCTTTCGGGCATGTCGACCGTCCAATCCTTTACAGCAGAAGCCAACGAATACCGTCGTGTAGAAACGCTGAGTAACGCGTATCGAGATGCTAATCGGGACGCTATCCGGCTCTCAGCTGCCTTTACGCCCCTCATTCGAATGGCCATCCTCGTCGGTTTCACGGCAACGCTGCTTCTGGGTGGGTGGTTCACGCTCGAAGGTACAATGGCCGTTGGTGCCTACTCCGTGTTGGTGTTCATGACCCAGCGCCTGCTGTGGCCACTGACGCGCCTCGGAGAAACGTTTGACCTCTACCAACGGGCCATGGCCTCGTCCACTCGGGTCCTCGACGTGTTGGCCTCGCCCATCGAACTTCATCAGGGAGAATTTGTTCCCGAAGGAGAAGAAGCATCTTCTCCTCTTTCGTTTGAATCTCTTACCTTTGGTTATGCTGGGCGAGACGTCTTGTTCAACGAACTCTCGCTTGAATTCGAGCCAGGGAAAACAACAGGTGTTGTGGGCTCAACGGGTGCTGGAAAAACGACGTTGATTCGCCTTTTGTTGCGATTTGCAGAGCCACAGTCAGGGCATGTATCATGGTGTAGCCACCCTCTTGAGGAATGGAACCTGAACGCCCTGCGTTCGTCCATTGCCCTGGTGGACCAGCACATCACCCTCTTCCCGACGACCATCATGGAGAACATTCGCTACGGTAAACCGGAAGCTACCGACGAGGAAGTCATCAATGCCGCTGAGGTGGCTGAGGCTTCTGCATTCGTCAGCAGTTTACCCGAAGGATGGGACACCATGGTTGGTGAGGGTGGCCACCGGCTCTCAGGTGGACAACGTCAGCGGGTAGCGATTGCCCGAGCTGTGCTCAAAGATGCACCCCTCCTCATTCTCGACGAGGCAACGTCGGCTGTTGACAATGAAACAGAGGCTGCACTCCAACGATCAATTCACCGAATCTCACGCAACCGGACAACGATCGTGATTGCCCATCGACTCTCAACCGTCCGACACGCCGACCGAATCGTGGTGCTTGAGGAAGGTAAGGTGGTTGAAGATGGAACTCACGAGGGGCTTGTTGCACAAAACGGCGTTTACGCCCGATTGTGGTCGGTTCAAACCGGAATTGCCCAGTAACCGTAAGAAACAGCGCGCGAAACTTTGCAAAAATACACCTCTTTATATATTCAACAGACTGGACATCGCCTTGAGAACCATGAACACTGAAAAATTCTCGAAAACAACGAGCCTGCTTTTGATTGCCACACTTGCTCTCGCAATGGCCGGAACGGTCAGCGCGGCAGAAATCGTCGACCCGTCGGCGAAGTACGCTGATGACACCCTCGGTCTCATCACGTTCTTCCTCTTCTTCGTCGGCTACATTTCCATGGGTGCTGCCTTTGTCTTCTTCATGGCAGAGCGCAACTCCGTGGCGCCACAATACCGCACGACCATGACCATCTCGGCCCTGATCGTCGGTATCGCCGCCTTCCACTACTACTACATGCGCGGTGTCTACACCGACCTCGGTACCGTCTCCATCGAGTACCGATACATGGACTGGATCATCACCGTTCCGTTGATGGCCCTCAAGTTCCCTTCCCTCGTTGGAAAGGACGCCA
>JBMYQB010000011.1:0-45111 GCA_049600935.1 Candidatus Poseidonia sp.
CGAATCCTACTACGCAGATTGAGGCTCACGCATGACGGGCGTCGTTTGCGGCCTCCATGTGAATCCACAGGGTGGCGTGCCCAAGTTTCCCGTTGATGTGTTGGAAATCCACGCTACAGGATGCATCGGAGATAGACAAAACGACACGCGCCACCATGGGGGGCCTGAGCGGGCCGTGTGCCTGATGGAACGTCGCATCATGACCGCACTCCAAGAAGCAGGTCACCCTATCCAACCAGGGACCACCGGAGAGAATCTTCTCATTGACGGGCTTGATGCGGGAAGTTTAGGCGTGGGTGTTATGCTCCGGATTGGCGAAGTGCAATTGACCATAACAAGCGATGCGCCCCCGTGCAAAACCATTCGGGCCTCCTTTGAAGATGGAGCTTTCAAGAATCTGAGTCATCGAGCAACGCCCGGACAAACACGATGGTATGCTCGAGTGAACCGTGCGGGGGCAATTCAGTTGGGCGATTCGGTTGAGGTCAACTCAAGCGAGCCAATTGGAAATCAGTGAGTTCACGAAGGGCCACCAGTGCAGGATTGTCCTCCAATCGGTTCAAGCACGCATGGGCTTCGGAGTGGAAGGATTCTGCCATGTTCCGCGCATACTCGACCGAACCCAGCTCCGCAAGAGCAGCCAAGCCGTCTTCAAGGTCGGCTGGCTCTACCGCTTCGCCTTTGCCGAGGACCTTGAGCAATCGGTCTTTGACGGGCCCATCAGGCTGACGAAGCGCGTGAATGATCATCAGCGTCCGCTTTCCTTGCGCAATGTCCGAACCTGCAGGTTTTCCAAGCGTTGCAGAATCGGAGAGCACATCGATGACGTCGTCCATCAGTTGGAAGCATAAGCCAAGGGCCTTGCCCCAATCTGCCATGAGTTGAATCGTTTCATCATCCGCCCCTGAGATTCGGGCCCCGATTTCGGCACAAATCCAGAACATGACGGCCGTTTTCCCCTCAATCATCTCAAGATAATCTTCTTCGGAGACTTCCAATCGGTCCTCAAATTCAATGTCGAGTTGTTGGCCCTCACTGACCCTTCGCACCATCCATGCGATTCGGTTGACGAGGGGTGCGACATCTGTCGGTTCCAAGTTCTCAGCCTGCACCAGCCGCTCAAACGCAATGGCGAGCATAGCGTCCCCGGCGTTGATGGCGGTTGGCATTCCGTATTCAACGTGGACAGCGTTTCGGCCTCGCCGTATCTCGTCGTTGTCCATGATGTCGTCATGAACCAGCGTGAAATTGTGCACCGTCTCAATGGCAGCACCGATATCGAGTAAACCTGAATGCGATTCACCAACCGCTTTGGCCACGAGCCACGGAAGGGTTGCTCGCATTCGCTTTCCGCCGCCTTCAACCAGGTGCATCATGGCGTCCCCAAGGCGCTCATGACGGGATGCCCTGAGGCTGCTCTCAATGCGCTGCTCAATCAGAGGCTTGACCTCCATGATGGACGTGAGCAAATCTGCCCCTTCGGCGTTGGGCAACATGTGGGTGACATCACCCATGTCGTGGATGTTGGTGTCTGCCAGTTCGGCCAATTTGTCGGGTTGGTTGTAATGTGTCCACCATGCCTCGTTCATAACCAGGGCTGCGATGCAGCGGAACCAAGGAGCGATGGCTTGTTCCGCAGGTCGCTCCTCAAGAAGCATCGCTTCCATTTCCTCATGACTGACCCACATCGTGTTGGCAACTTCGTTGGGGTTTGGATTCAACTCTACGTCTGCGCACATCATGATGATGTGGTCGAGTTCCCGCTCGATCCATTCGGGATTCATTCGCGCAGCGTATCGCATTTTGGTCATGAAGGTCATCTGGTCGGTTGAGATGGTGTCGGGGTCGATGCCCAACTCCTGTTCCAATTTCCGAACTGCGGCACGCTTGACGCCCATGGCGTTGCCTTCCTCCAATTCTTCCGCGCTGTGCAGCGGGTGGGAACAACAGGCATTGGCCCAAACATTGGGAAAGGTCACTTTGTCCGCCGACCGTTGCTGGAGCAGCATTTCGCCTTTGGTGTTGAACAGAAGAACGCTAAACGCTCGGTGGAATGAACCGGCACCTTGGTGCGCTTCGAGTTTTGACACAGGGCCGAGGACTTGGTCGTGCTCCGAAACTTGGATGACCGCTTCAGCCATCAACGCTGCTTGTTCGGTGTTTTCGTTGCCGAGCAAAGCAGCAGCGTCAGTACTCAGTTCAACGTGCGGGACATCTTCGATTCCATAGCCCGCCATGGTTTCACCAATCCTTTGGAGTCGCGGAGGCTACATGAAGAGTTCTCCGACCCATCACGACTGCAGGACGGTCCCTCTGACTTCGTTTCCAAGACAAGCGTGCTTGACGCGTTGTTCATGTTCACCGCTGACCAACATGACAACGATGCCGTGTTTCGCGGCTTGAAACCCACGTTGGACCTTCAGTCCGATACCACCTGTGACGTCCATGCTGCTCATGTGTTCGCCCTCGAAGAGGTCGCTTTCACTCAGTTCAGCGATGAGCTTGGCCTCGTCCTCTTCCCCGTTGGGAGGTTCCTTGAGGACGCCTTCCACACCGCCCATGGCGAACACCAATCGTTTGACGCCGTTCAGTTCGGTTGCAAGACGGTAGACCAAGTCATCACCAGAGAGGATACCAAATTCACGAGGGCCATCGCACGGTACAACATCGCCGTGGGTCACCATGACGATGCCCTTTGGGGCGGACTCAAAGATGGCGAGATCACCCTCAAAATCAGCACCCGTGTTGCGTGCCCATTGGTGGGGCGGGAGTGAAACGGCTGAAACGTCCCGACGAGTTAGAGCGTCCATGACATGGGCGTTCAGCTCCAGCATGTCGTTTCGAACATCGTCCACCGCCTGCTCTTGTGTTCTGCCCGCTGGGATGTCACTATCCTCTACTTTTCCTTCGTTGAGACGGTATTCTTTCGCCTTCAGATGCCCAAACGAACCCGCTCCATGAACAAGAACAACATCAACACCCTCCAACAGGCAATCCTCCAACTGCTCTGCCAGAGCATCGAGGACATCGGTACGCACGGTCTTCATCTGGTCTTTGACCGTGATGAGGCCGCCGCCCCATTTTACGACGACCCGCTCACGCATGCCATGACCATGAAGCGGCGTATCATGAGCGTATCGCCAAATTCAACCAGGGCTTCCTCTTTCGTGGAGGGTTCGCTAGTGTCCACAATCTTCGGTCTCTGCGGTGAGCAAGGATTCATGAGGTATTGACAGGGAGTCGTGTTCATGGCCGAGGAACCCACGGTGGATGCATTCATGCGCCATTTGCAGGTTTGTGTTGAAGAAGCACGAACAATTGCAGATACAAAAGAACGGGAGGAGCGTCTGTGGCAGTTGGAATCAGCCCTCCAAGAGGCCATCATCTACAAGAACAGAATTGAGGAATTGCAGCGTCATGGTATTGATCCTGTCCGACTCGTAGAATCTGAACCAGGTATCTCACCTGCACCTGCTCCAAAGAAAGTAGAAGCCCTGATGACGGGCCATGACCATTGCCCTGTTTGCAAAGCGGTGTTTGAACCCGATCTTGGCTTCTGTCCAGCCTGTGGAGCCGAGAAGTAGAGTCTTCACTCTTCTTCTTCCCGTTCCCACTGCTCGATGATTTCCTGAATCATTGGGTCGTCTTCGTCAACCTTGTAGAGGTATTCGCCTGGAACCTCGTCGGTGAGGAACACGGTGGTTCCTGCTCGGTATATGGTGTGTCCATCGGCAATGGCTCGGTTGGTGTCAACTTCCAAAATGGTGGGGCGGTCGATGCGAACGTGACCCGCTTCCATGGCGTTGTGGATTGAACGAGACAGGTGGACGTTCTTTCGGTCGCCAGCGGTCAGGCCAAATTCGAGGAGCGTTTCAACCTCGTCTGCTTCGCAGGGGTAGTACAATGCCTCTGGAATATCGTCGGTGGGCAGGTCGAGGTCGAGTTCAATGGAGTGGCCATAGGTGGCTCGAATCATACCGTTTTCGACTTGATAGCGTCCTTTTTCATCGGCGTTGGCGATGGCCTCAAAATGCCATCCACGAAGCCAATGATAGTGTCGTCGTTGGTTTCCGATGGCTTCGGAAAGTTCCCGGGTGTTTACCCAGCCGTTGATGTCCATGTCGACATTGAATTTCTCTGGAGCGTGTCGGAGCACCAGAGCGAGGATGCGTCCAAGTGAGTTCGCTTCACGGTCACTCATGATGAATTTCCCTTCGTCGTTGCACACGGGGCAGTTGGTGCCTGAGTAGTGTCCATGGGTTCTGCATTGGCGTAGCATGATGTCCATGCGGGTGCGACCTGTTCAAGAACCCTACGGGCTCAACATAGAGAGAACGCGCATCTCACATCCAACGGAAGCGCGGGTATGAAATGCTTCGTCCCCGTGCAGGAACACATGGTGGATGTCGCCGTCGTCGGTGCTGGCCAAACAAAGTATGGGAATCATGCACTTGGCTTGAAAGGAATGTGGGCTGAAGCGGCCTCAAAGGCCTTTTCGAGCATCGACCACGATTTTGACCCCAGCGTGATCGACGAGGCGTTCATTGGAAGTCTGGCCTTTGGCGGCGCCCAGTTGGGCAATACGGCTGCGCTCCTTACCGAACACTCAGGCATGGACGGCATCCCTGTTCGGCGGGTTGAGAATGCCTGTGCCTCCTCAGGTTTCGCATTCCGAGACGCGTGGATGGCCATCAAGAGTGGACAAGCGGACATCGTCGTTGCGGGTGGCATTGAGAAGATGAACGACCTCACACCTGAACGGAAGCGATACTGGCTGGGCGTATCGGGTGATACGGAGTGGGAACGTCTTGCAGGGTTGACCTTCCCCGGCACCTATGCACTGATGGCCCGACGCTACTTCCACGAATTTGATTCAACCCACGATGACCTTGTTCATGTGAGCGTCAAAAATCACCTTCACGGTTCGCTCAATCCACTTGCTCACATCCAGAAAGAAGTGAGTTTTGACAAAGCTGCTGGTGGGTTCATGGTGGCCGACCCGCTCACCCTCTACGATTGCTGTCCGACCTCAGACGGTGCATCCTGTGTTGTTCTCGCAGCGGACCATGTTGCCCGCCAACTGACGGACACGCCGGTGTGGGTTCGTGGGTCAGGAGCTGCTTCGGACCACCTTGCTCTGCACGACCGCCCAAGCATCACCCAACTCCTGGCAACGCAATCGGCTGCTCAGCGTGCCTACGGCATGGCGAACCTCACGGCCAGCGAAATCGACCTCGCTGAAGTTCACGACTGTTTCACCATCGCAGAAGTTCTCGCTACCGAAGACCTTGGCTTCACTGAACGTGGTGGAGGCGGCCGTTTCGCTCGAGAAAACCAAGGGCAACTCAATCAGGGCACCACCACGGTGAACGCCAGCGGTGGTCTGAAATCGAAAGGTCATCCCTTGGGAGCAACGGGAACGGGACAGGTCGTTGAGGTGTTCAAACAACTACGTCACCAAGCCGACCACGGACGACAGGTCCGGGATGCCGAAACGGCACTTACGCACAACGTTGGGGGCTCAGGGGCGACATGCGCCGTCCATGTCTTTGGGAGGGAGCGCTGATGTCCGGAGAGGTCTGGATGGGTTATCTCGTTGACCATAGCGATGCTTTTACTGTCGTTCAATCGCCTTTCGTCCTGAACGGCGAGCGCGTCTTTGGCGCCGACAGTGATGCTACCACGCTGGCCATCGCCGGTGTGTTGCATCGTCTCCAACACGACGAACTCCCATCACTCAGTCTTCCAGATGGCATCGACGGTGAGAGCCTCACTGCTGCCACGAATGTCCCTCTTCACGATGCGGCCGAGGAAGAGGCCGCTTGGGAACTGCTCTTGAGCGACGAGGCTACAGTCGTACTTGCACGCCAAAATACCGAGGTTGAATTGTCGTCGTTCGACGTTGAAATTGAGGTTGATGAAGAATTTCATCAGGCGATCGAGTCAGCGTGGGAGCAGGAATTATCCTTGGCCCATGTCAGTCAAGGCGCCTATGTTTCGAGAGCCCAATACGAAGAAGCCGCTGCCTCACGTCTGTTGTTGGTGGGTCAAGCAGGTCAGGAGAGCGTGATGTGGCCGCCTCGATTTTCCCACGTCGTCCAGGGCGCACAACCTGCACACCAGCACCTTCAACGAACGGGCACCGTTCAAACGTGGACCACGCTCTCGGCGGCGGGAGCGCCCTCTGAATTCTCTCTTCGTGCACCTTTGCTTGGAGGCATCAGCACCGTACTTCTCAATCTTGATGACGGACCTAACGGCGTATTTTTGACCGTTGATGATGAAGATGCTGTTCTCGAAATGGATGCAAGAATGGAACTCGTCGTACGCCGTTTGTATGCCCAAGAAGGCTTCATTCGATACGGCCTGAAAGCACGCACCATTCATGAATAACAAAGCATTCATAGAAAACAATGGACACCACCCAAGCATGGCGGGGTTCGGTGGTTTGAGAAAAGGCAGAGAAGAGGCTCGTGAGAACCTCGGCTACTCCGAGGGCGGCGATTGTCCTCGTTGTGGTGGAAATGCCCAAGATTCCACGATGAAAGGTTACCTGCAATGCGCTTCATGCGGTCATGAGTGGGCAGACCCGAACTACAAGGAGGAGCGAACGCGCCCACAACCTCCCACCCATCGCCGAGACGCAGAGAAGATTGAACAGTTCAAGCAAGAGATGGCCTCGGGTGAACTTGCCAACGTTCTCGGCATCAATAAGAACCTCACAGGCGAACAGGAGCAATCCCTCAAGCGCCTTGAGGACAAGTGGATGAGCGGCATGCAGGGCCACTACAACGCCGCCGCTGAGGAGCGTAAACCGCTCATGATCAGTTTTGACGACGATGATAACATTCTTTCAACGGAGGTTGCAGCCATCACCATCGTCTCAAACGGCTTTGACGGCGGGGAGGAAATTCGTCTTGAGTATCCCGGCCGCGGCACGGAATTCTATGCGTACAACGAGCGAAGCCCCACGGGCTGGAAGCGAGGGCCGAATGCAGAAACGACGGCACGTTCCATCACGAACGTCATCAACCGTTCCTCAAAATTGGTTTACGCCAACCTCGAAGGTGTCCGCATCTCCTTTGAGCTTCGTGATGAGAACTTGAATGCAGCCTCGTTTGTCATCTTCGTTGACGACCCTGGCGGCACCGATATCGTTGCGGAAAAGGGTGGTGTTGTGCTTGACCATCGTGATTTCTCAACCATCCAGGATTATCGCAACGTCGTGGAGATGGTCCTCGAAGATGGCATCATTTCACCCAGTGAAGACCAATTGCTGTGGGCCATGCGGGAACAACTGAACATCGATGAAGCCTACCACATCCAAATGGTGATGGACATCTGTGGGGAAAACACGCTGAAAGAGTGCACAAGTTGTGGGGGAATGGCAGAATTGTATCCCGAACATGCGGCATGGTATTGTCATGCTTGTGAGGCATGGTGCTAACTGAAATTTTGGCTGCATGCGCCAATCTATAGAATCGGATTTTCTGAATCCTTGGAATTTACCCTATCATGAATATGGGGACTCTTCATAAAGTGAAGCGGTATCCGAAAGCCAGTGAGCCTATGGCAAAAGACGTGTTGTACATTGGAATTGATTTGGGAACCTTCCGCTCTGTGATGGTCTCCTCCGACAGCCACGAAGTGGAAGAATTGACGGTCATTGGTACCCCCAAAGACCCCATCGCTCGAAACTTCCTGAAGCGAGATGTTCTCTTCGGACACGAGGCGCTCAAGAACCGCCTTGCTCTGAACCTTTACCGACCGCTCGAACTCGGTGTGATCAAGGACACCCCCGAAGACCGAGAATACATCGCTCACTTCATCACCCACCTCATCGGCCTATCCGACCCCGAAGACTACGACCGTGTTGTCGCCGTCATCGGTGCTCCTGCTGAAGCAAGCCACGTTGACAAGACCGCTATCTTTGACGCTGCTGCAGGTTCCGTGAACTCTGCCATGATCATTTCCGAACCCTTTGCCGTTGCTTACGCCCTTGACATGATTAACCACACCCTCGTGATTGACATCGGTGCAGGTACCACTGACCTTTGTCGAGTGTACGGAACCATCCCTGGCCCAGGCGACCAGATGCACACCGGCTACGCTGGCGACTACGTCGACAACCAACTCATCAAGGAGATTCAGTCGAAGTACAACGGTGCTCAAATCACCAAGGACATGGCTCGACGATGGAAGGAGCAGTTCTCCTTTGTTTCGACCTCGGCACCGGATGAACCCATCCTCGTGGACTTCTCCATTGAAGGAAAGGCCATGACCCTCGACATCACGGACTGCATGCAAGCTGCTTGCGAATCCATCGTTGACCCGATTGTTGAGAACGTGAAGAAACTCATCGCAGGCTCCAACCCCGAGTACCACGACGAGTTCCGCCAAAACATGGTGCTCGCCGGTGGCGGTTCCTCCATCAAGGGCCTCGGTGCCCTCATCGAACGACGCTTGTCCGACATGGGCGACGTGAACGTTCACGTGGTCGACGACCCGGTCCGCTTGGGTGCCATGGGTGGTCTTCGACTCGCCATGGAAGTCCCTGAGGACATGTGGAAGAACCTCACGCTCGCATCTCGCTGAGTAAGCGTTTGTCCATCAGTTGGCTCTGAATGCTGAGTGAACACGTTGTGGGTTCAGACTCACAAGCGTGTGAACCCAAGTAGGGGTCAACATTTGCTCATGCGTTTCCGGCTTTTTCGACTTCAGCCCAGTCGCGCATGAAGCCCTCCAGCCCGCGGTCGGTCAATGGGTGGCTCATGAGTTGACGGAAGGTCTTGGCGGGCATGGTGGCCGTGTGAGCACCCAATTGGATGCACTGGAGCACGTGGGTTGGATGGCGAACGGAGGCTGCGAGCACCTTGGTGTCAAGGTTGTAATTGGCCCAGGTGTTCATGATCTCAGCGATGAGTTCCATGCCGTCGTGGCCGGTGTCGTCAATGCGCCCGATGAACGGGGAAACGTAGGTGGCCCCTGCCTTGGCGGCCATAAGGGCTTGAGAGGCTGAGAAGATGAGCGTCACGTTGGTGTCAATGCCGTCCTCGGACAAAATCTTGGTCGCTGCGAGTCCTTCGGGCGTGCATGGAATCTTGATGATGACGTTGTCGGGAAGTTCGGCTTTGAGCGCACGACCTTGTTCCACCATCCCCGCCGTGTCCATGGCGGTCACTTCGGCAGAAATTGGACCTGAACAGATACCCGCAATTTCTCGAACGACCTCTTTGAAATCCCGTCCTGATTTCTTGATGAGCGAGGGGTTGGTCGTCACGCCGTCGAGGATACCCCATGCAGCGATTTCTCTGATTTCGTCGACGTCGGCAGTGTCAAGGAAGAACTCCATGCCCGTTGTTCAACAAAGAGGTTCTATGAACTCTCCCCTGTAGATTTTGAGGCAAATTCATGCCTTTCGCGCCATGGCGCGCTTGGCTGCCTCTGCAATGTAGGGGGCTGAAATTTTCATGACATCCAACATCTCATCGGCCTGTCCCGATTCACCGAAGCGGTCTTGGACACCCACCCGCTCAAGGGGTGCAAAGGTGTTCGATGTCAGGTGTTCGGCCACTGCCCCACCGAGTCCGCCGATCACACTGTGGTCTTCTGCGGTCACAATAGCGCCGCACGTGGACGCGAGACGGTCAATCAGAGCACCGTCAAGCGGTTTGAGCGTGTGCATGTCCACCACGGTGGCGTTGATGCCGTCAGCAGCCAGCGTCTCAGCAGCTTCAAGTGATTGCGAGACCATGACGCCACAGGCAATAATGGCCACGTCTGAGCCTTCTTTGAGAACAACGCCTTTGCCGATTTCGATCTCGTTTTCTCGTCCTTCATACAATACCGGCGTTTTGTTTCGCGCCGTACGGGTGTAGGAAGGTGAGCCACTGTCCGCCAGTTGCATGGTCAGCACCTTGGTCGATACCACATCGCTTGGATGCAAGACGATGACGTTCGGTAGCGTGCGGTAGATGGCGAGGTCTTCGATGGATTGGGCGGAGGAACCGTCGGTCCCTGTGTGCGTACCGCCATGGCTACCGCAAACGTGGACGGCAAGGTTTGGTCGGGCAACACCGTTTCGCATTTGTTCAAAAGCTCGCTCGGTGAAGATGGCGAAGGTGCTTGCAAACGGAATGTACCCGGAAGCGGCCAAACCTGCACCGACAAGGAGCATGTTTTGTTCACCGATGCCGCACGAAACGGTGCGCTCTGGGTGTGCTTTACGGAAGTGGAGGGATTTGGTGGATTTGCCCAAGTCGGCTTCAAGGACAACCACCTTCGGGTTTGTTGCAAGTTCGAGGAGCGCTTCCCCATACCCGTCTCGAGTAGCGGCCATCTTGCTCATGCAACCACCTCTCCAAGTTCAGCCATGGCTTGGGCGTACTGCTCATCGTTTGGTGCCGCGCCGTGGAAGGCTGGATTATCGGCCATGAACGAGACGCCGTGTCCCTTCACGGTGTGGGCGATAAGAATGGAGGGGCCATCATTGGACGATTTGAGGAAATCCAAACCGTCCACGATTTCTTCCATGTTGTGGCCGTCAATTTCCTTCACGTTCCATCCGAAGGCTTTCCACTTGGCAGGAATGTCAAACATGCGCATTTGAGCCTCGCAGAAATCGTCGTTCTGGATTCGGTTTCGGTCAAGAATGACGTTGAGGTTGCCGAGTTCATGGTGGGTGGCCGCCATGGCTGCCTCCCAAACGCTTCCTTCCTGAATCTCACCATCCCCCAACATGACGTAGACTTGGCGTTCGCTTCCTTCCAGCCGTCCTGCAATGGCCGAGCCCATGCCGAACGAGAGACCCATCCCCAACGAACCAGCGGAGAAGTCAACACCAGGACACCACTTCATGTCGACGTGGCCTTGACAGACGCCGCCGAGGACTCGATACGATTCCAAATCCTTGACGCTGATGAATCCCATTTCGGCCAGGATGGCGTACATCCCGGGGGAGGCATGGCCTTTGGAGAGAATGAATCGGTCTCTGTCGTCCCAATCAGGGTCGTCAGGTCGGACGCGTAGCGTTGTTTTGTACAGCGCAGCCAGAAGGTCAATTTCAGAAAGTGAACCACCTGGATGACCTGCTTGAGCGCGATGAACCATGTTGACAATGTGGACTCTGCATGTTCGGGCGAGTTCCTTCAATTCATCTATGCTTGCCATGGGTTCACCAACACATCAAGGCCTGCATGGATGGCCTTTGATGGTTGTGCCGTGATTTTCTGTGCGGTTGTAGCGCAGTCAGCGCTTTTTCGGTTGCAGGGCGTCAAGCATGTTTCGGACGGCATCGGCCGTGATCATCACGGCATCCCCTGCGAGACTTCCACCCTTTGGTAGCGCTCGTGTTGCAAGCCAGATGAAGACACCAACGAACCAAGCAAAGAAGACCAAGGAGAGAAGATTGTTGAGCGTTCCAATACCGAACAGCTCTGGAAGGTCAATCTTGGCAACGATGAGGACAGCGATGAGCACCCCCATGATGGATTCTCCAGCGATAAATCCAGCACCGATGAGGACGCCTCGACTCTCAACCTCCTTCGCGGCTTCAAGTGCTTTGTCTGAGGGGTGCTCTCGAAGCACGCCGTCCACTCGAAGGTGGGCACTGCGCAGTAGAATGTGAGAAATGATGCCGCCGGTCATGATGGGGACGGACAGGCCGAGCGGGAGGTAGATGCCAATGGCGACACTCATCACGGGCATTTGAAGTCGAATGAGCGCAACCGCAATGGCCGCACCGAGAACGACCATCTGGATGTTCAAATCTCCACCAAATGCACCTTGAACGATGGCGCCAATCAATTCTGCTTGGGGCGCAAACAAGGCCTTTGAACACGTTGGGTCGCCTGGGAGCGGATTGAGTTGACACGCCGTTTGAGAGATTCTGAAGGCATCATGGAGCAACGAAAGTACCGGGCCGATGACAACTGCCCCTGTGAGTACACCGATGATTTCAGCCACTTGTTGGCGCTTGGGTGTTGCACCGAGCATGTGGCCTGTCTTCAGGTCCTGCATCACGTCGCCAGCGATGGCCGCCGAGGATGCGACGATGGCTGCGATAAGAAGCGTGGCGAACATCAGATCTTGTTTGGCCATTCCGAGGAACACATCACCAACAATGTAGACGAGTCCTACCGTGAAGAGCAAGGTGGCGATGGTCATACCGGAAACGGGTGAGTTTGAAGAACCAACCACACCGGCGATGTAGCCCGCGACGGCGGCAAAGAAAAAGGCAACAAAGGCCAAGAAGAGCGCACCAGCGAGGGCGAGGAAGAAGGATTCAGTGGCCCACCAGTAGAAGAAAAAGGTCAGCACCACGAGGACGCCGCAGACCATGAAGACGCGATTCATCGGAATGTCTTGTTCGGTACGGGGAAGAACATCTGCGCCCTCATCGGATTTCACGAAGGCCTTGGAAAGGCCCGTGATGATGGTTTTTCGCATGGACCAGAGCGTGTAAACCCCGCCAACGACCATCGCACCAACTCCAACATAGCGAACTTGGGTCGACCAAATGCTGTAGAATCCATCAACCAGCGAGTCGGTGGCTGGCCAGCCGTAAATCAAACCGTACATCGGAACGAGTAAACCAAAGCCCAACACGCCGCCGAAGAAAATGAAAGACGCAATACGAATGCCGACGATATAACCTACGGAGAGGAGTGCAATTGACAAATCCATCCCGGCGTACAATCGCGTAGAGATGAACGATGCTGCACCCTCTACGGTGTGGTGCGTCACTTCGAACCCTTTCACCATCAGGCCATAGATGCCACCAATCGCCAAGGCATAGAGGATAGCGAGCGCACCGTCACCGCCCTCTTCGCCTGCGACCAACACCTCTCTGCAAGCCACACCTTCAGGATACGGGAGTGCCTCTTCGACGATAAATAGACGGCGCAAGGCGATGGTGAACATCGTACCCAACAACCCACCAAGTGTTGCGATGATGAGGGTCTCCATCCATTGAATGGACGTCCAGATGTTCATGACCAGCAGAGCAGGCACAGTAAAGATGACACCCGCTGCCAATGATTCGCCAGCAGAGGCCATGGTTTGCACCGCATTGTTTTCCAGAATTGAAACATCTTTGAACATGGTTCGCAGAATGATCATCGACATGACGGCTGCTGGGATACTTGCGGAGACGGTCATGCCCGCATACAGGCCGAGGTAAGCGTTGGCAGCAGTCATCAAGACACCCAACACGATGCCGACGAGGATCACTCGAGTCGTCAGTTCAAGGGGAGATTCATGGGCTGGAATGTAAGGTTCATTCAGCCCGCTCATGTTACTTCCAGCGGTTTGGGGTAAGTATAGCCTACGCTGCTGATACCTGTGATTGATGCGCTCTGGTTGACTGTGGGGGTTCTATCATCAACATTAATAATTGACCAATTTTCGTTTAAGCGAGTACAAGGTCATTGCCTTGTAATTGGGGGTATTCTTCTGGAAGAACACTGGCACAATCTTTCAACAGTGGAAAGCCTTGCAGCGCAGGAAAGCACAGAGAGCGGGATCACGGTCGACGAAGTCATTCGCCGACAACAGCGCTATGGCCTCAACAAACTGGCCGAGCCGGAAAAAACGTCTGCGCTTCTCAGATTTATTTCCCAGTACAACGATCCACTCAATTATCTTCTGATGGGTGCAGCCTTGGTCGCTCTTGCCATCAATCCAAACCATCCTGGTGATGCCATTTTCATCTTCATTGTCCTGACGGCCAATGCCTTCTTTGGTTTTTGGCAAGAGAACCAAGCAGAACAAGCCATGGACTCGCTGAAACAAATGTCAATCTCGAATTGTGTTGTCATTCGCGGCGACTATGAAAGTGAGGTGCCGACATCGGAATTGGTGCCCGGTGACGTGGTTCGACTTGAACAAGGCCTCAACGTACCGGCGGATGTTCGCCTCCTCTGGTCGCAACAATGCAAGGTGGATGAATCTGCGCTAACGGGTGAATCCTTGACCATCAGCAAGGGTATCGAAGCCTTACCCACCGATACCGTGCTTGCTGACCGGAAGAACATGGCCTTCATGGGAACCACGGTGTCGTCTGGTCGCGGACTCGGATTGGTTGTGGCCACGGGCATGAAAACTGAACTCGGAAAAATTGCGAGCAATATTGCGGAAGCTCAAACCCCGAAAACCCCGCTTGAACTCAAACTGGAAAGCCTGGGTAAGTTCCTCGGATTCATCGCGCTCATCGTCGCAATTTTGCTTGTGTCGCTGAATTTGCTGGTTTCGTATGGCAAACCCAACATCGATTTGAAAGAAGTTGTTGTCCAACAGTTCATTGTCGCCATCGCCATTTTTGTCGCCATCGTGCCCGAAGGTTTGCCCATCATCCTGGTGATCACCCTGTCTCTTGGAATGAGAAACATGGCGCGCCACAAGGCCATCATTCGACGGATGAAAGCGGTGGAAACCCTGGGTTCAACGACGGTTATTTGTTCAGATAAAACCGGGACCTTGACGAAAAATCAGATGACAGTGCGAGAAATACACACGCTTGACCGAGACTTTGGAGTGACGGGCGAAGGTTTTGAACCGAACGGGAATCTAGTGCGAAACGGCGTTGAACTTTCAGATGCAGACCTCCAATCTCGGCAATCGGACCTCGGCTTCCGCTTACTCGGTGCCTGTCTTTCGCTGTGCCACAATTCCAACATAGTGAAATCAGAAGGACACTGGCAGGCCATTGGCGACCCCACGGATTCGGCTTGTGCAGTTGCTGGATGGAAAATCAACGGGGATGTGAAGAAGTTCTCACACCGCCATCCTCGTTTGAACGAATTTTTCTTCGATGCTGTTCGTAAGCGTATGAGTGTGGTTCACGAATACGAGGGTGAGCAGTGGGTGTTTTCCAAAGGGAGTGCCGGCGGATACAAAGGGCTCGCAACGTCAAAAATTGTTGATAACACCATTGTTGACCTTACTGACGACGATCGTGAACGTATCTCTGAAATCAACAACGCCATGGGTTCACAAGCGATGCGTGTCATTGCGTTGTTCGCACGCCGCGTAGAAGCTGGCGAGGATATTGAAGCGATGGCAACCATTGAATCAAACCTCATCTTCCTTGGCCTCATCGGTATCATGGACCCACCTCGTCCCGAGGTGAGAGCGGCCATTGAAACCTGTCAACGAGCAGGAATTAAGGTCAAAATGATCACCGGTGACCACCAAATGACAGCGGCAGCCATCGGCCGAGAATTGGACATCACTTCCTCTGGACGAGGCCCACTCGACGGCAAAAATCTCGCCCTGTTGAGCGATGAAGAACTTCGGGAGGCATCGGGTGAAGTAGCCATCTATTCCCGAGTCACGCCCGACCAGAAAATGCGTATCGTATCATCGCTCCAAGAACAAGGAGAAATTGTCGCCATGACCGGCGATGGCGTGAACGACGCACCTGCACTTTCTGGAGCGAACATTGGTATTGCCATGGGTGTTGCAGGTACCGACGTGGCCAAGGATGCCGCTGACATGGTCCTCCAAGACGACAACTTTGCGAATATTGTCCATGCGGTCGAAGAAGGTAGGAAGATTTACCAGAACATTCGAAATTTTGTTCGCTACCAAGTTTCAACCAACGTTGCAGCCGTTTCACTCCTCGTCCTTGCGACCTTGTTCTTTGGTGCAGAAGCCTTGCCCCTAACAGCAACACAGATTTTGGTCATTAACATCCTGATGGACGGACCTCCTGCGGTCGCCTTGGGTGTCGAAAAGAAGCACGGTAACGTCATGGAACGGCCACCGCGACCGGTCGATGAAGGCCTGCCAAATGGCCGTGATATATCGCTCATTTTCTACCTCGGAGCCGTTATGGTGGTTGGTTCCCTTGCTGTCTTTTGGCTCGCTGGTGGGGGCTTGGCTGGTGCCGATCCTTGCACCTTGCGACCCACTGAATTGAGCACAACGGCCTTTGACATGGAGGCGTGTTTGGACGGTGAACAATCTGCGATAGATGATTGGCAAGCATACGCAGACAACCATTTCATGCACGCCCAAACGATGACCTTCGCCGTGTTCATCGTCTACCAACTGTTCAATGTGATGAACTGCAGGTCCAACGAAGAGAGCGTGTTTGAGTTGGGACTTTTCTCGAACAGTGCCATCAATTATGCATTGCTGATTTCATCCGGACTCCTCCTCTTCTTCGTCCAACTGGCCGACATGACCATTCCAGTTCTCGGTATTGAGGTCGGTTCGCTCTTGAGAACGAATCCAATCACCCAAAACGACTGGTTGGTGGTGGTCCTCATCGCATCGAGCGTCTTCATTATCGAGGAGTTTAGAAAACTCATTGTCAAATCTGGCTTCTTTGCTGTTCGTCAACGCTGACGGTACAAAGCACATCTTCATCAATGAACTCCACGACGAGTTAACATGGCCTCTCCCGTCCAACCGTCACCCTTGGCTGGTGAATACGACGATTGGTTGTCTCGACTGGGCGAAGCACTCAGTGCTCGAGAGTGGTCTCCGAATCTTTTGGCCCTCGTTGAGAAATTAGGAGACAATGAGCCCTTGGATCTCCACGACGGCATGATTCTCTACAACCATCAAGACCTTCCGGAACTTGGTGCACTGGCCAATGCGGTCCGCAGCGCCCGGTTTGGCTCGCAGGCGTTTTTCAATTCAAACGTTCACATTAACCAGACCAATATCTGCGTCCTAGCGTGCAAGTTCTGTGCGTTTCGTCGTGGGCCCAAAGCAAGCGATGCGTATGCCATGTCGGTGGATGATTATCTCGAAGATTTGGACAGGTATGCCCATGCCGTTGACGAGGTTCACTCCGTGGGTGGGCTTCACCCCGAATGGGGTGTTGAACACTATGAATCGCTCTTTCAAGCTACGCGGCAACGCCATCCGCATGTATCCATCAAGGCTCTGACCGCCGTTGAGATCAAACATTTGGCTCAGAAGTCATCCATTTCAACCAAAGCCGTCCTCACTCGACTCAAGGCGGCAGGATTGACTTCACTTCCCGGTGGGGGTGCAGAAATATTGGACGACGATGTTCGGGCCGTTATCTGCAACGGAAAAGAAAGTTCAGACGAATACTTGCAGATTCACAGAGAAGCACACGAAGTCGGGCTCCCCTCTAACTGCACGATGCTGTTTGGGACCATTGAGCGACTTGAACAACGGCTTCAGCACATGATTTCCCTGCGGGAACTCAACGAAGAAACCCGTGGATTCCAATGCTTCGTCCCTTACCCGTTCTTACCTGACCACACACGGTTGCCTGAAGCTCAACTGGCAACGGGGGCCGAAATTCTACGCACCATCGCCGTATCGCGGTTGATGCTCAACAACATTCCACACATCAAGGCCTACCGTATGAATATCGGTGACCATCTTGCTGAATTGGGACTTCAATACGGTGCTGACGATATCGATGGAACTGTCCAAAAAGAGTCCATCATGCATCTGGCAGGTTCCACCGCACCGCTCGACCATGACCGCGCCCGACTTGCCCGCCTCATCAAGGATGCAGGTTGCAAGCCGATACAAAGGAACACCGTTTACAGCACATTTGAAGAATATACGCCACCGGAAATCAAACCGAGGCGCACCCTTCCGATGGCCCAATGACGAGATGGTTTCATGGATGCGACCTGGACGAAAACACTGGGCAGAGTTGCCTTCATCAATTGCGACCCGCTTTACCATGAATTGGATTCCGCGTGGAAGGTCCTGTCCGCTCCCCCGTCGTGGTTAACAGGGCATGTTCTCCGCAGAGATTGCATCTTAGCACCGATACCCGCCGCAGATTACGCCAAGCACGCTGAGGAGTTGGTGTTGGTCCCCGATATCGGCATTGGGAGTCAAGGTGAGGTTGGCAGTGTGCTGCTGTTTGGAGCCGTCCCCCTCTCCTCGATGAACACCATCGCCCTCCCGAGCGATTCTGCGACCTCAGTAGCTTTGCTCAAACACCTTATCTCGAAGCAGGGCCGTCCGATGAAGTACATCTCAACAGGCCCTGATTACGATTCGATGTTGGCCATGGCCGATGGAGCACTGTTGATTGGGGACAGGGCGTTAGACGCCGCACGAGAATTTCCAGAAATGGTACAGATGGATTTGGGGACGGCATGGATGGAGGAAGAGGGCCTCCCCATGATTTTCGGCGTCTTTGTTGCTCGTCGAGATACACCACAATCCCTGTTGAAGGAGGCGCATGCCGCTTTGATCTCAAATCTTGAAGACTTTGAGTCAAACACAGCGAAGCGGGAAGCGGTCATCCAATGGTCAATGAAGAAATCAGACCTTCCGTATGAGCGGTTGGACCAATATTACGGTGAGGTGTTCAACCGGCTCAACGAACACCATCTTGCTGGACTCTTTCGCTTCCTTGAGTTCGCCTGCAACATGAAAGATGAACCTGAGTTTTCCTGGAAATGAGTTGGTCATTGTTCAACCTCTCAAACGAATGTTCATGAAGGGAACGCGGGTGGAATTGCCATGGTGGTTAAACTTCCAGTGGACGATTCGGGAAATAAAATCGTGAGAATCGGGCACAGTCCCGACCCTGATGATGCCTTCATGTTTCACGCCATGACCACCGGTGCTTTCCCGACGCCAGGCTACAATTTCGTTCACGAACTGCAAGACATTGAAACATTGAATCATCGAGCCATGAATCAAGACCTCGAAGTCTCTGCCGTCTCGATTCACGCTTACCCCGACATCGCTGACCACTATGCGCTCATGAATTGCGGCGCATCGATGGGTGAGGGCTACGGTCCAATGATCGTCTGCAAGCAAGGCGTCTCAGAGGATGAGGCAAAGAACAACGTTATCGCCGTCCCCGGGCTGAAAACCAGTGCCTACCTTGGCCTGCGCTTGGCTTGGGGAGATTGCGATGTTGCCGTTGTACCGTTCGATGAAATCATACCCCGAATTTTGGACGGTACGTATCTTAGCGGTTTGATTATTCACGAAGGCCAACTCACCTATGTTGACCATGACTTGGATGTTCTCATTGACTTGGGGAAGTGGTGGAATGCCCGTACACCCAACTGGCCCATGCCACTTGGTGGCAATGTCGTACGCCGAGACCTTGGCGAGCAGGTCATGAACGACATCACGAAGTACACGAAAATGAGCATTGAATACGCCCTCAATTCTCCAGATGAAGCGCTTGAATTCGCAAAGGCGTGGGGCCGTGGCATCGATGACGACACCAACAGGGAATTTGTTGGCATGTACGTCAATGACCGCACCATTGACTATCGTGAAGAGGGTCGGCAATCCATCCGTCAATTCATCACGGAAGGACAGAACATTGGTTTGATTCGCGAAGATTTTGATGCGCAAACCATGTCGTTCATTGGAGCGCCCTGAGGATTTTCTATGTCGGGAAACCTACGGAAACCAAAAGTCAGCCAATACGGCTCCGTCGACCCAGCGCCGCCGTCCCAACATCCAGAGGTCGAACATCTCACCCGTCAACTCTGCGATGAAGAACAGCCAATGTTTCAGCGAATGAGAGCGGTGTTTGCGTTGCGAAACCAACGAACCGATGAAGCCTGCATGGCTCTTTGTCGTGGCTTCGATAGCAAGAGTGCATTATTGCGGCACGAGATTGCCTACGTTCTTGGACAAATGCAAAACCCGGTTGCTCTCCCTACACTGGTTGAACGCTTATCGGACCCGAATGAGCACGTGATGGTTCGTCACGAAGCAGCTGAGGCCATGGGGGCTATCGGAGACCGGAGCATCATCCCATCACTGGAAGCCTTCGCTCACGACCCGCTTCCTGAGGTGGCGGAATCATGTGTGGTGGCGCTTGACCTTCTGGCATGGGTTGACGGCGCCGAGTTTGAGGAAACGGAGTGTTAGGCTCCCTCAAGTTCAAAGACTAGACCGCCTACCCAAGAACAGGAAGGATACGCATGCCCCACGAACATGTCCAACTCGCGCAAGCGCCAAACGGTGAACTTGGCCCTCGTTGCCACGCTTGTGGCATGCGCCTCACCTTCGGTAATGCGATGGTTGTTGACAAGTACTACATGTGCTGGGAACATTATGTCGAAGCAACTGGAGCAGATACAGCTACCGAAGTCAGCGATGCCGATGAACGGTTCTGGATGAAACAAGACTGATACGGCTTTCTTCAAGAACCCTCATCTTTTCGTTCTGTCTGAGGGAACCCATTGTCGGACGGTTGGGCGAGGTTTGCACATCGTTTTGGTCAATATTACCAGAACGCAACGTTGTGGTCTCCGCCGCGAATCAAAACACGTGAGTGGATGTTCATCCCCTTCGGCGGGGCGCCTCCTCTTCGCCACAAATCCTTCTCTGATGTTGGACAGGTCAAATCCTTCCTTTCTCAACGAGCCATGCATTCATGCTTCTATTCCACCGCTTATTGGCGGCGCCCGTACGAATTGAAAATGGCCGACAAATTGTGGCAGGGTGCGGACCTCATTTTTGACCTGGATGGCGACCACTTGCCCGGCGTGACCGACAGAGATTTCCCTGGGATGCTTGAGGTGATTCAAGATCAGGCGTGGGCCTTGTGGAATGACTTTCTGGAGCCAGAATTCGGTTTTTCTGAAGACCATTTACAGGTCACCTTTTCCGGGCACAGAGGTTTTCATCTTCACTACAGGGATCCACGCCTGTTTCACCTTGATTCAGAAGCACGACGAGAACTTGTCTCACACATCCGTGGGGAAGGCGTCGATGTTCAAGGCGGCCTCGCACGGTACCACGACCGAGATGCCAAAGGCTGGACTCAAAGGATACGAGACGGTATGGATGCGATGATAGGGTCCCTTCGTTCCATCAGCAGAGGCGATGACGGGAGCAGTAGTGAACTCCGTCGTCTGGAAGCCGCTCTGCAATCTTTACAAGACCGAGAAGGCAACACCTCGCAGCGTTCAGCAACGGCCATCAAACGGTTAGCCGAATTGATGGACCATGACAACAGAGTTCAGCGACTCAAGGAAGGTAAATTTGAACTTCTCGGGAACTACCAAACCCTTTTTCTGAATCTGCTCAAGGCCGATGCTTCCGTTGTGCTTGGATCGGCTGGGGAAACGGATGAAGTCGTCACGATTGATGTGAGGCGGCAGATACGGTGGCCCACGTCCCTCCATGGAAAATCAGGTATGCGTGTTAGCGAATTCCCCCTTGCGAGATTGGACCCTGATTCAACTACGGCCTACAATCCGCTGAACGAAGCTTTTGTTCTTGGGCTGGACGATGCTCATGAACTCGAATGGGTGGTGGATGACGCTATCGCACAATTTGGCGAACGTCGGATGGAAAGTGCCTTGGGAGAACGTTTTCGAATTCACGAATCTGGTGCCACCTTCTTGGTCCTCAAGGGTTGGGCGAAACTTGTTTGAGGCGATTCAAATGGCGTTGAGAACCTCCGTTTACGTGGTTCAACATGCGGTAAGGTTCAAGGGTGGTTTCCCATCCCTTGGGACGAGGTGAGTCCGTTGGGTCTGCGCAGAGGGAAGAAATCCAAGAACAAGGAAGCGCCCTTGCCAACGCCTGATTTGCCCCCTCCTGCTGGTCTACCAGCGCCGCTTCCGTTGCCTCCAGGCGGGGAATTGCCGCCTCTTCCAGGCATGCCTGCGCCGCTTCCTGCTCCTGTACCAGCTCCTTCGACATCACCATCACCCACTCCCGCACCGATACCAGTGCCCTCTACGCCGCTTCCATTACCTGTGAACGACCCTGGCACCACACTCTCCGGTCTCGCTGAAGAGAAGGCCTACGGTGACCTTTGGGCCAAGCGTTCAGAAAAGCCACTCCAGCAAATTTACGGCCACATTGACCGCATCAGCAACAAAGAGGCAGGCTCCCTTTTGGACCGCTATGCTGACCGTTTTGGCCATTCTCTGGACAGGGAAATTATCGTCATGCGAAAGGCGGCCGTCGACGAGAAGGTCGCCGAAATACGCGATGCACCCACCGTTGAGTTGCTCGACGACGAACCAGCACCACTTGGTGATGAATTGTCGCAAGTGGAAGACGAACTCCGTGCCCTCAAACCAATCTATCAAGAGGCGAAGGCAGCTGGCGACAAAGAAATTCTTGCTGAAATAACGCCAACGTTGCAGGCGCTTATGGCCCGTCGCAAGGCACTCAAGCAAGGTGACACACTCCCCGATGAAGCCCCATCGACGGCTGAGGCCTCCGACGAGGTTGAAGATGGGATCTTTACAGCGTTTGTTTCCATTGTTGATGACCTCTTGGGTGAGCATTTGCCAGAAAACATCGTGAACGATTTCGTTGAAAGTGCTGGCTTTGAAATATACCGTTCCGTTTTGGAATCTCCCGCCACAACGGATGAAGAAACGCGTGCAGTGTTTTATGCCATGGTTGACGACCAACTTGGAAACATGTCTCCAGAATCCATTGAGGCCTTTGTCGCCTCACCAGACTTTGATGTCTACCGCCAAATTGGCGAACTCTACAAGGAAGCGTGAACAACATGGGACTACTCGACAAAGCAGCGGCCTCAGGCAGTGAAGAGACAAAACCGAAGGCTAAGGCTAAACCTGTCGCAAAGGCGGCGAAAGCCAAACCCGTCAAGGCTGCAAAGCCGGCCAAGACCAAGAAGGTACGAGCACCCCGTGCACGGCCCATGGGTCTTGCAGAAGATTACGAACTGGCGTCGAACATGAATCGACGAATTTCTTGGCTCGTCAATTTCATCATCAATTTCGGCGTACTCTTTGCGGCGCTGTTTATTGCATCCTCGGATACAGGCGTCATAACCACCATTCTCTTTGCCACAAGCGGTGCCATTATTATCCTCAATGCTGTGTTCATCCCGATGAAATTCAGTCGAAACCTTGGACAATTTGTCTCTCGGACCAAATTTATCCGCGGCGATGGTTCAAATCCACTGTTCCTTCATGGCATCTTTGAAAACACGAAGGGGCTGTTCGCTTTGGTGGGGTTGATCTCCGTTGCCACGCAATTCCAGAAGTTGTCAGAGGCAGATAACACCACCGCCATCGTCTTCTTTTCTCTTGGAACCCTTTTCATCATTCTCTGGTTCGTTGACCGGTTCCTCCGCAACGGCAGCGAGATGGGTCAAGGCCTCTACGACCTCGTCTTTGGTGCGTACCTTGTCAAGTACATTCCGCCAGAAGATGAGAAGGCTACAGGCATCTGGGCTCGCCTTGAGAACATGGGGAACTTTGGTGACCAACTGTTGAAGAAACAGGAAGAGCGCAAAGCAAAGAAGGACCAAAAGCAATCTGAATCAGATGCAGAACAAGAGACAACATCTCAAGAAGACTGACCTTTGAATGAAGGTGAGGCAAGTGTATGTTGGACCCTTTGCGTAAGCGAAACAATTTCCTTCCCGCCTTGGTTTTATTCTGTGGACTTGCTGGTTGTTTTCTACTTCAACCAATCCACGGGTTCTTAGCACTCATTGCGTTCTTTGCAACGTTGTTTTTGACCTATCTTGAAGTGGTTACACAATGGTCGTTTCGTGCACCTACTCGGCGAAAAGAACCGGTAGAGGATGCTGACTGGGCAGTGCACGATCTTGACGCAAACGGCATACAAATGCGTCTTTATGTGCGCCAAGGACAAGAATCTGCCCCTGTGCTATGGATGTGCCATGGTTGGACTGCAGGCTCGGTTCGATTGGTCCCCAGGGCGCAGGTGTTTGTCGAACGCGGCTGGTCCGTTGTTCTCATTGACCTGCCCCATCACGGTTCGTCCGGTTCCTTGGTGAAATGGACTGCCGAACAGTCAACGACCATCATCATAGATTGCATGAATCAACTCCAGCACACCTTGCCTCTCCCATTTGCAAACGGGATGTACTTTTACGGCCACAGCATTGGAAGTTTCATTGGCCTCCGCATCAGTAAACGACGTGACGAATTACAATTTACGAACAACTTTGACGGATGGATCCTTGAATCTCCAATGACAGGTTACACCGAAATATTTCAGGAAACATGTAACTTGTTGCGAATACCTCACCCTCTCCGGCCTTGGGTCCTTAAGAAAACCATCCGGCACGTTAATGCCATCAATAGGGACAGACCTGACCTCAATGACCTATCGGAAGCTGATGTCCCGCTATGGGGTATGACGACTGAGCCGACGCTCCTCGTTCAAGCCTTTCCCGATGAGCGTTTAGGGGCCACCCACCACGAACGATTGATTGAGTACATGGGTGAGGCCCAAGGGGCGCTCCTCACCGTTGAACTGCTTGAGGAATTGACACACTCTGGGTCCCATCAATCATTAGCACGGGATGAAGCGATCGTGCGTTGGTTGAACATGCTTGAACATCATTCTTCGGCTTGAGCCGCTTGTTCTCGTGCAAGTTCTCGCATGTCTTCCACTGGGTCGAGTTCGTCAACAATCTCCTTGCCGAGTAAATTCTCCATGACGTCCTCCATGGTTAGAATGCCGGATGTTCCGCCGAATTCATCCCGGACGAGCGCGAATTGTTGACGATTACTGAGGAAGACATCGAGTGCTTGGTCGATGGTGGAGCCGAGTTCCAACTTCAGTATTGGTTTCATGATGTCTTTGAGTTGCACATCCCATTCGTCGCGGCTGGCGGCCATCAATATCTCAGAGCGTATGACCAATCCGCGGACACTGTCAATGCTCTCTTCGAACACAGGAATGCGGGAAAATCGAAGAATCGTGTTTTCATCAAGCACCTGCTTGATGGTCATGTTCATGTCAAAGGCAGCGACAACCGTACGGGGCGTCATCTCATCTTCGACCATGACGTTTCGTAATTCAAGCAAGTTGTGAATGATCGCTTCTTCCGTTTCATCTAATGTACCTTCGGTCTCACCTAAATCAGCCATAGCGGCCACATCGTCTCGAGTGACCATCGCGTTCTTTGATTTTGGTAACACCGATTTGATGAATTGAATGGGTCCGATAAGCCAAAACATGGACTTTGTGAACCATGTGAGCAGGTATGCCGAGGGCGTCGAGAGACGTTTCCAGTAGGCGGCACCCAATGTTTTGGGGATGATTTCTGAGAGGAATAACACCGCAAGGGTCAAAATCGCAGACGCCACGGTCAAGACTTCGACGCCCCAAATTTGCTGTACTTGAGAACCAACACCTGCTGCACCCATCGTGTGAGCAATGGTGTTGAGCGTGAGGATGGCCGTGAGCGGCCGAACTGAATCATCTCCCTTGAGGTGCGCCCACATGTCGGCGGTTTTTTTGCCTTCATTTTGGAGAATGTTGACGTAGGTTTGGGGTGTTGAAAGTACAACGGCTTCCAAAATGGAACACAAGAATGAGACGCCTAAAGCCAGCGTGATGTAAAAAACAAGGAGGGTCATATCGCCCTCGCCAGTGGCATTTACAGTGGTCGTTACTGTTGCAATTAGGTCACTTGCCATGTTGTCTCGCAGACCCCTACCCGATTGGGCGTAACATATCCGACGAGCGGTGGGTTCTTCAAAATGACGCATGAAGAATGAGATTGAACATCTTTGCCGAAATCAATGGGTGAACCTCAAGAAGCATTGGCCGCTGGGTTGTTTGAGTGGATGGCCATGGAGGGGGAACATGTTCTCATCTGTGTCGCCTGGCCCTACGCGAACGGCCCATTGCATCTCGGCCATGTCGCAGGATGCTATCTCCCCCCCGACATCCAATTTCGGTTTGAGCGTGCTTTAGGAAACAAGGTACTGATGGTCTCTGGGTCTGATGAACACGGTACGCCCATCACGGTGACGGCTGAAACGCAGGGCGTTTCTCCGCAACAAATCGTGGACGAGTACCACGCTGTTAATCTGAAAGCACTTCTCGATCTTGGATGCAGTTGGTTCATGGATCTGGACCCGCGGGGGGCAGATTTTGGCGGTGCTCTGTTCAATCGAACCAGTGATGACGAGCATCGAAGGATGGTTCAAGAGAATTTCAAGGCCTTGGAATCTGGTGGATTTTTTGAACGGAAAACCATGGAACAGTATTACGAACTCCACGATGATGGATCTGGTAGGTTCCTTCCCGACAGGTACGTCGAGGGCACTTGCCCGGCGTGCGGCGAAGACGGTGCGCGTGGAGATCAATGCGACGCTTGTGGTGCTACGTATGAAGCAGTAGAATTGAAAAATCCAATCTCAAAAATGAATCCAACGGCGAAGGTGGAAATCAGGGAAACAGACCACCTATTCTATCGGCTTGACCTGTTCCAACAAGCACTCGAGCAACATGCATCATCGCAGCAACAGACTTGGAAATCCAACGTCCGGGCGATGACCAAGCAGTGGCTCGACATGGGGCTTCGGCCCCGGGCCGTGACCCGCGACCTTGAATGGGGCATCCCCGTTCCGTTGGAGGGTGATACCTGGGGCGGAAAGTGCGTCTATGTATGGTTTGAAGCCGTGCAAGGATATTCAACCTGCGCACGAATATGGTCTCAGAGGAACGCCGAAGATTTGCCGGACGGCGAAGATACTTGGAAGCGATGGTGGACGATTGCAGAGGATGGCACCGTACCTCGACACCTCTATTTCCTTGGAAAAGACAACATTCCGTTCCATACGGTGATTTGGCCGGCTTTGATCTTAGGGTTGAATCATGTCCACAAAGGCCTCACGGCCGACCAACCCGTCACCCTACCTGGACCTGGAGAATTGGCCCTTGAATCCAACGTCCCGGCTATGGAATACTTGATGCTCGCCGGTGGGCAATTTTCCAAATCAAGGAAGCACGCCGTTTGGCTTCCCTCATTCCTCGAACGCTACGACCCTGACACCCTTCGGTATTATCTTAGCATGAACATGCCAGAAAATCATGATACAGATTTCAACTGGCCGGATTTTGTTGAGAAGGTGAACAGCGAATTGATCGCTGCATACGGCAATTTCGTTCACCGCGTACTGACGCTGGGTGCGCGCTTACCCAACGAACCAGGAGCGTCCCCCTTCCATCCCTACGACCAACATCCAACCGCAGAGCAACATCAGCGGCACGTTGAGGATTGCCTAAAGGAAATCACCACCTCATTGCAACGGCACCGATACAAGGAGGCGCTCCGCGGCATCATGAACGTGGCTCAGTATGGAAATCAAATCCTTCAAGCCGCTGCGCCATGGAAGCACCTCAAGGAACCCCAAGAGGGCCATGAAGAAAGCTTGGCCACCCTCGCATTCTGCTGGCGAATATCCCGGTTCCTGTCAATCACGACCCAACCGTTCCTTCCAACAAGTGCTCAACGGTTGTGGATGGCACTGGGTTGTTCAGGAGAAGTCACAGAAGTGAGTTGGTGGGATGCTGTAGACTGGAACGAACCGCTGTCCTGGAGGGATGAGCCACCAACGCCATTGTTCGAACGGTTGGATCTCGAGGAAATTCTCGCTGCGGAACAAAATCTCGTTGAGGAAGGACCAGAAGACGACGCTGTCCACGGCGTAAAAGGTGGAAAGAAGAAAGGAGGAAAACCTGTGAAAGAAGAACCTGAAGGAATCAAATATCTTGAATTTGATACATTCATGCAAGTTAACTTGCGTGTTGGAACGATTCAACGTGTTGAAGACCACCCCAATGCGGACAAATTGTATGTTGTTCAACTCGACGATGGCACGGACGATGGACGAACCATTTGCGCAGGATTGAAGGCGTACTATTCGCCCGATGAAATGGTAGGAAAACAGGTTGTGTTTGTTGAAAACCTCAAGCCTCGACCGTTGCGTGGAGTCGTCTCAGAAGGCATGATGCTTGCTGCTGACAACGGTAACGGAGACGTACGCCTCATTACCATCGACGGAGCGATCGAGCCAGGAAGTCAGGTTCGCTGAATCAATCGGCCATTCGATCACGAACTGCATCCATGACTTCACGAGACGCCGTCCGAATGGTTTCCTTCATTTGGGGTAACTCCGTCCTCATTTCAGTAGCGTAATCATCTGGCAGGCTTTGCAGGTTGATCTCAACGTTGAACACCGCTCCTTTTGCAGCGGCGCTGGCTAGCAAACCTGCTACACCAACATCCGTCACTGCATTGGCATTTCCGAGGCGTGCGAGTTCGGGCAATTGTTGGAGCAGATTCATTGCGAGGGTCGCCGTTTCGAACGGTACTGAAGCAGCCGCCATCATGGCTGAACGGATGGCCGTCCTGCGTGCATCCTTTTCGTCATCCGTTGATTTTGGGAGGCCAAACGAGTCCATCACCGCATCAAAGGCATCGCTATCCTCGCTTGCAAGCACACCCGCCCTGTTCAGCATCGGAATGGCGAGAGCCTGAACATGTTCTGCGGTTGACCATCCCCCTTCCCATTTTTCTTTTCCAAGCGTCAAGTCACAAACCATTACGGCAAGAGCAGCCGCTTGACCCAGCGAAACGGCGGCGGCTGTACCGCCACCAGGAGTCGGTGAAGACGATGCAAGGGCGGCCTGAAATTCACGTACGGTCATGTCCATCCAATTCACTCAATCACCTCCTTTGCAAGAGCCCATTCGATAATGTGTTGATGTGGGTCAAAGCGGTGGTGTCGATTCAGCCCCAACGATGTCATGGCTGCATGGACCAAGTCTTCATCTCGCTCTGCATCGGGCATGAAATATCGCCCTGCCTCAAGCATAGCGCTAAGGGGTACAAGCCCAACGACTTCACTGCCACATAGAGACACATCGTGGTCTCCTGCAAGGCTTTCACATGTTCGAAAGGCCAAATGAAGTGGGCAAACAGCCACGTCCAAGAGATTCATTGAAACCTGGGAGATGCCAAGTTCTTCCACAGGCACGCCCATGCCCTGAACTTTATCGAGCATGCCGCGAGAGCGGACCCGACTTCCGTTCTCCGATTTGAGTAATCGGCCACTGCTACGGACGATAGAACCAATCATTTTTGCTACGCGAGCATCCGTTTCATCGACATTGACGTTGTAGGCTACGAGGATGTTTCGTGCACCGACCGTGATGCCGCCTGACCGAGCCACTTCCACGGACCATTCTAGTGCACCTGCGTCAGGAAGTCGTGTTTCATCACCGTGGACGGTTTCTCCGTCTGTTAATCGTGCTTCTAAGCCTTCATATTCGCCTCGCCGAAGGTGGGACAACATCGTTCGCGCATCGGTTGCAGCTGCTGCGCCGTAAAGGAAGAGGGGGACGTTCCTCGTCGCCGCCACTTCATCGACAACTTTTCGAGCGAGGTCGGCACACTCCTCCATGGTCACGCCTTGCAGGGGGACAAAGGGACAAACATCCACCACACCCAGCCGAGGATGCTCCCCCTGATGATCCCTCATGTCCAAGTGGTCAATGCTCGCATGAATGAGTGCAACGGCGCCCGCAACAACACTGGATGGCTCTCCTGCAAAGGTGATCACGGTTCGGTGATAATCATGGTCGGGTTCAACACCCAACACCGTACAACCCGGTACATTCCGCACGGCATCAACAATCAACTCAATCTTCTGAATGTCCCTTCCTTCCGAGATGTTTGGGACGCACTCAACCAGTTGTGTAACCATGAACCATGGCTCAGCCTTGGGTCTTTGAATGTTCTTCGCTATTCTTACGAGTATAGCGCTTCAGGGGAACGAACGCTCGTGCCTTGAGACCGTTTCTTGTCCAGTCTTGTAATCGCAGTGAGCATGTCCTGTTGAGATACTGATGAGCGTCCATCACGAATAGCTATCATACCTGCTTCTACACATGTTGCCTTAAGTTCAGCACCTGAATAGCCCTTTGTCCGTTCAACCACTCTTGCGATGTTAACTTTCTTTGTGTTCATGCTTTCAAGGTGGACGGACAAAATTGCCTTACGTGATGCATCATCAGGGATTGGAATTTCAATCACTCTGTCAAACCGCCCTGGGCGGAGTAGTGCATCATCCAAAATGTCGGGGCGGTTGGTTGCAGCGATAATTTTCACATCGTGAAGTGCATCAAAACCGTCCAATTCAGCAAGCAATTGCATGAGTGTTCGTTGCACTTCTCGATCTCCACTTGTGGAACCGTCCAAACGCTTGGCGCCGATGGCGTCAATTTCGTCAAGGAAAATGACACTTGGGGCTTTTTCTTTGGCAAGCGAAAACAATTCGCGAACCATGCGTCCACCTTCTCCAATGTACTTTTGAGCAAGTTCGCTCCCAACCATTCGAATAAAGGTGGCTTCGGTATGATTGGCCACGGCCTTGGCGAGGAGGGTTTTTCCACAACCGGGCGGACCGACCAAGAGGACACCTTTGGGAGGGACGATGCCAACTTTTTCGAAGAGTTCGGGCTTAACCAAGGGCAATTCAATGGCCTCTCTCACGGATTCAACCTGTTCGTCAAGTCCAGCAACATCATCGTAGGTGATGGTTGGTTTTTCGACCATCTCTGCTCCGCTGACCATAGGGTCCCATGCTTCATGGAGCAACTCAACTACCGATAGACTGTCTTGATTGAGCGCGACGCGTGTTCCAGGTTTCAGTTTGTCTGGGTCAAGCCTTTGATTGAGGGATACTTGGAAGACCGTTCCGTTCGAAGAACGAACGATGGCCCGTTCGTGGTCCAATATGTCTTGAATATGGCCAACGATTAGCGGCGGCATTTTGAGTAGATTGACATTTTCGTCGAGTCGTTCTATGCGTTTACGGAGCGTCCGCATTTCAGCCTCTAACGTCGTACGCTCGTTGATGAGTTGTTGTGTTTCATCGCGTAAGGCAGCATAATCCTCCTCCAATGCGCGAAGGTCGTCCTCCGTCGTGGTGGGCATGTTAGCATCGGTCCGTTCTACCTCTGTTCCCATAACTCTCAACCTTGTGAACCGGCGACCATCTATAAGATGTGTGCGTCATCCTGCTGTGATTATACATATCAAAGGGTTCAAAGAGCGTAACCAAGGAAGGATGTCCATGGGCGAATGTGAACTCTGTGGCGCGGTTAAAGTGGGCGTCAAACGCGTTCGAACAGGCAAAACAGAGGTAGCTGCTTGCTCCCGCTGCGTTGAGAAAATGAACCTTGCACCCAAATCAGAAGCACCAGGGCTTCAGCGATCTCGTTCGTTTACATCCTCGCCACCTCGACGGAAAAAGAACGATATCATGACCCGTTCGAACAAAGAACTCGTGGATGACTTTGGCAAACGTATCGCGAATGCACGTAAAGACCGACAGTGGAGTCAGCAACAACTGGCTAAGCGCATGGCAGAGACCGTCAACATTGTCAAAGCCGCAGAATCGGGAAAACGTCCAACGGATTCTGTCATCACAAAATTTGAACGCGTTCTTAGCATCAAATTGATGGAAGAACGAACCGCTGAAGAATCACGGCACGTCAATGCTGGCCCATCACGGGGCATGACGTTTGGCGATTACCTCAACGATTTGAGGTGATGGATTGCAACCGGTCTCGGTACACGCGCTGTGGCTCGCACAAGATGACCCAAAAAAGAACACAGCAGTTCTTGCTTCGAAACGGGGTGACATGAAACTGCACAAGGCAGTACGCACCTTGCCAAAAAAAGGCATCATCCTTGAACCGCTCTGTGGGAAGGTCTTCGGCCCTGAGGATCACGAACTTCTCACCCAGCAACGGGGTGCCCTTGTGGGTCTTGACTGCAGTTGGGCCAACATTGAACCCTCAGTAGCATCTGTCATGCAAAAAACACGCCTACAACCTCGCATGCTCCCTCTTCTTCTCGCTGCTAACCCTGTTAATTGGGGGAAGCCTGGGAAATTAACAACGGCTGAGGCCCTTGCAGCAGTTCTCTATCTGCTCGGTCGGCGAGAACAAGCCAGCGAAGTTCTCGGTGCCTTCCGATGGGGTCAGCGGTTTTTTGAGTTAAACAGGGAGCCTCTGGATGCCTATGCCGCTGCGAATACGAGCGCTGAATTGGTTCAACTGCAGTTTGAATTCTTTGACCTCAACCATCTCATTGCGGAGGGGGAGACTTGAGCAATGTTGAGAGAATTCCTGTTCAACGTTATGAATACGATGAACTGAAGCTTAACAACGAGGCGTTTGCAAGGGAATGCCTGGTCCACATAATCGTTAACGGTGAAAGGATCACCACGCTCCTTGCCTCCCCTAATGACCTTCTGGAACTTGCCATTGGGCATCTCGCTGTTGAGCAGGACTTTCACCCATCTACCTCAAAGGTCACACATCGTGTTGTTGAAGACAATGATGAGTTTTCAGTGGATCTCCGCGTCAAGACCTCGCATCAATTCTCCTCTCGTCAAACGATCGTGACCACTTCTTGTGGTGCTTGCGACCAAGGGGAGTTGGACCATCTTGTCAAGCGCACACCCTCCGTAGACGACCAAACGCTGCCATACTCGATACAAACCATCATCGAAGCCCTTCATGATCTTCGTCAACTACAACCCGGGTTTCAAGAAACAGGGGGAATGCACGCTGCAGGCTTGTACGTTGGACCCAATGAGCCCCCCATCGTTTGTGAGGACATCGGCCGTCACAACGCTGTCGACAAGGCCATAGGGCGCAGTATCTTGAGCGGCAACAGGAGCAAACCAGTGGCGCTCTTGCTTTCAGGACGTTGTGGTTGGGATATTGTCTCCAAAGCCGCTCACATCAACATTCCAGTCATCGCATCGATAGGAGCTGCTTCAACCCTCGCCGTGGAAACAGCCAGAGCATCGAATATGACGTTGATATCGTTTGCGAAACCCGACAAGGCCGTGGTGATTGGGCCTGTTGCAGGTCGATTTAAGCGGAACCATTGAGAAGGGATGGTCGCACCCGAGCAATTGAGGCATCCTCATGCGCGAACCACCTCATGCCCGTACTCCCCCCGATGCGGTGTCGTTGAGGCTCAAGAAACCCAAATCAAAGGCGGCTGGCCTTCCGGCCGTCTCTTCTTCTCTCGTCCATGGATTGACGAAGATGGGTCCTGTAAAAACCGTCAAAACATTGCGAATGGTGAACCAAAAAGAGGGGTTTGATTGCCCAGGTTGTGCCTGGCCAGACCCAGACCACCGAACAACCTTTGAATTCTGTGAAAACGGGGCGAAAGCCGTTGCCGATGAGGCCATGAAGGCAAAGGTAACGCCAGAATTTTTGGGGACGATGAGCCTTCAACAACTCAGCGCAATGAGTGATTACCAACTCAATCGCCTCGGTCGTATATCGCATCCCGTTTTCCTAGCGGCCGATTCGTCCCACTACCGGCCTATTTCATGGGACGATGCCTTTGCAAAAGTCGCCAACGCCCTGAACGCCACAGATGGGCCTGACCGCTCTGTCTTTTACACGTCCGGGCGAACGAGCAATGAAGCAGCATTCCTTTACCAGGCCTTTGTCCGGGCCTACGGAACAAATAACCTTCCAGATTGTTCAAACATGTGTCATGAATCGAGTGGAAAGGGCTTGGTAGAAACCATCGGCATTGGCAAGGGCACCGTCACACTCGAAGATTTCAATCATGCTGATGTGATCATGGTCATCGGACAAAACCCGGGAACCAATCATCCGAGAATGCTCACGGCACTGAGAGATGCAAAACACAACGGTGCAAACATCATTCACGTCAACCCCCTGCCGGAAGCGGGACTCACTCGATTCAAACATCCACAGGACTACATGAAAGGGAATCTCAAATCCACAACGCTTGCCGATATTCATCTTCCTGTGCGCATCGGTGGAGATGCTGCCTTGATGAAAGGGCTCATCAAAATTCAACTTCAAGAGAAGGCCATTGACGAGTCGTTCATCTCGTCTAAAACCGAAGGATACGAAGCCATGATTGAGGCGGTGAAGTCCGTATCATGGGATGATATCGAGCGAGATTCGGGCCTTTCGAAAGTCGCTATCGCTCAGGCAGGTCGCATGCTCGCATCATCGAGAGCGACCATCGCGTGTTGGGCCATGGGATTAACGCAACACAGAAACGGCGTTGCTGTCATACAGGAAGTCGTCAACCTGCTGCTCATGAACGGCCATATTGGGCGAAAAGGAGCTGGAGTCTGTCCTGTACGCGGCCATTCAAACGTTCAAGGGGACAGAACCGTTGGGATATGGGAGGCCCCCACTGACCAGTTTTTGGACCGCTTGGAGGAAGGACTGGGTTTCCATTTGCCACGCACACACGGGTATGATGTTGTCCACGCGATTGACGCCATGAATCAGGGCTTGGTTGACGTGTTCTTTTGCATGGGCGGCAATTTCCTGTCTGCGGCACCGGATACGGATGTGACGGCGAACGCTCTCCGCAAGGTGGGCCTCACCGTTCAAGTCTCAACAAAACTCAACCGTTCTCATCTCATCACAGGAAAGGAAGCACTAATTTTGCCATGTCTTGGCCGAACAGAAAAAGACATTCAGGTGTCCGGTGAGCAATTTGTGACGGTGGAAAACTCGATGGGGATTGTTCACCGCTCGACGGGTGGTTTGACGCCTGCATCACCGGACCTTCGCAGTGAGCCCTGGATTGTTTCTCAACTGGCCCACGCTACGGTTGGAGATGAACACCTTGATTGGAGGGGGCTTGCTGAGAATTATGACCTAATCCGCGACCTCATGGAACGGTCGCTATCCGGTTTTGATGAGTACAATGTCCGCGTTCGTCAAGCCTCCGGTTTTGCACTACCGAATCCTCCGAGGGACAGTCAAACTTTTTCAACGCCCTCCGAAAAGGCCCAATTTATGACGCACCCCCTTCCAGACGTCAGCGTAGGAAAGGATCAGTTCGTCTTGATGACGTTGCGAAGTCACGACCAGTACAACACCACCATCTACGGCCTTGATGACCGATATCGCGGGGTGAAAGGAAATCGCAGAGTGTTGTTCATGAATGCGGATGATATGGTCGAGCGTGGGTGGAAATCCCGGCAAAACGTCTCAATCACGAGTCATTTTGGAGACGAACAACGACACTCAGACGATTGGTTGCTCGTCCCATATGACCTACCAAGAGGGAACCTGGCTGCCTACTTCCCAGAAGCCAACAGCCTCGTACCGTTGCACTCAACAGCAGCGATTTCAAACACGCCTACGTCGAAATGGATTGTTTGCACACTCTCATCACCTCAAACCTCCAACGGAGCGGAAGAGGAATGAAGCAACGCTCTTACCTTTCGCTGATTCGCGAAAACAAGGAGTTTCGACGACTTTGGACTGCAGCAGTTGTTTCAATGCTGGGACAATGGTTCAACACCATTGCGTTGTTCTTGCTCATTCTCGAATACACTGGAAGTGAATTTCTCCTCGGTTTGTTGTTCACCGTTCGTATGGCAGGTTTTGCTGTTTTACAGCCGCTTATCGGTTTGTTAGCTGACAGGTACAACAGAAAACGTCTGATGGTCATCTCAAACATCCTACAGGCAGGATTTGCTCTGTGTTTCCTTTTGGTGAACGATGCCAACGATATCGTTTGGATGATCGGCCTCTCAGGAGTGATGATGATACTTCACGGCGTTTACATGACGGCGGAACGAGCATCGCTTCCAAATATCGTCTCTGAAGAAGATTTGGCGACGGCCAATGCTCTGGACGCAGCCTCATGGTCAACAGCGCTCTGTATCGGTGCCATGCTCGGCGGTATTGTTGTATCAATCTGGGGCACCGATGCGGCGTTCATTATCGACTCCCTCACGTTTGTTCTGAGCACTCTGTTCCTCGTCAATCTCACTTTACCTCAGACGATTGAAGAATCCGTCAAAGGACCTTTGTTCTCAACGGCCCTCCATAACATCAAACGCGGTTGGCTTCGTATCAGGAGCCAACCTCCGCTGTTCCGAATTGTCTTTGCCAAAGCATCGTGGAACATCGCAGGTGGAGGGTTGGCTGGTGTTTATTTGGTCCTCATGGGGGCAGATGTTGACGGCTACGGTGCGGCCTTTGGATTTGGATTGTTCTTCTTTGCACGTGGCGTTGGTACAGGCCTCGGCCCCATTTTGGCACGGGCCTATTTCACCAACGAAGAAATGTGGCCATCACTCGTTGGCTATTTGATCGTCCTTTCAGGATGTTTGTATTTCTTGGTTGGATTAAGCGTCTCCTACGCTTTGTGGACGACGGTTGTTCTCGTCATCCTCGCTCACAGCGCCAGTGGGGCCAATTGGGTGTTATCGACCGTCATGGTCCAGCAGTGGGTCGAGGACGAGGTCAGAGGGCGTGTCTTTTCTGTCGATATGCTCATTCTCTCCGTTGCGTTCTCAACATCAACCAGCATCGCTGGGTATTTGATGGAATACACCGATTTTGGCATTCAACGAGGCATCATGCTGTTTTCAAGCGTGATGATTCTCTCCGGAATTGTGTTTTCTATGTGGAAACCCGACCACCCAGGCCTCAAGGCTCAGGCTTCCTGAAGACAACGCTCGTGGGTGCAGACGGGTGGGGTGAAATATCGACGGTCTTCGGGTTCAAAGGTGTCCAGTTGAAGGGTTGAAGTTGCTCCTTCCTGAATAAACACAACCGATGATGTGCTCGCTGGTAGGTAGTCCTCGCCGGTTGACCGCAGTGTCAACCTGAGAACATGTCCAGCTTCAACCTCAGCATCCATGGCGAAAAATTCCATCTTTGCATTGATCGTTTCCACAACAGGCGTCCAAGTTTGAATGGCCTCGCCTCCAGCATGGTAACGCAAGTCCATGATGGCATGGCCAAGGTGGATGCAGTTACTTTGGTCGTCACAATCTTCCAACAGTGCGTAGAGTTGGCCACCCAACGTTGCGGTCGTGGCGTCGACATGAACGCGTGGCATACCTGCGATGTAGAGGTCATTTTCCAAGGGTGGCGTTTCCCAAACGGGTCCAGACGATGCATCGGGCAGGACTGTTGTGGTTCCGGCGATGTTGGTCATGTCGTTCCCGAGTTCGAAGAGCAGTTCTGTTGCATCGGCTGGAGGATAGCGGTTTTCAATGCGCCATGAACCTTGATTGGACTGAATTTCAATCCATTGACCCGGTTGCTCCCCGATTCCTTTGAGGTAGTAGTCAAACCATTCCAGCATGTCTTGCATCCAATCAAATCGAATCATCTCTGGAAAGGCTTCACCTCCTCGGCCGCCCAGTTCAGACCGGTCGTCAAGTTGCACGGGACGGTCTGGGTAATCATGGTCCCATTGCCCAAACAATCCACGGGCTTCGATACCGCCGTCGATGAGCCGATTGATGGTCGGGACGGCCATGTGTGGGTCAACGTTCCAATCATGCATGCCTTGAATCAAGTAAACGCTCCCTTGGTAGTTCTCGAGCACCCGGTCGAGGAAGTACCGTTCCTCCCAGTAGGTGCCTGCGACCTCCGAACCGAACATGTAAGCGCTTACGCCAGTACCTGGCCCAATGATATAATCCGGGCAAAGATTCTGATAGTCTTCTTCGTCTCCATCGATGCCGTAGGAGCCGTATACTCCGTTGTGCATAATCGGTGCACGTGCTTCAGACGAACCGTTTTTCCACATGAGTTCCTTGACACCGATGAGCCCGGAAATTGGAACGATCGTCTTCAGATAATCATGTTCTGCACCGAACATCGCCGCTTGCCAAGGCGTGCTACCATCGTAGGATTTTCCGATGAGAGCAACCGCACCGTTTGACCAGGCTTGCTCTCCGAGCCACCTGACGGCTGCATCGTTTCCAAGTTGCTCCGCATTCCCCATCAGGTCCATGCAGTGGTTACTCCTGCCGGTTCCTGAAACGGAAATTTGAGCAAAGGCATAGCCGTGGGGGAGTATTTGGTCAATGAACATTTGACCCAACCAACTCCCTGGAACTTCGATCGATGGCGTTTCAACACTTGCTTCTTGGAAATAGGGGCCACTCTCTGCGATGACTGGCACGGTGACGCCTTCAGGAACATTTGGCCGCCATACGGCGAGGCTGATAAGGCCGTTTGGTGCCGCACCGCCCTCTTCGAGCGGCAGCGTGTATTCAACGAAGTGATGCGTAGAATTCCATTCATTTTCTGTCGGTAGTAAATCGTACGGGCCTACTTCGAGGGCCACGCCAAAGTCACCGTTCGTTTGGTAGGGGAGTTTGTATCGTTCCCATACCGGTACGCGAACATCGTTTTCCCTTTCGTTGTCCACGACGAGATTGACGAAGGCGTCTCCAAAGACGGCCGAAACAAAGAGAAACACAAGCGAGACGGCGAGCGTTGCCCCAAAAACAAGGTTGAATTCCCGCGTCACGGAAGACGTCGCTGAAATCTCTTCCCCTACAACACTGGCCTCTACGGTAGACATCCGGCTTCGATTTTTGATACTAGGCGCCTGTTTTTGATGTTATGCACAAGGCGTTCCAACAACAGAATAAGAACAATCCTCAAAGACATCCTTTGTGGTGAGAAAATCATGGACGCGGACATACGTGCAATGCAGGCGTCCATCGTTGAAGGGATTCCAAGCCATCTCCCGGAACACCCCGGCATTGATGAGTCGGTCGACCACGCACCAAATAGGCGGCAAATTTTGAGCGGAGATGAGAAGAGACTTGCACTCCGTAACGCACTTCGCTACATCCCTCCTGCCTTTCACCGTCAATTGGCACCCGAATTCCTTGAAGAATTGAACACGTATGGGCGCATTCTCATGCGTCGCTACCGGCCCACCTCGTATCCGATGAAGGCTTATCCAATCGATACCTACCCGACAAAAAGCAAGCAAGCTGCATCGGTCATGTTGATGATTCACAACAATCTCGACCCGGATGTTGCACAATTTCCGCATGAACTCATCACCTACGGTGGAAACGGATCTGTGTTTCAGAACTGGGCCCAATATCGGTTGGTGATGAAATATCTGTGTGAAATGAACGACGAGCAAACACTTGTCATGTACTCTGGCCATCCACTCGGCCTGTTTCCATCGAACAGGGATGCACCCAGGGTGGTCGTTACAAACGGCATGGTCATCCCAAACCATTCGAGTCCGGAAGATTATGAACGAATGAATGCGCTGGGTGTCTCTCAATACGGTCAAATGACCGCTGGCTCCTACATGTATATCGGGCCCCAGGGCATTGTTCACGGCACCACCATCACCTTACTCAACGCCGCTCGACTTCACCTCGGTTTGGATGATGCATCGGATCTATCCGGCGTGACCTTCATCACCAGCGGACTTGGGGGGATGTCCGGCGCACAAGCGAAAGCGGCAACAATCGCAGGTGCCGCCTGCATCATTGCTGAAACGAACGCACACGCCGCTCACAAGCGCCACGAACAAGGTTGGCTAACTACCGTGACCCATTCCATTGACGAAGCCATTGACATGATGGTGGAATCAGCTCAATCTGGCCAGAGCATCTCTATTGGCCTTGTAGGGAATATCGTCGAACTTTGGGAGCGTTGTGTTGAGAGGGACATTCATGTCGACCTTGGCAGCGACCAAACCAGCCTGCATAATCCCTACCAAGGTGGTTATTTCCCTGCAGATCGAACCTATGAGGAGAGTGCGGCGATGCTCTCGGAGCAGCCAGACCGATTCAAAGAAGAAGTTCAAGCAACATTGCGACGACATGCTCGCGCGGTCAATACGATGGCTGAACGCGGCATGTATTTTTGGGATTATGGAAATGCCTTTCTGCTGGAAGCATCAAGGGTTGGCGCAGATGTCATCAATACCGACGGCTCGTTTCGATACCCGTCATACGTCGAGGACATCATGGGTCCATTATGCTTTGATTACGGATTTGGTCCATACCGATGGGTGTGCACCAGCGGCGACCCAGCCGACCTTGAGAAGACCGATGCCATAGCCGCTAAGGTCCTTCGTGAGATGCTAGAAGATGCCCCCGGGGACATTCGCCAACAAATCAGCGATAACCTGCGTTGGATTGAACAAGCGGGCATGAATCAACTCGTGGTCGGTAGTCAAGCGCGAATTCTCTATGCGGACGATGAAGGGCGACGAAAAATTGCCATGGCGATGAATCATGCGATTTCATCCGGTGAAATATCAGCTCCAATAGTCCTTGGCCGAGACCATCATGATGTTTCGGGCACGGATAGCCCGTACCGAGAAACTGCGAACATTCGAGACGGTTCGATGTTCACAGCGGATATGGCGGTCCACAATGCCATAGGTGATGCCTTTCGAGGTGCAACATGGGTCAGCCTCCATAACGGAGGGGGCGTTGGTTGGGGTGAAGTCATCAACGGTGGATTCGGGATGCTCTTAGACGGCACCGAAGAGGCAAACCGCCGCCTTGAGAACATGCTTCATTGGGATGTAAACAACGGCGTAGCCCGTCGAGCCTGGGCAAGAAATTCTGGGGCGCTTTCGGCCATTCAACGGGCCATGGAACGCGAACCACAACTTCGTGTAACCGTGCCACACTTGGTTGATGATGACATCATGGAACACATGGAGGTAGAATGATGACTGAAAAGCCAACCGTATTCGCAGACGGTTCCACAATGTCTCCACAAGAAGTGATGATGGTTGCACAACAACGAGCCATCATCGACGTATCGCAAGATGCATGGCCTGGCATTCATGCTGCTCGTTCTGTGGTTGAGCGTATCGTAGCGACAGGTGAAACCGTGTACGGCATTAACACAGGATTTGGTGCGTTGGTTCACGAACGCATCTCGTCTGACGATCTTTCTGCTCTACAAATCAATTTGATTCGTTCCCATGCAACTGCACTTGGTGAGAACATGACGGTTGAAGCCGTCAGGGCCATGATGGTGGTTCGGCTGAATTCACTGTGCAAGGGCCACTCAGGCATCCATCCCGATTGTATTCGCCAACTTGTCTTATATCTGAACAACGACATTCATCCAGTCATACCACGAATCGGAAGTCTTGGAGCAAGTGGTGACCTTGCCCCTCTCTCCCATCTCGCATTGGCACTCATTGGAGAGGGTCATGTCCTTGTTGACGGCCAGGCTGTGCCCACGGAACAGGTGTTGTTTGAGCGGGGGCTGGTGCCCGTGGAGCTCACCGCAAAGGACGGTTTGTCGTTGATTAACGGCACGAGTCAAATGACGGCCTATGCCATCATCGCACACCAAGAACTCAGTAGCTTGTTGATTCTTGCAGATTTGATTCTCGCAACCTCCATGGACGCTCGTAGGTGCAGTTTGACGCCGTTTCGAAATGACATCCACGATGCGCGCCCCCATCCCGGGCAGTCAATGGTCGCTCATCGGCTAAGGACCGTCCTCGCTCAATCCTTAATTCTCAAAGATCATGAGTCCTGTGACCGTGTGCAAGACCCCTATTCCTTCCGTTGTGCCCCACAAGTCCATGGTGCTGTTTACGAGTCGTTCATGCGATTGGACGACATGCTACGCATTGAGCTCAACAGCGCTACAGATAATCCGCTCATATTTCCAAATCCGAGCAACCCTGGCCCCCACGAGGTCGTATCACAAGGCAACTTTCACGGAGAAATTGTTGCCCTCACCTGCGATGCGATGAGCCTTGCGTTGTTTGAACTTGGTTCAATCTCTGAACGACGAATGGACCAGATGCTCGACCCTGCTCGCAGTCAATTGCCAGCCTTCCTTGCAAAGGATTCTGGATTGGAATCGGGATTAATGATCGTCCAATATGTTGCAGGTTCTTCACTCGCAGAACTTCACGGCCATGCTGCTCCTCGCTCAGCATTCTCTACCAGTACGTCAGCTGGACAAGAAGACCATGTGAGCATGGGTGCCACCGCAGCATTCAACCTTCGTACAGGCGTTCATCGGCTGTCAGAAATTTTAGCCTGTGAGTTGTTGATTGCATCAGAGGCACTCGAACATGCGAACATCCCTTCATCACCTTATGTTGTGTCCCTTACGAATTGTGTTCGGACGGTATCCGAACCGCTTGCAGGGGACCGTTCAACGTCTGCAGAACTCAAACAACTCGCCATGTTGTTGAAGGACGGTGCTTGGCTGGCCCGGCTGGAAGCTGAGCACGGACGCCTACCGAGATGAGAGGAGCGCCGTGAGTTCTTCGATGGTTTCGGGGACCTCATTCAATGCCATGAGTCTGTAATTGTACAGTTCGCGCTCAGTCACCGTCAACCGTTCTCGCTCATGTTCCAAAAGGCGCAATCCATCAATGGCTGTCTTGATGTCTCGTTCCACCACGGCATAGAGCCCGTGTGCTTCGTTCATATCGTTCATCGAGAGAGCGGGTTCGAGGGCTGACAAATCAAATCCCATACGCTTCCATTGGAGCATCCGTCGAGCCAGTATCGTATGCGTAAATCCAAGCGATGGTAAATCAACCAGATGGACAATGTCTGGAGAATGGCTCTGGTCAACCCTGGCGGCGTCATCGTTGTCTTCGATGACATCAGGATGGTCGGTTTCGACAAGGATGTCTTCATCGGCGGAGACCTCATGAACTGATTGAAACTTTGGTGCCAAACTGCATAGTCGTGCCCAGAACATAGCATTCAATGAAAGCGAGTCAACGGGAAAAATCACGGAAAACATTCGTGAACGGGCCAGTTCATCGAGGTCCTGCATGAGTTTCATGACCGTTTGTTCGTTGGTCTTTGAAACGAGCCAATCAATCCCCTCAACAACGATAAGCGTTGTTGGCTGCGTTGTTCCTTGATTAATGTGGTCAAAGATGGCCTCGGTTGTTGGCGTTATGGATCGTGGCGTCTCATGTTCGGAAAGCCACCACATTTCTGCTTTATTCGAAGAGACGTGGCGAAGGAGTTGGCGCATCGGAAGACGACTGTAGCAATGCACGGCATGTTCGGCCGCCTCAATATGAGCATCAATGGCGAGATAGGTCTCGGAAGGGGACTTCGAATCAAACATCTGTAAGCCTGACACAGAATCAACCCCCTTACCCTTGTGCGTTGACGGACGTTCTAAGGAATTACTGTTCAAACAAGCGCTCAGCCATCAATCATTATATTGCCAGTCGTCGTGGTCTAGCCGGTGGAAACATGACGGATGAAGAAAATGACCAAGTGGCCATGGCTGAATGTGGCGCATGCCGAGCAGTCATTCCACTTGACTCGAGCGAATGTCCAGAATGTGGGACAAACTTTTCTGGGGTGTCGGAAGACGCCTTGGGCGAGTGTGGCGCGTGTCAAGCCCTTGTTCCATTGGACTCTACACGATGCCCTGAATGTGGCGTATTGTTCGTTGCGGATGATGTCGTCGACATCCTACGCCAATGGATTGCGGATACTGGCATCAACATTCGAAAATTGTTTGAAAAATTCGATGAAAACAGTGATGGAACCATCGATTCTGATGAACTCAAGCAAGGACTACTTAGCCTCAACCTCGCAGATTTACCCCCTTCCCAAATTGAACGATTGGTGGCTGAAATTGATGCAGACGGAAACGGCGTCATCGACCTCGATGAATTTGACCAAATTCTGATGGGCGAGACGACTGAGTCCTCGGAAGAAGAAACAACAGCTGAGGATGATTCTGAATCGGATGAGGATGAAACTGAAACCGCCAAGGAACAGGTTGAGGAAGACGTCGAGGAGGAGCAATCCGACGAGGAAGAACCTACGAAGGACGCAAGCGAAGACAAAGCCGTCGATGCAGACGAAGATGAGGCTGAAGAAACAGACGAAGAATCATCTGATGACGACACTCAGGATAATGACCAGGAGGAAGCCGACTCCGATGATGAAGGCGGAATGGCCGTCGTTGGTATTGACGACGAAGACTTTGACCTAGAGGAGGAAGAAGACGTTGAAGATGAAGAGACCGATGAGGAGGATGAAGACAAACCCCATCCACTCATTGCACTTGCTGAAATGATGGATGAACATGACATCTCAGCCCAGCGGCTGTTTAACGAGCTTGATGCAGACGGCAATGGCCAAATTTCGATGGTAGAACTCACAACAATGCTTGCCGAAAAGTACGGTGACGTGCTTGAACTTGAGGACGTGGACGCCATTATGACTGGCGTTGACGTCGATGGCGATGGCCTCATTGACATCACCGAATTTATTGGTTCAATGGAGGAGTTGGAAGACCACGAAGAGGCCATAGAAGCCCATGCTCCGGAGAAGGAATTCCCGACCGTTTGGCAAAAGCGTATGATGTCCAAGACATGGAACGACAGCGTTTGGCCCATTCTTCACGTAGGATTTGGGCTGCTCATCGCCGTCTTCTTGGCCAATGCCATGTTTGGTATTGTTGATGGTTCTGGCGGAAACATTGCTTACGATCCCAACGATTCAGGCCTCATACCGAGTGGAAATATTCAGGAAGGCGACATCTATCCGTGCGATGAGAAGTACCAACAAGATGGTTGTCGGAATTCACTTACCCCCTTCGCAGGAGCCAACGGCTCACTGTCAATGCCAATGGGCTTCTATTGGGATGGGATTCTTCTCATGGCGCTAGCAACCATTGGCCTCGCTGCTTCTCTGTTTTTGCACTTGGTCCGTGTCCCAGGATGGCGTGCGCGTGCCAAAGCCATGAGGGAGTTCGCGGATGACAAGGCCGACGCTGCTGAATCAGTTGACCCCGAAGGCGAAGTTGATGAGGAGTCAGAAAACGAATCAGGCGATGAGGACCACGACGAGCACGAAGAGATTGTCGATGATGACGCAGATGAAGATGAAGACGAGGAAGAAGATGACGGTGATGGTGATGAAGATGGAGAAGAAGATGCCATTGACATCGGCTCCCACATTGGCCTGATGTTGGATGACGAAGAAGTGTTTGGAACCATCATTGAATTTGACGATGACGAGGAAACGGTCACCATTGAAGAGGACGGCACAGGCGACCTTGTAACCGGCTATCAGGAAGACATGTTCATCGAGTGAGCGTATGGCGAAAAAAGACCCGCTCGATCAACTGCACGGTTATGCCGTCTGTCCCGTATGCGGTTGTTTTGATCGTAAGGGGATGTACCGCTGTTCCGAATGCGGTACGTTTCATGCAGGTGGCATCATGGAAGAACGGGAAGCACCAACGCCAACTGAACAACGGGAGTTGGTGAATCAGCAACCAATTGACCCGAGCATCTACTCTGTGGGGCCAAATGCTACAATACCAGAGGAAAGCTTTGACGAATCCGATGAGGTTCGATCTTGGGAAGGTGGTTCAACCGACTTTACATTTGATGAGGAGGACGAACAACCAGTCGCTAAGATTTCACTCCCAGAGCCCGAAGAAGTTTCAACTAATGAAGATTAATTATTCTCCGATCAAACAATAATTAATTTTTTAATTACTTCGTAGAGATTCACCTAATATTCAGGCCAACTCGAGTCAATTGAATGG
>JBMYQB010000012.1:0-43328 GCA_049600935.1 Candidatus Poseidonia sp.
TGCCGATGATGGTGCCCAGACCGGCACCCCCAATGACACCTCCAAGCGATTTGGCGGTGAACATGTAGCTGTTCACACGCTCAAACTCATGGGATTGGAGCACGTCCACGGCCAGGGCATCGGTCGAGACATCTTGCAGTGCCGTGAACACGTTGTAGACGAAGAACAGGGCGCCAAGCAGCGAGATGTTGTTGGTCAAATCGGGGACAAGAAGCATGGTGACAAGCAGCGCCACCATGCCCGTTTGCGCGATGAGTATCCACGGACGACGACGGCCAAGTTCGGGGATTTGGAAGCGGTCAATGATGGGGCCCCAGAGGAACTTGAACGACCACGGCAGCGTGCCGAGCGTCAGCAAGTAGGCAAGGTCGCCAGCGTCAGCACCCTCAGCCGCAAGGAAGGTTACCATCGTGACGGTGATGAAGCCCCATGGAACGCCCTGAGCGACATAGAGCAGAGAGAGGGTGATGACACGTGCTCGATAACTGTCCACCAGGGTTTCGCCGTCGGAGGTGGATTCACCCTCGGCAACTTCGGTTTCCGGCGCACCAAACTCAAGATCAAGGTGGAAGCGGTCTCGCTGCTTGATTGAGACGTACCCGATGAAGCCAACCACAGGAAAAATCCAGGCTGCAAACAGGAACAAGGGGAGGGAACCGTCGCCAACTGCCATGGTCGTGATGGCCTCGCCGTCTTCGTTGAGGACGGTGAAATCGAGCACCAACAAACTGACCACCGTGGCGACTTCTTCCCCGTCGTCGTTGTGGGAACAGAGCGCCCCGTTGAAGGCCTCCGCATCGACGTTGACACTCAAGTCGTAGGTGCCAAGGGCATCTTCACCAAAGGCGAGTTGAGATTCAATCTCACTCTTGGTCAACCCCTCGATCACACCGGAGAGCAGAGATTGGTTGTGCCAGGTAAGGTTGACGTCGTGCGAACCTGGGTTTTGTCCTGAATTGGAGAGGGACCATTCCCCCTTGGTGCTCGCACCCGTGATGGTGTCGGGTGCATTGGCCTCCCCACCCGTGCAAACGGGACCTCCGGAAGTTTCGTCCTCACCGTAGGTGAGTGAGAGAAGCACACCGACGACGTTACCCCCGGCAGCATCAATGGCGTCATTAAAATTAGAAGAATCAACGCTCCATTCAACGGTTTGGCCGTCTTGATAGTAGGCGGATTTCGCCTCTACTTCGATGGAAGTAAGGGTGGACTCAACGATGTAGGAACCCGTTTGCTCCTCGGAGGAGGAAGCCCCGCCGAGACATCCGGTCAGCGGCATCAAGGCGACCAACAGAACCAGAAGGTGAACAGGTCGCACAGCCCTAGGGCGTTCGTATGAGCCTTCAAGATTGTTCACGCTTGTACGGCGCTGAAAATTTAATCCCAAATGCCCATGTCCATGCGAGCATCTTCGCTGGCGTGGACCTTCGGGTCCCAGCGGGGCGTCCAGACGAGGTTGATGTGGACGGAGGACAGACCGTCGGTCTGCAATGCTGCACGGTGAGCCGCCGCCATGATCTCAGGGGCAGCAGGACAACCGGGTGAGGTGAGCGTCAGGTCGACCTCGGCATGAAGGCCCTCGTCCTTCTCCTCAAATCGGACATCGTACACGAGACCCAATTCCACGATGGAGAGTTCCAACTCGGGGTCTTCCACATCGTCCAACTTGTCCATCACGGCTTCTTTGGTCGTCATATGGCTCACTCCACGCTTGTACGAATCTCGTTCATCACCTTGTCGTACATGTTTCGAAAACCGTTGGAACGGCTGGGCGTCAAGGTGTTGGTCAACCCCATTTCTTGAGCGAAGTCTACGGGAATCAGCACGGCTTGCGCAGGTGTCAACCCCTCAATGGCGATGCTTAACACGCCCATCAAGCCCTGTACCAACTTGGCGTCGGCTGCACCGAAGAAATGAACCAGACCGTTCTCAATGGAAACGCGGACGTGAGCCTCGGATTGACAACCTCGAACACGGGTCTCCTCGGACCACTGGCTAGCGGGCAATTCCACAATCTCATCGGCCAGCTCAAAGAGCATCTCCAAACGCTCTCGCTTGTCCTCAACTTCCTGGAACTCCTCAACCAACTCTTGGAGGGCTTCGGGATAGAACGTCATGCGAATTTCTCCGTGATTTCCTTAAGTTCTTGCACCAACCCTTCTGCCTCTTCTCGGGTGTTGTAGACGTAGAAGGAGGCACGGACGGTTCCGGTGATGCCAAGACGATTGAGAAGCGGTTGTGCGCAGTGGTGGCCGGTTCGCACAGCGAACCCACGGGAATCGAGGAGGTGGGCCATGTCTTCGCTGTTGATGGTTGGATGAAGGAACGAGACCACAGCGGCGTCATGCTCCCCATGCCGGCCGTATACGGTCATGCCCATGTCTCGAAGTTCCGAAGCCACCCAAGAGGCGATGCTGACCAGACGGGCGTGTTCGGCGTCCAAATCAAAGGAATCCATCCAATCCAGCGCCGCCGACCATCCAATGGCTTCGGCGATGCGAGGTGTGCCAGCCTCAAACTTGTGTTCGTTGGTCTGGTAGGTGGAACCTTCGGTGGTGACGGTTTCAATCATGTCGCCCCCGCCCATGAAAGGCTGCATTTCCTCAAAGGTCTCAGGCTGAACAAGCAGGGCGCCAATGCCGGTGGGGCCGCACATTTTGTGTGCAGAAAAGGCCATGAAATCGGCGCCAAATGAGGCGAAATCAACCGTTGAATGCGGCACACCTTGCGCCGCGTCGATGAGGACTTTTGCTCCGGCGGCGTGCGAGGCGGCGATGATTTCTTCCAGCGGGTTGCGAACACCCAACACATTGGAGGTGTGAACCACACAGACGAGTTTCGCGCCCTCGAGGGCGTGGTGGAACGCCTCCATGTCGAGGGTGAAGTGTTGGGTGACGGGCACATAACGCAACTCGACGCCTCGCTCCTCAGCCAGCATTTGCCACGGGACGATGTCGGAGTGGTGTTCCATCTCGGTCAGGACAATGGCGTCCCCCTTCACGAGGTTCGCCCGTCCCCACGCATGAGCGACGAGGTTGATGCCCTCCGTCGTGCCGCTTGTGATGATGACCTTGTCTGCATTGAAGCGTTGCTTGAGTTTACGTCGGCAGGATTCGTAGCCTTCGGTCGCCTCCCCTGCAAGGGTGTGAACCGCTCGGTGAACGTTGGCGTTGGATTGGGAGTAGTAATCGTTCATGGCGTCGAGGACAACCTGCGGCTTCTGGGTGGTCGCAGCGTTGTCGAGATAGACGAGCGGGTAGCCGTTCACCTCACGCTGAAGGATAGGAAATTGATCTCGGAGTGCCACGTGCTCACCTCTTCAATTCGCATTCAAGATGCACCGTCAGTCGAGTGCGCATTTCATCGACGAGGGCTTGGTGCTCAAGGGTTGAGAACCCGTCTTGCATGAAACCCTCAATCAACAAGGCCACCGCAGAATCTTCATCCAAACCACGACTCATCAGGTAGTGGAGTTGGTCACTGTCAACTGGAGCACTTGCCGCACCGTGGGCGGCCGCGACTTCGTCAGCGAGCACTTCCAATTCCGGAATCGCCTCAGCTCGGGCCTTCTCGGAGAGCAGGAGATTCTTGAACACCTGGCCGGCGTCGCAGTGGTTGGCTCGCTCGGCGATGGTCAGTAGGCCGGTCGCGATGGAATGACTCTGACCGTCGCAAGCGGCATGAACGTTGAGAGCGGAATCGGTATGAGGTACATCATGGTGAATTTCGATGTGGTGGTCGACATGGCGCTGGCCTGCACCGTGAACGGAAATCGCTTGCGTGAGAGCGGCTCCGCTGCCCGTAAAACGGGTCCGGATATCGCTCTTGCAGCGGAACCCACCGATGGACAGACCGGCAAGTTCGAGTGTTGCATCACGGGGAATCGTCCAGTCCTCACAATGCAGAAGTTTGCCGTTTGATGACAATTCATTGACGAGGCCAAAGGCTGCACGAACGTTGCCTCCAATCTCACCGGTGATGTGAAGCCCGGTCCAGTCGGCCTCGCCGGAAAGGTGGAGCATGACGGCCACGTCGTGCTTCAAGGAAAGATGCAAATGGCCAACGGCCACGTGTCCGGAAGCGACGGCTTGAATGTGAACGATGGCGTCCGCACCCGTGGATTCGAACGTCCAGGCAGACCCGCCAAGTTCACTCAGGAACACACGCCCGATGTCGTCGGCGTTCACGATTCGAGGGGCACCCTCAACGAGCGTTCCGCCTTCAAGAGCGTTGAAACGAACACCCGTGGCCTCGGGGACCTCGTCAACTTTGGACGGGTGAATGCGTGCCCATGGAGTGTATCGCCACAGATGAAGAGCACGGGAGGGAACGGCCATGTCGGCATACTTCATCCGATGGAACCCTCCATTTCCAACTCGAGCAACTTGTTGAGTTCCACGGCGTATTCCATCGGGAGTTCACGGGTGAACGGCTCAAAGAACCCGTTGACAATGAGACCCATCGCCTCCTCTTCGGAGAATCCACGGCTCATGAGGTAGAACAGTTGGTCGCCTGAGACCTTGGAGACGCTGGCTTCGTGCTCGAGGTCAGCGGTTGAGTTTCCGACTTCCATCGTCGGGTAGGTGTCGGAGCGAGAGTCGCTGTCCAGCATGAGGGCATCACAGACGATCTTTGAGCGGCAACCGTGTGACTTGGGCGTCACCTGAAGCATTCCTCGGTAGGAGGAGCGACCGCCGTTCTTGGAAATGGACTTCGAGAGAATGTTGGATGTGGTGTTGGGTGCGAGGTGGTGAACCTTGGCACCGGCGTCTTGGTGTTGACCCGCACCGGCATAGGCCACAGAGATGACTTCGGCGTGAGCACCTTCACCCTTGAGCAAAACGGCGGGATACTTCATGGTCAACTTGGAACCGATGTTGCCGTCAACCCATTCCACGGTGGCGTTTTCGTGAGCCACACCTCGCTTGGTGACCAGATTGTAGACATTGGCCGACCAGTTCTGGATGGTGGAGTATCGAATCTTCGCGCCCTTCATGGCAATGAGTTCGACCACGGCAGAATGCAAGGAATCGGTGGAGTAGGTGGGTGCCGTGCAGCCTTCGACATAGTGGATGCTGCTCCCTTCGTCGGCGATGATGAGGGTGCGCTCGAACTGACCCATGTTTTGGGCGTTGATTCGGAAGTAAGCTTGGACGGGCATTTCAACGTGAACGCCTTTTGGCACGTAGATGAACGAGCCGCCGGACCAGACCGCCGTGTTGAGCGCCGAGAACTTGTTATCGCTGTAAGGGATGACCGTACCGAAGTATTGCTTCACGATTTCGGGGTGTTCCTTGAGACCGCTGTCCATGTCGAGGAAAAGCACGCCTTGGGCCTCGAGGTCTTCGCGAATGGAGTGGTAGACCGCTTCGGATTCGTATTGGGCCGTGACGCCGCCCAACCACTTCTGTTCAGCTTCGGGGATACCGAGGCGGTCGAAGGTGTTCTTGATGTCGTCTGGAACATCGTCCCAGTCTTTCTCCGTAGCGTCAGAGGAACGAAGGAAGTAGGTCACGTTGTCAAAGTCAATGTTGTTGAGTTCGCCGCAATTGCCCCAGTCGGGCATTTCACGTTCCATGAAGTGATGGTAGGCTTTAACGCGGATGTCGGTCATCCACTCAGGCTCGTCCTTGAGCGCTGAAATGTCCCGAACCACCTGTTCGGAGAGGCCCTTGTCAAAGCGAATGGTTGCGTTTTCTGGGTCGTGGAAACCGAATTGGTAGTCGCCGACCGCCTCACGTGCTTCGTCGCTCATGGTCAGGCCCCCGCAGTTGATTCAAGCCATTCATAGCCCTGTTCTTCAAGTTTGAGCGCCAGTTCCGGGCCGCCGGATTCAACGATGGTGCCGTCGATCATGACGTGAACGAAATGCGGTTGAACGTGGTCGAGCAAGCGCTGGTAATGCGTAATGATGAGGCAACCTGCTTCCGGAGCGACGCTGTTGATGCCTTTTGCCACGATTCGGAGCGCATCGATGTCAAGCCCAGAATCGGTTTCGTCCAGCAGGGCCAAGGTTGGTTTGAGCAAGAGCATCTGAAGGATTTCTAGACGCTTCTTCTCTCCTCCGCTGAAGCCGTCGTTCACGTAGCGAGAGAGAACCGATTTTTCCATTTCAAGAGATTGCATGGCGGCGTTGAGCTCTTTGCGGAATTCACGACCTTTGAGGGGTTCGTCTCGAACCGATTGAACGGATTTCTTCAGGAAAGTGCCGACTTGAACGCCGGGGATGACGGCAGGGTACTGGAACGAAAGGAACATGCCTGCACGTGCTCGCTCAAAGACGCTCATTTCGTCAATGTTCGTGCCCATGTAGTGGATGCTTCCCTTGGTGATTTCGTAGGCTGGATGACCCATGATGACGCTGGCCAAGGTGGATTTTCCGGCACCGTTGCGCCCCATGATGACGTGGATTTCTCCTCGATTGATGGTCAAACTCATGCCGTTGAGGATGGGCGTCTCGTCGACGCTCACATGGAGGTCCTCAACCCGCAGAATTTCTTCGGCCATGGTCATCCCTGTGTTGGCCTCTCGTCTCTCCTTTATCAAGGGATGTAGTTTCCAAAAGAAGACCAACACCACGCTACAAAACCGTTCGCGCCGCACCCGACGGCATGCGAGGATTGAAGTTGAACAGGTCGAAGCACGGTCATGGACGACGATTTGGTGGCGAAATACGCCGCTGAAGCAAAGGCAGCCATGGAGGCTGAAGCCGCCCGCCGTGTGGCCGAAACCACCGACCCCGCTGAAGAGGAGCGCCTGCGAAACCTCTCATTGTTCGACGTGCATGAGTCGGAACATTTTGTCCCTGCACTGCTCGCTCGGCTTGGAGCCGTCCGAGCCGCCTTGGACGGCCATGGTGGCGGCATCGCCGTGTCTCAAACCGAACTCATCGACAACCAACTCGACCTTGTTCTGGACTTGACGGGAGCCTGCCTCTCCTGCGGAGCGGCGCCTGGAACTCTGGAGGGCGTCAAAACCGACCTTGAGGGCGATAAGGAAATTGCTCGCATTCGCTTCTCCTCCGCTCTCTTGGATACCTTTGACGACTTGGGCCGTGAATTCATTCTCGCCCACGGAGCGGTCGAATTCGTTGACATGCCCTCATCGGAACCGAACGAATAAGGAGCCGAGCCTTTGAAAAAAGAGCCACAAGAGGCGAGGACATGACCGCTTGGAACGACGGTAGGCGAGAGGACCCTGCGTCTTGCCGAGACCAAGACCACGGTCGCTTCGAAATCACCCAGCGAGACGGTCGAGCACGTCTTGGACGTCTGCACACCCACCACGGCGTCCTGGAGACACCCGCTCTTTTGCCGGTGGTCAACCCCAACATCCGAACCATCGAACCCCGTGTCATGTGGGACAAGTACGGCATTCAAGCACTCATCACGAACTCCTACATCATGTGGAAGCACGACGACCTCCGCAGCACGGCTCAGAGTGAAGGTGTTCACGCCCTGCTTGATTTTCCTGGCGTCATCATGACGGATTCTGGCACCTTTCAGTCCTATGTGTACGGCGATGTGGAAGTGGGTGTTGAGGAAATCGTTGCCTTCCAGCGTTCCATTGGCGTTGACATCGCCACGATGTTGGACGTTTTTTCTCGACCTGACATGAAGGCCACCGAAGTAGAGGACGCCGTGCGCCAGACCGATGCACGGGCTGCACAGAGCCTTGAGGCAGCACAGGATACGATGCTGAACGGTCCGGTTCAAGGCGGTGTCTTCAGAGAATTGCGTCACATCAGCGCCCAACTCATGGGTGCCCATCCCTTTGCTGTCCATCCCATCGGTGGGATTGTGCCCGTCATGGAACAGCAGCGCTACAAGGAGTATGCGAAGATCATGATGGCCACCCTTCCACTTCTTCCACCCGAGCGACCCGTCCACATGTTTGGATGCGGCCACCCGATGCTCTTCCCCATGTCCATCGCCTTGGGGGCAGACCTGTTCGACTCTGCGGCCTACGCACTCTTCGCTCGAGACGGTCGTTTGCTCACCCCTTGGGGCACCGAACGCATTGACGACCTCGTCGATTGGCCGCTCCTGATGCCCTGCGTGGCTCAACAAACACCGGCTGAGGTTCGAGCATTGAAGCCAAAGCAACGAGAGGAATTGCTGGCTCACTACAATCTGGAGGTCACCCTCGCAGAACTGGCCCGTTGCAAGCAAGCCGTGCGAGAAGGAAAAATTTGGCAACTCGCCGAACAGCGCAGTCATCAACATCCAGCCTTGAGAGAAGCCTTCCTCTGGCTCACCACGCCCCCGACCATGGACCGCACCGCACGACCCGAGCGTTTCTACACCGACCGAGATGCTGCACGAGACCGAGACCGAGACCAAGGTATGTGGGAGGATGCTTGGGATTGGGTGGTCTGGAGTCAACAAACCCCCCGCCAAGGTGGCGTTATGTGGGGCGGTGACGACACGTTTGGGCGCCCTCACATCGCCAAGGCACGACGGGCCCTTCGGATGCGCTGGCAGCCTCGAGAGAACACGACCAACATCGTGGTCTTCCATGGCATTCGTGGACCGTATCGAGAGCGCATCAACGAGGTGCTTGAATGGCTCAAGGTCCACCACCCTACCGTCCAAGCCATGGTGCTTACGCCGGTTGGATTGGTCCCCGCTTCCCTCGAAGACCTCAATCCCTTTGCTCATCTCGACGCTCCGTCCTGGGTGCTTCGCCACCAGCCCGAACACGGGTGGGTCGGACGGGAGCTCGAGCGTTTGGGACTCCACAATCGGCCGTTTTCTACGGTTGATATCCATGGCGACGGCATGAAACAACGCCTCGCAGAAGCCCTTGATTCGCTCGGGTTGTCCAACGATGTCCATAGCCCGCCAACCGCCGAGCAACGCGATGAGGCACGACGTTTGTTGCGCCACGACCAGGGTGTTGACAAGCAGATGGTCCTTCTCAACACGAACCGAGCGGTGGCAGAGAAAATCATGGCCAAGGCGAGCTACGTGGTCAATCGAGAGGGACGCGTCAAGAACATCAACGACGAGAACGACCAGCATCTTTTCAGCCCGCGCCTTCGGGACGGCGGCTTCTCCGTTGCAACGGCTGGGGCCTTGGCGTTGCTTGAACAACGAACAGAACCCCTCCCGACATCCCGGCCTCGAACCGAATGGTGGGGCCACGCCTCAAAGGGACCTGCTCTTGTCGTGGTCAACAGCGACGCAGAACCCTTCGTACGCAAGGGAAGAAACGTCTTCCACGGCTTTGTTGTGGCCTGCGACCCGTGGCTTGCGCCGGGGGAAACCTGCCTCATTACCAACGAACAGGGACAATTCCTCGGACACGGCGTGTCGCAGTGCACCTCCACCGAAATGGCAGGGTTCACGAAGGGCATTGCGGTGAAAACCCGAGGCGGATACGAAAACTGAATTTCTCCGCACGGAACAAAAGGCTTCATGGGTCGTCGTCAACCACCACCTTGCGGAGAGCACCATGGCGGATGAACACATCATCCAAACCACATCGCTCACCAAAGCCTACGGCCCTCACGTCGCCCTTGACAGTTTGAACATCAACGTCCCTCATGGCGCGACCGGTTTACTGGGGCAAAACGGAGCGGGAAAATCGACTTTTCTAAAGACCATACTCGGACTGATTCAGGCGACGTCAGGGGAAGGAAGCGTACTCGGATACGATATACGGCACCAAGGCGTTGAGATTCGCCAGCGAATAGGGTACATGCCGGAATACGATGCACTCAATCCAGATATGGACGCCATCCATCAAGTCCGCTACTCAGGTGAACTGCTCGGCATGAACCCCGTTGTCGCCATGAATCGCGCCCATGAAGCCCTGCAATTCGTTGGCATGGGTGAACAGCGCTACCGAGAAATTGGCAGTTTCTCAACCGGCATGAAACAGGCCACGAAACTCGCATGCGCCATCATCCACGACCCCGACCTTCTCATCGCCGATGAGCCATCCAACGGACTTGACATGAAAGCGAGAGAATTCATGATCACCACGCTGAACACCATGGTTAACGACGCGAACCGGTCGATTTTGATGGCCAGCCACCTCATGGATGACGTCGAGCGCGTGTGCGAGAACATCATTCTCTTGCACAAAGGAACCCTTGCAGCCCAGGGGAAAATCGAAGACCTGAAAGCCATTGATCGGGAGATTGAAATCCATGTTTGGGGCGGTGCCACGCCGCTTGAGGAACGCCTCGTGAGCCAAGGATTCCGGGTTCGAAGGGAAGGCAGGGTCATGCGCATTGCCCACACGGGAGACGACACGACCACCAGCATTCTGCAGGCGGCGGCGGATGTTGGGGCTCAAGTTCGCAGGATGCACGAATACGAAGCCTCGCTGGAAGATTTGTTTCTGGCCATCATGGACAACCTCGGGTACGCTGTCAAATCAAGTGAAGATTTGCTGAGGTCACCCATTGAGGCCAAACGGGTTGACGCACCCGAATCCTTGGGAGGTGGTGCGGCGTGAGCGAGGAGGCCAATACACCCGAAGCCCCCGTGACGGGGCAAGGGAGAATGGATGTGGCGTGGGGGTCGGCTTCGGGCGACGAGCGCCCTGAAGAAGTCCAACAAGCCTCAACGGCTCAAAGCGGTGAGATCTTTGAGCAACATTACACTCCCTGGACGGGACAACTCAACCCCCGATGGATGCGAAACTGGTCCATCTTGCGCCACCATCTGCTTGGCATCTTCAAGAAAGGCCACCGCCCCTGGACCATGCCAACACGAATTTTCATTCTCATCGCCTTCTTGGCGTCGCTTTCCGATGCAGGGATGACCCTGCTCTCGGGCTTGGTTGGGAGTTCGGAATTCCACGCTCTCTTTGGAGTGAGTCGAGACAATCTTTACGGACACGTTCTGGGCTTTTTCCCACGCAATGTCCTGTACTATCCAATCGTGGCCGCCCTTTTGGTTGGAGGCGTGATTTCCGAAGACCGGCAACACGGGACATCGGCACTGTATTTTTCTCGACCCGTGTCGCGATTTGACTACGTCGGTATGAAATTCCTTTCCGTGGCCCTCATTCAGGCCATCGTTGTCCTCATCACCTATGTCCTGTATTTCCTCGCTGAAGTGGTGGCATACGGCCGAGGTTGGGCCTGGATGGTGGACGTGTTTCCCATGTTCCTTGCGGGAATGCTCGCTGGCATTCTCCTCATCTTCACCTACACCAGCATCGGATTGAGTCTCTCGAGCGTTTCAACGGGACGTTTCTTCCCGGGCATCGGCTTGCTCGCCATCGTGTTTGGGACCAAGACCTTGGCGAGCATCGTCAAGAATTTATTCGAGCGTGAAATCCTCTACCTAATTTCGCCCTACGATTGCGTTGCTCACGTCGGGCAGGCCATCATCGGTACGCAGACCACCTACGACCAATATTCGTGGACGTATTCGCTGGTCGCTTTGGTGGCCATGAACGCCGTCGCTCTGTACGTCCTCGCATCCCGTGTGGCCTCGATGGAGGTGACTCGAGAATGATGCCCGACATGACCCAACAGGGTCAGCCAGCACCGCAGGCCCCATCGGCACCCACCGTCCCGGTCGTGCTCTTCAACGGCGTCTCGAAGTCCTACGGACGCATTCATGCTCTCAGCAACATCACGCTGGGGTTGAGCGGGGGTGTCACAGGTATCCTCGGCATGAACGGGGCTGGGAAATCAACACTGTTCAAACTCCTCATGGGCAAACTTCGCCCGAGTGCCGGCGAGGTCAAACTCTTTGGCACGAACCCGTGGAAGAATCCAGCACCCTACGCAAAGGTTGGGTTTGTTCCCGAACACGAGAAGATGCACGACTGGATGACGGCGCTTGAGTTTGTGAGCACCTTTGCACGGCTGCACGGGATGACCCGTAAGGAAGCCGAGCAAGAAGCGATTCGGGTGCTCGACTTCGTCGGGCTGAGCGATGTGGCCAACAAAGAAATCGGTCGCTTTTCAAAGGGAATGCGTCAGCGCACAAAAATCGCTCATGCCTTGGTCAACGACCCCGAACTCATCATCCTTGACGAGCCCCTCCAAGGTTGCGACCCGCTCGCTCGGACAACCATCATGAACGTCATTCGTGAACTGGGTAAACTCGGCCGGACGGTCTTGGTGAGCAGCCACATCCTCAATGAAATCGAGCGCATCACCGAGCAAATCGTGATCCTCCATCAGGGAAAACTCGTAGCCCTCGGCAATCTCCATGCCATTCGTGAACGACTTGACCAAATCCCACACACCATCCGCATCGTGGGCGATGATGCGAGGTCGCTTGCGCGCGACCTTCTCGGCCATCCCGCTGTCTTCGGCGTGAGTTTTCCAAGGGATACGGAATTGTTGATTCAAACCTACCATTTTGGTCAACTCCACGCTGAACTTCCACGACTTATCGTTGAAAACAACCACCGAGTAAGCATCATCGACAACCCCGACGACGACCTCGAGTCGTTACTCACCTACCTCGCTGGAGGGAGTGCATGAGCGCAAAGAGGGACATTCCGAGCTTGTGGAGCGGTATGGACCGAAAGGCCCTGGCCATCGGTGAATTCACGTTGCGCCAGCAGCGTAAACGCCTTTCGACATGGGTCGTGCTCATCGTTGGTATCGCCGCCATGGGCGTGCTGACGATGTTCTACATTGACGCCATGACCCGTGAATACGAGGCCATTGACAACGATGGAGATTCCTATGACTGGGACGGCGATGGTTATCCCAACGGACAGGAAAACCTCTACGGGACCGATATTTTTGATGCAAATTCACACCCTGGCATACTGGACCCGTCCGTCTTACCCGACGACCCGAGCGTATGGATCAACGAGGACGACTTTGACTGGGATGCACTCGAAGTGGGCAGCGTTGGCTACGACGACAACGGCGATTGTGATGTTGATTCACGAACGGCCTCACAAAAGGACGCCAACAACAACGGGATTCCCTGTGACATCCGTATTTCAACCGACCGTTGGAATCCCGGGACCTACGTGATTTCCTCCGATGGAAACGTGGACGAGGACCCTGATGACGAAGCCTATGCCCTCGAATCCATCCACCGCAGTTTCGTGCTGGCCATCGGAAAACTCGGCGTGGTGTTTCTGATTGGAATCTTCGTACCGCTCTTCATGGCCACCGGGCTTATCCGCAACGAGATGACCTCGGGGACCATGCATTTCATGCTGGCCAAACCCATTGCCCGTGGCGAGGTGTTTCTCTATCGTCTGTTGGGATTCTATGCCCTTGCCTGGGTCTACTTGACCCTCCTCATCGCGCTGCTCGCTCTCATCACCGGGTTTGCCGGGCCGAGTGAAGGCATCTTCCGATTCGGCGACCTCGGCGTGTGGATGTCCGTTTGGTTGGCCTCCGTACTGGCCATCATGGTGTACGGGATGTTGTTTTGCACGCTTGGCGTGATGTGGAAGCACGGTATGGTGCTCGCCCTTCCGTTTGCGGCTTGGGAGTTGGGCATGATTTTGACCACGCTGGGCGCACCTGACGCCGCGATTCTACGCTTTTCGGTCATCGGGTGGGCCATGAACATCGTTGATGCTGGCGCAGCACTCGCCTGGTCGGACACGCCACTTCTGATTCAAATGGGCTTGTGGGGAGGAGGCAACGGCTCGCTGGAAGGAGCGGAGGCCCTCAACATCTTTTGGTCAAGACCCGGCCTTGACCTTGGCTCCCTCGGCACCATCCTCGTGTCGGTATTCGTGTTGTTGTTCCAAACGGCGGCTTGTTGGCTGCTCGGCAGCACCCTGTTCAAATCCAAAGAAATCGAATGAGGGGAAGACGATGCAAGAATCGACAGTCCTCGACACCTTCCAAGGCGATTTTTCCAACATGTGGCGTTTGGGTATCCGTGAACCCCTTTGGCACATGACGTGGGATTGGTGGTGGTGGCTCGTGATGCTTGACGACCCTGATGGCGACCGATGGGGAAAACAACTCATGGTGCTCTGGTCAACCAAAGACAACGACAGGGTAGAGGTGAACGGCACGCCATGGATGCCCAAAGGGCGACCCGGTGTTGACGACCATGGCGGTATGGTGCTGGACGGCATGGTCTGCGCATGGTGGTTTGACGGGCAGCGCATGCACGAGCCGTACATCAAGCGTACATGCAACATGATCGCCATGCCCGACGACCACCCCTCATGGCCAGGGGCCGGTGAAGGACAAGGCGGTGGAGCGGTCACCCCACTGGTAAGCGATGATTTGTCCATGGGCCTCCGCAGCGACAAGCGCTCGTTTTGGCTGAACCTCAAAGGAGACCAAAAAGCGGTGAGTGAGGGCGCTCCTGCTTCAATGGCGCTCAAACTCACGCCTTGGAACCCAGCCATGTCGGTTGCTCGCCCGTCCACGGCCACCTACGCAGGCTCCATGGGCTACGACATCCTACGGGTGCACGGCACCAAGGTGCAAGGTGAAATCGACGGAGAATCCGTCTCGGGAACGGCCTATTTTCAGAAAGTTTGCGTTCAAGCACCGTCGCCACCTTGGTACTGGGGGGTTCTCCATTTCGAGGACGGCTCCTACATGGATTGGTTCTTACCTCATCTCTCACCGACCATGACCGCACGAACCACACGCCCGTGGAAACGCCGAGACATCCAACACATTGCGCTCTCTCAAGGTGGACTGTTCCACGACGCAACACATCAACGAACCGAGCGATTTGCCCGAGTGATCGTCGAAAAATCAGTCTCACGACGAGTTGAGGGGCCCCATGGCGAACACCCCGGTTCGCCACTTCCGACCTTCAATGTCCACATGTGGAACGGCCGGACCAGCATCAAATTGACCGTTGAAGCGGTTGAGCGAGCGCATTGGCATTTTGACCAACCAACACGAGGGGGCGTTTGGTCCCACCTCACGTACAACGAATACCCACTCGATGTCACGAGGTTGGAAATCACCGATGAATTTGGGAAAAGAAATCGGGACGATTACGGATGGATTCGAGGAAACGCAGAGCATGCATGGGGCGTATTACACTGAAAAATGACGACCTTACGGGGGAAGTTATTTGATTTACATCGTAACAACACCGGTTGAGGACTGAGCATGAGCGACGCTGAAATGGCCGAAGAAACGGTTGAAGAGACGGTTGTGGAAAGCAAGGAGGAGGCCCCCTCTGCCGATGCTTCCCGCGAGAAATACCGTTTGATTGCGGGCGAAGAAGTTCTGGAAGACGGTGAGGCTCGTCCGAGCACCCTGGCTTTCCTCGGAATGTACGTTCTTGGTGCCCTCGTGTTTGGCGTTCACATGCTCTTCAACAGCGACCTCACCACCAGTGATGATGCTTCACTCTTGGTTTCCCTCAGTGCGGCACTCATCAACGCCACCAATTGGGATGTGTTTCCCATTGGATTTGTCGCCTTCATGGGATTCATCACGTGGGCCAACCGAATGCTGAACGTTTCAACCTCGGGGCGTTGGGTGACCTTTGCGCTCTTGCTGACGACCTTCATGCCCCTGATCATCACCGCTGACAACCTCATCGACAAAGTGGCTGGCTTTTTCGGTGCGGCTGAAGGTGATTTTGATTTCATTCCCATCAATTCCTACAACTTCTTTATTGCAGGAGTTTCGTTCTTGATTCTCTTTTGGGGCTTCACCTACAAGTATCAGCGCAGCTTCTCTTACGCCGTTACAACCAACGCGATCATTTTCCAACACGAGTTCCTGCTTTCACGCTCCCATCGCCGTATCTTGTTCGACCGTATTTCTGAGGTCATGGTTGAGCGAACCCCCATGGGAACGCTTCTCGGCTACGCTACGGTCACCATCATGACGGATTCGGGTATTGGACTCGTGGAGGAATCCGTCGGCGTGAATGCGGGTGCTGGCAACATGCCTGGAACGGGAGCGAGCGCTGACGACAGTGCTGCAGCCAAAGTTAGCAAGGGCTTCTTCCGTTCGTTCTTTGCCTTCCTGACCTACCAGCGAACTACACGACGCATCGACCACGACCCACGCCACTGTTTCTACAAAATTCGAAAGTGGGAGAACATCAAAATGATGCTCAACGAGATGCACCGCAAGCACTCGCAATCCAACATGCTCGAGGACATTAAGAGCGCCCTCACCGCTACCGAAGAGAGCGAGTCCTGAGCGCAACCCAACGGGAAGCGAGGCTTCAAAAGCCGAATCGGTTACGAAGGCTCGGAGAAGAGAACATGGTTGAGGATTTGTTAGAGAAGCCCATTGCACTGTTCCGTGATGGCGATATTGACGGAGCGCTCGAAGACCTGCAAGCGAAATTGGAGAGCAACGGCGACGTTGCCCAACTTCACCACATGTGGGCGGAATTTGCAAACATGAAAAACATGGAAGCTCAAGACGATGTTGTTCCGGGTCGCAAGATCATGAACGCCTACAAGAAAGCCATGGAACTCGATGAGGAGAACATGGAGTACATCGCCGACTTTGCCTCGTTTGCCCTTGAGTGCCGCCGTATACCCGTGGCCGTCAAGGAATTCCAGCGCTACGCTCGACGCCTCGAACTCGAAGACATCCCCGTGGACGAAGTCCTCTTCACGGCGAGCCGAAACCTCGTTGATGCCATCGAAGTGATGGACCCCAGCCGTCAGGCGCCCATGATTCAGCCGTGGCTCAAGCAAGCTCTTGAGTGGGCAGTCGGCGCACTCGGCTACAGCACTGAGGAAGCCGTTGCCGCCCTGACATCCGATGATTGAGGAGAGGGTGAACTGACCGAGAAGGTTCGGTTGTTCTTTCGAATTGGCTACCTCGGTGATGCATTTCACGGCAGCCAGATTCAACCGGATGTTCGCACCGTTCAAGGCGAATTAATCCGCGTGTTCAGGTCGCTAAAATGGTTGACTGGCCCCGAAGATGAACACCTGTTGGTCCTCTCGAGCCGGACCGATGCCGGTGTGCATGTGCGCATCAACGGCGGCATCGTGGATTTGGAACGCTCGCTTTGGGAAGCCCTCTCACCGCGAAAAATGATTCGAGCCGTTGACGATAGATTGGACCCAAACGTTGCGTTTTTGACCGTAGAGGAGGTTGAAGCAGATTTCAACCCCCGCATGGCACTCCACCGAACCTACCGCTATCGCTTGGAAGCCATGGAATTCTGGATTGAACCGAATCACGAAGATTTTCGCAGATGGCTTGACCTCTTCGTGGGAACCTACGATGCCCGTAATTTCGCACGGCTGGAGGATGGAAAAAACCCCATCCGGACCGTCCTTGAAACAAAACCGTGGATGGATGGAGACCGATTGATCGGCTTTGAGGTCAAAGGTGAGGCCTTCCTTTGGAATCAAGTTCGGCGCATGGCCAACGCCCTGTTTCGGCTTGCCGTGGGCGAACTGCAAGAGCACGACATCACACAGGCCATTGACCAACCGCTTGTCCCGGTCGATTTTGGTGTGGCTCCACCGCACTGGTTGGTCCTCTGGGGCGTCGCATGGGAACATGCGCCTCTTCCCGAACAAACGCATCAAACCGTGTTCTCGCCACCGCCCACCGGTCGAACGGCGGAGCGAACCCGCAAGGGTCGATGGCAGCGCGCTGCACAACACGAACTGAAGAGCATGCTCTACAACGAATGGGCTGAACTCGGCACGCTTCCCGTGGTTTACCACCGTTCACAATGAAATGGTGATGCGATCGCCGTCGCTCAGCTGCAGACGCTCTCGCAAAAATGCCGTCGAGATGACTTCGACCACGTCGACATGCCGGGTCAGGTCGGGAATGAGGACGGCGCATTCAACCGTGTGTTCCCCGTGATGAATGAGGCCTTTGAACGCAGAAGCACCGCCGAACGATACGCCGTCTCGTAGAAAGCCCCGGATTCGGATGCGCTCGTAGGCATCGACATCATGCGTCTTCGCTTTGTCTCGGTCCTCTTGTGGGGCATCCAGCGTGTCGATGCCGGCTTTTTGTCGCAGGGCGATGTAGTGACTGAACATGGCATCATCGATGTTGATGTTGAGGGTGCCCGGCCATGCCGTGTTGCCGAGGATGGCCCTGAACTGGTCTTGGTAGTGGGGCTGTGCCATGAAAACATGAGCGCGACCCAGCCCGCTGCTGACCGTCCCCGTGAGGTCCATGCCCTGACGGCGGCACCACTACCTTATGAGCATGCGTTCACCTCTTGTTGAACCCTTGATATAGGCTTACGACATTGCTCATGCATGACCGACGATGAGAACAAGGACGAAGCGAATGCTGAGGGAGAAAATCAAGACATTGACGGGGATTTGATGGACGACATGGAAGAATTCGTCGTCGCTCTCAACCGTTTCGTGAACCTCGTGAACTCGTTGGAGTGGCCCGAGGAATTCCCCTTGGATGTGGACCAGAAACAGTGTTTCAGCGTGTTCCGTACGTTCTGGCGCCAGCGAGAACGCCAGCGACGGGAAAACAGCCAACGACGCGGTGTGCACATGCGGTTTGAGGGCCTCAACAAGGAGGACCTTCACCGTTTTTTCCGAAATCGATTCACGCGTGGATTCTTTGATGACGACCAACCTGAATTGAACATCGACCCAGAGGAACACCAGCCCGATGAGGAACACACTGATGAAGCGGCCAAGGAACGCCAACAACGGTTCCGCGACGAGTGGGAATGAGGGCCGCTATCACTGGCGAATACCCGTGGCAAAGGCCAAGAATTCAACCGAGGATTGTTTGCTTTTTTCGTTCTTCGCAAAGGAGATGACAGACGTCTCTATTCTGATGTTGACGATGGATGCACAACCAAGTTCGTTCGCTTGCTGATGAAGACGCGTCAACACTTCTCTTCGTCCAAAATCCAACACAGTGTCGTACGAATGAAGCCGACCACCGAACAAACTCTTGACCCACATGAAAAACATTTGACCCCATGATGGTCCAACGCAGATGCTGACGTGAAGAAGCGTGGAAGACGAAGCGGCGATGGTGGTCATCGGGGAGGATGTAGAAAGGTGGTTGCCACTCAATAGCAACGAGCCTTGCTGCTTTTCCCTACCGTCAAGAGCCCTCAACAAACGACCCTGATACCAACGTCCAAGCGCCCATGAGGTCAGGGGGATGAACAGCGTAACTAGGACCGGTAAAAGGATCCATGAAACAACGATGAGGGCTTCACTCACGTGCTCGCCTCACTCAACAACAACAGCGGTCCCATAACTGAACAATTCAGAAGCTCCAGCAGCCACGTTTGAGGTTGCGAAACGGATGTTGACAATACCGTTCGCACCCATGCTGTGCGCCTGCATCATCATGCGCTGAAGCGCTTCATTACGAGCCTCTTGAAGCAACTGCGTGTAAGCCTTCAGTTCGCCACCAACGAGGTTTTTCAATCCCGCTCCAATGTCCTTGAAGACGTTTTTCGAGCGAACAGTTGAGCCGGTCACCAAACCCAAGGAGGCGGTGATGGTCTTTCCGGGAATCGTTTCAACGTTGGACATGTGCAGTGAAATGGTAGCAGGTTCCATGCCGATAGGTTCGGCATTCACTCTATGAACTTCATCCCGACATGTTCAGCGACAAGGTTCACAATACAGGCTGCTTTCTCAACCAATCCAAGTCCGAGATGTACAACTGCCGAATGTCATCCAAATCCAGCACGAGCATGGCCAAGCGTTCCAATCCCATGCCCCAAGCGAGCACCGGCGAGGTGATACCCAAAGGTTCGGTAACCTCGGGGCGGAAAATGCCCGCACCGCCGAGTTCGAGCCACTTACCACGCCACTTTACTTCAATTTCGAGGCTGGGTTCGGTGTAGGGGAAGTAGGCGGGTCGAACTCGAACTTCGGGATAGCCCATCTTGGCGTAAAACGTTTTCAACGTCGTCACGAGCATTTGCAAATTGGCACCCTCCTCCATGATGATGCCTTCAATTTGGTGAAACTCAGGGAGGTGGGTACGGTCAATGGCTTCCTTTCGGAATACACGGTCAACCGAAAAGACACGGCACGCTTCGGTGGGGTGCTCCGCAAGGTATTGGATCGTGTTCACCGTGGTGTGCGTCCGCAGGAGCGGCCGTTGAGACACTTCCGTTGAATACGAGCCACCCCATCCAGTGGAACCTGTTGCCCCACCGTGTTCGTGGATGGCTTTCCAGGCTTGCATGACCTCTTCGTCAAGGTCGATGGATGCGGGTTCGTCGAGATAAAACGTGTCTTGCATCTCACGGGCGGGATGGTCTTGGGGAATGAACAGGGCGTCCATGTTCCATCCCGCAGACTGAACGTAATCATCAACGAGTTCAGAAAAGCCCATTTCAAGGAAAATCGAACGAATACGCTCAATCAAGGCCTGCATGGGATGGCTTCGTCCCGTACGAGGCGTGGCTGCTTCAAGAGAAACATCAAACGCACGAAACTCGGCCGTCTTCCATTCGTCGCCTTGAAGCAATTCAGGTGTAATGTCGGTGACCACCACCGTTTCTTGGAGGTCATCAGGAGACACGGCCGAACCTGCTGTCGTCAGTGACCAGTGGCGCAAGGTTCGCTCACTGGCTTTGATGAGGTTTTTTCGTGAAGAGAAGTGCGCCAGCATCTCTGAATCAAGTTCATCCGCTTGGGCGGGAAGTGAGGAGAGAAAAGCCGCTCGCTGTTCAATGGTCGCCGTTATGTGTTCAGGGTCTTGGGCCACCAACACACCGCCTTCAATGGAGACGCCAAGTTGTTTCAAGAGGCCGACACCCGGACCCGCTTCATGTCGCTCAAACGCAGTCTGTAGACCTTGCATGGTGGGTGATTGGTCGGCGTCGGCGTTCATCCATGTCCAGATTCGGTGCTCGAGCAGGCCGTTTTCATGAGCTTCTTCGCCAGCAACATCCAGACTGATTTCCCGTAAAACCTGCTCGTCAACATTGACGTATCCGTGGATTTGCAACCCGTGCCCTGCTCCGACTGCAATGGCTTGATCGGTCCATTCACAGGCTGCGAGAATTCCTTCTAGATCCCAGGACCGGTCGGGGTCACTCAACTGCATGGCCCGAAGCATTCGGCGTTCGGGGTTCAACAAGTCAGGTGCACCCATGACCCTGCTAATCCCACTCTTCCTTTGAAATCACCGTTGTTCAACGGCCTGAAGTCCTCGTTCATTCTTCTTCGTCCCACAACTGAACTCCGCAGTTGGGGCAGGTAAAAGAAGCCGGTTTGGAACCGTCTTGGACATGAACATGGCCGCATGGTCCGCACAAAATAGACGAGCGGATGGGTTCGTCCAACGTCACGTCCACTCGAAACATGAACCGTCCCGCATCGGGGAGCATTTCACCTTCCGGTGTCCAGCCTGCAATCGCTTCGGGAGAAAGACCCGTCTGTCGACCCATTGACATCCCGACAACAAAAAACACCACGCCGAACAGACCTACCGTCATCGCCATGGGACCAAGATTGGCAACGCTCATGGACGCCCCGAAGAAGATGCAGACAAATCCTGTGATGAGAAAATTTTCCCGACTCAGCCGCGTCATTTTGAGGCCTCCGTCGCAAGGGCAAGCGCTTCGGCTACTCGCTCCACTTCGGACGTAGGAATGGCGCAAAGACCGATACGAACACCGCCCGTGAGCGGCACGAGGTAGACGTGCTGGTCCGCGCAGGCTTCCGTGATGGCGACGGGGTCGTCGCACTCGTACCAAGCAAAGAAACCGTCGTGACTCGGGTTAATATCCACGCCTCGTTGGGAACAGGCTTCAACAAAACGAGAGCGTCGCTCTGTCAACAAGCGCGCAAGGCGGTCCCGCTCTGCTGACCACGACAGGCCTCCGTCTTCGGTTGCGTGCAATACGCTCAGCACATGCTGGGCGACCCTTGGTGCAGCGGACCACGTTTGACGTCCCGTAACACCCATGACGTCGTTGAGCCGTTGCACGCTGGACAATTCGGGGTGGAGGTACACGAGAGCCCCGGTTCGAAGACCGTAAATCGTGTGGGATTTCGAAAGGGAAAGAGCAACGCAAATCAGTAAATTCTCAGGCCAAGGTAGACCGTCATTGAGCGCATCGGCAATTGTTTCAGCCCAACCGTGCGGCTCGTCTGCATAGAGGTGGTAAGCGGCATCGAGCAGGAGGGTATGACCAACGTGCTCGTTTCGAGTCGCACTTTCCATGAAGGCGTTCAACAACGCATAGCGGCTCTCGGCGGTCAGGGAAAGGCCGGTTGGGTTGTGGGCAGGGTCGTTGAGCCACGTCATCACGGAGCGCTGGGATTGCACCAACCTGTCCAACGAAGTGACAAATCCATCCAGGTCAAGATGACGGGCATCTACCTCATCAGAGGGCAGCAATGGATAGGTGGCCGCATTGAGACCCGCCCCGCGCAAAAAACCCCCATAAGGCCCCCAGTGTCGGTCTCGAAGAAGGACGGCTTCGCCTCGTTCCGCAAAGTTCGCAGCAGCGAGGAACAGGGCTCCAGAGCCGCCTGGCGTAGCGGTTGCGCCGGCATGAACCCCGAGGTCTTCGAGCCGTGAGCGATGATCGCCCAACGCCAACGAAACGGCAAGGTCGAGGAAGGATGGAAGGCCTTTGAGCGGAGCATAGGCAGCGAATTCCTCGGGTGGTGCGACGCGAAGGGCAGCGTCCACAACGGCGTTGATGGCCAACTTGCCGTCGTCTTCTAGCAACGCCCCGATGGTTCCGTTGACGGCGGGTGCGCCTGCAGCAGCGGCATTCTGATAGCGGGCGAGCCAACTGAAAATGACGTCGTTTCCGGACTTCGCTTGCCCGTGCGTGGCGAGGTACTGCATGGCACCGTCCTCGTCCATAGCCACCCCCAGCGGCTTTGCACTTTTTGTTTTAGTCGTCCATCCTTTACGGGGATGAGTTCCGTTTCCTTCATCAAGGGGTGACGATAGCCTCAACTGAAGCCAACGTAGCACAGCTGGTAGTGCGTCTGATTTGTAATCAGACGGTCGGGGGTTCGAGTCCCTCCGTTGGCTCCACTGCAACCATCGGAAAAACAGCGTTTCAAATACTCATTGTGCTTATTTTACCCATGGTCGAGTGCAACATTGACGCCAGAGGAAAGGCTGCCCGCTTTGTCGGAGGTCTCGCCTCCATTGCCGGAGCCTTCGTACTCGCAGCGCTTCTTCTCACCGAAACGCTGACTCTTGATTTCGGCTGGTACGCCGTGGCGGGAGCCGTGTTCGGTGGAGCCTTTGCCATCTTTGAAGCCCGAGCTGGTTGGTGCATCGTGCGAGCACTCGGCTTCAAGACGCCCCTGTGAGACCCGCACGAGAACGCTCAAAACGACCGTCATCTTGGGCGACTTGTGGCAGCACAACGCTTGGATGGCCGGACCTGCGCGACCGAGGTTGAGGCCGACCTCGAGGCCCGCATCGCTCATCTGACCGAACAAGGCGTCCATCCCCATTTGGCGGTCATCATCGTTGGTGACGACCCCGCCTCGCACGTCTACGTCAATTCCAAGGTCAAGACCTGTGCGCGACTTGGCATTCGTTCCACCCACATCCCGCTTCCAGCCTCAACCGAGGAAGCCGTTCTTCGCCAGCATATTGACGAACTCAATCGCCGAGATGACGTGCACGGCATCTTGGTTCAATCACCTTTACCGTCCCACATGGATGAAGAAGCCATTACCGACCTGATCAAACCTGCCAAGGACGTTGACGGCTTTCATCCCGAAAACCTCGGCCGGTTGGTGCAGGGCCGAACCGATGGGATGCTGCCATGCACACCAAGTGGCGTCATGCGGATGCTGAAGTGGGCCAACATCGAACTCAAAGGAAAGCGAGCGGTCGTGTTGGGGCGTTCCCGCATTGTCGGCATGCCAGCAGCGCTGCTGCTGGCGGCCAAAGGGGCCGATGCCACCGTTACCGTTGCACACTCACGAACCAAAGAGGTCGAAGAAGTGTGCAAGGAGGCCGATGTGCTTATCGCAGCCGTGGGGCGACCGGACATGGTCAAGGCGTCTTGGGTCAAACCCGGAGCGGTTGTTGTTGATGTCGGGATCAACCGAGTTGAGGATTCAACGCGGGAACGGGGTTGGCGCCTCGCTGGCGACGTCGACCCTGAAGTGGCAGAGGTTGCCGCCTGGCTCTCACCCGTTCCTGGCGGTGTCGGACCGATGACCATTGCGATGTTGATGGAAAACACCGTTCGTGCCGCAGAATTGGTTCATGGCGTCTAAAGACAAGGCCTAAGACATACGCCACGAAAGCCACCTCGTGGTCCACGACCCTCGAGCCCCCCGTCTTGCAGCGATGGCGACCTTAGGCGCCGCCATCTTGGTCATCCTCACGGCCGTGAACCTCATAGCGAACGTGATTGGAGCCCCGGGCCTTTCGATTGAAGAAGGTGGGGCGCTGTTGTCGGTTCTCGTATTCCTTCTCATCGCAAGGTTCGCCAACAAACAACGTGAAATCCCCGAATTGACGACGCGTTCCATCACTGGAGAATTTGAGACCTTCAGTTCGTCCTTTGACCAGCGTCCCTCACAAACGCAGACCGAAGTGAACCCGACCACAGCCTCCATTCTAACGAGCATTCTCGGTGAGCAGCAACGTAGCGACGAACAGCAGGTTTCTTCCGCCATCAACACCCTTTCAAGCGGCGAATTCGGTGCCTCGGTTCAGCGAACCATGGAAGCCGTCGAAGCCGCCAACCAAACAAACATCGCTCCGAGGGAGGCTGCTCCCGCCGATGAAGAAACGGGGAAGTCGCTGGAACGGGTGCTTGTCCAACCTGTTCCACTTCCGGGGCAGGAGGAACTCCCAACCGTTAACCCAGCCACGATTCCGGGCCTGGAGCCGAACCGTGTGTTTGTCACCAACGGCATGGCCAGTGTTCCCCTTCCCACCGACGAATCAACACCAAACCCTCCGGTTGTCTCTCAAGCCCCCCCAACGCCCTCCATCCCGGACCTTCCGGACCTCCCTGAACCGATGGCGAAAGCATCACTCAGCGAACCGGTGGAGGCACCGCCCGCCCTCGACCTTCCGGATTTAGACGACCTGTTTACCGAGGTAGAGCCCGCACCGCCAAGCGTGCCTGACCTTGAGCTACCTGAACTCCCTGACCTCGACGACCTCTTCTGAGGACGAGCATTGAAATCACACACGTTTGAGGGAACATTATGTGGACGCAGACCCATGATTTACATTCTCATTCCACACACAGCGACGGTGAGCATGATGTGGAGACCGTGGCGCGTCTCATGCGGGCAGAGGGGGTGCGCGTTTGGGCGCTAACCGACCACGACACGACGTCGGGATGGAACGAAGCCCAACAAGCGGCTGACAGCAACGGATTGCACTTTATTCCGGGGGTTGAAATCACCTGTTCCCCCGCCCTCAAACCTGACGAAGAATACCTCAAAACCACCGGAAGGGAACGTGCGTCAGCCTCGTGGCACTTGCTCGCTTTTTTCCCCAACCATCGCCCTGGACATTCGTCCGTGGAAATGGACGGGTTTGAGGCGTGGTTATTGCCACGTCAAGACGGTCGCAAACCGCGGATGGAAGCGATGTGCCAACGCTTAGAGGCGTTGGGCATGCCGGTCGACTTCGAGGACGTCTGTGCACGTGCCAGCGGCTCCGTGGGGCGACCGCACCTCGCAGAGGCCATGGTTGAGAAGGGGTATGTGAAGAGCAAGCAGGAAGCCTTTGAAACGTGGATTGGCGACGGCCTTCCTGCCTTTATCCCCCACAGTAAACCCTCCATCAGCGAAGCGGTTGAAGCAGTAAAAGCGGCCGGTGGATTGACCTCACTGGCTCATCCATTCTACTACGGTGTGCCAACCGAACCCTTGCTGGAAAAACTCAACGCATTGGGCGTTGATGCCGTGGAAGCTGTGCACAGAAGCCACAGCGACGGCTACCGCCACGAATTGACCGTGGAAGCGCTCAAACAGGGCATGGCGGTCTCGGTCGGTTCTGACTTCCACGGGCTGAGTTATCAGGCTCGGCCCGGAAACATGCCGCTTCAAACGAACACGTTGCACGAGCGGCTCATGCTGATCTGAACCTGTCGAGGAACAGCGCAGCCTCAAACAGGAAAATGATGGGCAGTGCTACGAGGAACAGCGAGAGCGGGTCGGGAGGCGACATGAACGCGCCCAAGACGAAGGCCCCGAACCAAATGATTCGACGAGATGCAGCCATCTGTGCGCCCGATATCGCACCTGAGCGAAGAATGAGCGTGGTGATGAGCGGGGCTTGGAAACCAATCGCTGACGCACACAGTAAATTGACGATGAAGCCCGCATAATTGGACAAGCGCCATTCGGTCGTCAAGCCCGCTTGTTGGGCATCGGTGGTCAGGTATTCAAGAAGCAACGGGATGAGACCGTACCACGCATAGAGGGCACCGAGAACCATGAGAAGGCCCGAAACGACCACGGCAAGAACCAGACGGGGACCTGGCTTGGGCAGCGAGACGTCAAGTTCGCTCAAGCGAGCCTTCACGCTTTCATGTTGCAGCCCGTACACGGTCAACTGGCAGACGAGCATGATGCTCACCAGCGCAAGGCCGACATACCCTGCAATACGCAGTTGCAAAAACAGAAATTCCACCGGTGAAATCACAATGATTTCGACGCCATCCGGCAGGCGAGCGTCGTCGACCAACCAGGCGATGAATTCGCTGGTGGCGGGAAAGGCGACGATGAAACCGATGAGGAAGAGCACCACGTAGTACTTGAGCGAGCGTTGAAGCGCAGTGCGAAGCGAGGCAAGGATTTGACCGCCCGAGGATTGAGCCAATCGCTCAACGGTGGCCTGAATCGATTGTTGCTCCATGCGTTTACGCCTCTTCTTCCGAGGATACCGAAGAAGCCCATACATATGAGGGTGTAGAATCGATAAAACTGCGACCTTCCTTCTTCAGTCGGTACAACCGGTAGACGACAAAGCCTGTCATCCAGAGTGAAGGAAGACTGAGGAACATGGCTTGACCCATCTTGTCGTCGCCGTAGTCGTTGATGATGCGGACCTCCATGACGGGTTCGTCCTCCGAAGCATCGGCGTAATGCATCACGATGAAATGGTAAATTTTAGGCGAGGTGATGTTGAGACTTAGGGTGGTCTGAGGTGCGACCGTGTAATGATCACCGAGCGTCTTCATCACGCCCCAATCGATTTCACCCGTCTCCATGGCTGGGACACTGGTTTCCACCATCACGACCACCAACTCCAACTCACCCGCTGTGTTGAGATTGGTGATGTTGGACTGAACCATGGCACCGGGGTCAAACTTTTGGATGATTTCGAAGGTGCTGTCGTCCTCACCCAACCGGAACGAAACTCGCTCGTCAATCGTTTCCTCCTGATAGTTAACCGCCATCATCATGGCCGTGAGCAAGATGAGCATGACGACGCCCTCAACCAGAATATGGCGTCGTACTTTTTCTCGCGAAATTCCCTTGAAGACCGGCCCGTAATCATTACGCAACCTCGGCTGTAAGTGGTGGATAAACAACGCACCGATGCCACCGATGAGGACGCCGAGTGGAATGTCGACCACCCAGTGGATGCCGAGATAGAGGATGGTGAAAATGAACAGGGCTGTGTTCATGAGAACGAAGAGATGATACGGCCAATGTCGCCATTCGCGAAGCGTTCCACCCTGCTCTTTGACATGGAGGTAATTCAGCATCAATATCCCAAATGGAATCGCTACGTGAAGGCTCGGCACGGCGTTGTCAAGCGGGTCGTGAAGGGCATAGAAGACGGTGTACCATCCGTCCTGATAGAGCAACGCATCCATACCGGGAATCCATGAAGAGGTCACTTCGACATTGAAGAAGAGGTAGTAAGGAACCGCCAGAGCGTAGATCAAGAGATAGTTGAGGGTGACCTTGTCGGTCATGTCCCGGTCGCCAGAATACGCAAAATAGACCGTTGTAACATAGATGAGGAAGAGGTAAACGAACAGGTAGTGGAAGTTGAGAAACTCCGTGAGCACATCGCTTCGAAAGACATCCTGAAACCATTTGGTGAACTCGCCTTCAATGCCGTACACCCATTCCGTCCAGTGACCGGTTCTCACTTTCATCGGTTCGTTCAATTTGTCGGTGATGGCCTTCCATCGAATGATGACGATGTAGCCCATAGCGTGCAGGTAGTAGCGCTTCTCATGAAATTCCGTTGCCCATTGGCGCCACGGCGTGCGATGCTCTTTTTGCGTGCGAGTGAAAAACCAGCAAATAATCGGCGTCAGGACCAAAATCATGCTCATCATGATTTCATAAGGGTCCATGGTTCGGCGGCAGAGCGCGGGGATTTATGCCTTCGGACGATTTTCGAGCCCCACCGTTCGTTTACCTCGTCCCGCAGCGACAACCTTTGAGACGGGCCAAGGACACGACATGGCATGGCAGGGGGGAAGGAATGGACGCCAGCTCCCGAAAACACCCTCGAAAGCCTGCGACATGCACTCTCCTTGTTTGATGGGATTGAGTTTGATATTCGAATCACGGCCGACCATCAACTCATCATCCACCATGACCGCACGGTCTCCGTTCCAGAGACGTTGATTGAAGGAAAACCAACCTGGCTTGAGGAGTGGACGCTGGACGAACTTGTCGAACTGGGATTTTTGAGTTTTGAAGCCTTTCTTGACGACAAGACCGTCCAAACGATGTGGCGTGAGGAAGGGAAAATGGGATGCATTGAGATCAAACGCCCGCATCCAAAAGCTCCAACAGGTGGAGGATTCTTTGGGCGACGTCATCACAACAACCATATCGCTGAAGCGATGAAGCTCGCAGAACAAGCCCTTGACGAACGCGATATTCCCCGTGAGAACACCGTGTTCTACGCCTTTCACCGGGGCATGCCCACCTCCGCTCGGCTATCGGGCACCCAACGACCGTGGGCGGCGTTAATTCCCTACATTCCACCCTACGGCACCCGCACCACACAGCGAATCCAAGTGTTTCCTCAGTACCTTGCGACCCCGTTTCGACGTCTTGTCAGACAGCACCAAAGCCAAGGGAGTTCGATGCTGCCGTGCGCCATAGAATACTTCCAGTCCAGCACTCGTCACCTCCCTCTGGGTCGACATGTAGGGCTCAAAGGTGCAGGCTTGAAGCGGCTAACGAACGCTCGCAGAGGGATGCCTACCTATGTTTGGCCGACCAAACCGCACATTGAACATGACCTGTTGAGGGCTGGAATGTCTGCACTCACGGACTATGCTGATCCACAACTTCGATGGTTGCCTTCGGGGCATGCACGCTGGCAGCAACCAGGATTGCGGCCGTTGTTAGAAGAAGAATGGACCCATCTTGAAACAGCAACGGAAGAGAACCACATCGACGTATTACGCACGCTGGAAAACGAAATCCCAACCTGGGCTGAAGCAGACCAGAGCCGTCGTCATACGCTGGTATCGCAAATGCGAACTCGCTGGAGATGGGATGTCGCCGTTGACGAAGTCCTCTCACAACATGCTGGCGCAACGCCACCAACCTATGCACCTCGACTAATCGGTCATCGGGGCTCCGGAAAAACACCTCGTCCGGTGTTAAACCCTCAATCCAAATGACGGAGTTGTTGCTCTTCTGCGATGTACTTCGGTCGGTAGATGGGGGTTCCCTTGCCACCTCGCATCACGGTGCGCTCGTCAATGATTTGGGCCCCGATACCGGCAACACGAGCCCATCCGAAGAAGGTGGTGTAGTAGGTTGGGTCTTTGAATCCAACATGGTGAAGAAGCGCACCGCTGGCGATGTCAACATTGGCGTTGGGGTTGGAAATTTTCTTGTTTTCCGAAAGAACTCGAGGGGCAACTTCCCTCAAGGTTCGGATGATTTTGAAATTCTCATCGTCCGGGCAGAGCTTTTCTCCGAGTTCAAATTGAACGGTTGCTCGAGGGTCTTCGGCCCGAAGGACTGCGTGGCCAAACCCGAACACAGGACGCTTAGCTGCGAGTTCGCCCCGAACGAAAGCCTCAACCTCATCGGGGTCGCTGGTTCCGATTCGAAGAACGAATTCCAAACACGACTGATTGGCACGGCCGTGAAGCGGGCCCGAGAGGGCGTTCATGGCCCCTGCGATGGACGAGTAAACGGTGGCGTGGCCTGATGCGATGGCTTTTCCGGTAAAGGTGGAAAGATTACCGCCCCCGTGGTCCATGTGGAGAACAAGGTACGTGGCGAGAATTTGTTCCATGAGCGCATGGTCGATATCCTCGAAAGCAAGGGTGCGAACAAAGCGCTGCACCATGCTGGCATTGAGATCGTCTTCTGGGATGTTTTCACCACGACCATCACGGATACGGAACAACAGGCCCATCATGCGAGGCATGCGAGCGATAAGGTTCAGGGCATCTTCCTTCCAATCTCCCGTGGTGTCCAACATGCCGAGGGTATGGATGCCGACGCTCAACCAATCCATGGGATGACCGTCCTTGGGAAGGGTGTGAAACACCGCCGCAACGGTTTCGGGAACATGTCCACGACCGGCCAAATCGGCTTTGAATTGGGTGGATTGTGCGGGTGTAGGCAACTCCTTGTTGAACAGGAGGTAAACGATGTCTTCGGGCGAATGGTGGGCAAGTTCGGCAATGGGGTAGCCACAGTAGTGGACGCCCTCGGTCGGGGTTACGAACGAGGTTCGGCAGGTCCCAACAGGCACGCCGCGGAGCCCGGTGTTGAGGTGGGACTTGTGGACGGTGAACATCGGTTCATCCTGTGTCATGATTCCTCCCTCGTGAAGTCCGACATCCATGTTCTGTATAAATGCGGCTCTTGCTCATCACCGAGACAGAAAACGGTGTTGCTGGCTACACTTGAGCAGCCTGTCGTTTTCAACGGCGCTTCGTGGGCGGCCAGGTTCTGAAGCCCTTCGTCGAAGTACGGTCGGCGAAGATGTTCAGCCGAATTGTTTGCCCGTCGACGAGGATGGCTTCTTCAGCGTCGATACCGGGACAATTTCGCTTCACGCTGGCCCATGAAGAGGGCGTGGCCATGTTTTCGCCCCACCATGGAAAGGCACGGCACTGTTGTGGGCGGACCTCGTAAATGTTGCACTGTTGTTGTGCGTTCAGGTGGATGCAAATGCCGTCTTCTTCTCGGCTTTTCAACACGTACCGCCCGTCGTATGTTTGTCGCGTGTCCCGTTCAAGCCATGCTTCAACATCCAACTCGGCGTGGGCAGCAAGACGTGTTGCATCATCGGGTGAAAGGTAAACGATGCCACCTGGCTCATCGCAACACTTCCCGCAGTTGGGTTGGCAGGAAAAATGAACCCCGTTCTTCCACCAAGGGCCCCTCATTCCTCTTCACCTACCAACACCTTGCGAGGGTGGAGACGAGCGAGATGGACGATGTTTTGGTTGCTTCCTTCATCAAGGAGGTCTTCCGCCGTGATGCCCGTCCCGTCGATGTTCCATTCACCCTCTGGCTCGTAGTCGTCCAGTTCATGCTCCGTGGGCGACGGGGTGGTAGGTTTGCGCCGACGTACCGCTTTTCTGTGCTTCTTGGGCGCTTCATCCTCGTCAAACGGTGGAAGCGGTGCTCGGTCAGGGTCCAGTTCAACAAGCCGCTCTTCAATGGATCGCAACTCATCTGCGATCGTGATGAGTTCGTCAATGTCAGCCTCCACGGCTCGGTGAGCGAGTACGACCATCTGTTCCTCAAGACGTTGCAATTCGAGAGAGGAAGACACCGCTTCTGCGGCTGAGGCATTCATGCGCGCGTCAATGGATTCCTCAAGGTCAACAAGGACATCCACGGTCCTGCCAAGGTCGCTTTGACCGAGCGGGTCATTGGCTCGAATGATGTACTTCTCCCGTTCATTGACGTCCAGTACCGAAGGACGACCGGGTTCAATTGGGTCCACAGCTTCTCGCAACGCTCGCTCCAAGGCGCTCACATCCTCGCCGAGTTCTTCAGCATCCCACACCGGCGGTTGGTAATCGTCTTCTTCCCATGGCTGCAACGGGCTGTGAAGGTCAATCCCGCCTGCTTCAACGGACGAGTAAACACTGTCCAGGGCTTCACCAACCAACCGAGAGGCGACGTCTTCAACCCGTTGCTGTTCCTCTGGCATGGACGGCTTGGGGCGACCGCCCAAGAGGTCCGATACATCGTCATGGTCCAAGAGGACGGCACCGTTTTCCAACGCTAGGGAAAGTTGTTCGAGCCGTGTTTCCATCGCACGCCAACTGCGTGGTTCCATCCGGCTCAACTGTGCAAGATGACGGTCGGAAACAAGGAGGTTGCGTTGGGCACAACGCCAACGAGCGAACGCCATGAGCGTGGGTGGTTGTGGAGCACTGAGTTGTACCTCCAAACACGAGCGAAAGACCTCTTTCAATCGGGAGGGTGGCATCGTTGCGACGGCATGACGCCCGCCGGCGACGACTTGAATTCCGAGATTGAGGGCGTGGTCGACCAAGACGCCAAGTTGGTGAGACCATGTTTCATGGCTTGCAAATTCGTGAAGGTCGTCAATGACCAGGGCAGTCGCGCCCGGCAGAGCGTTTTGCCACTGCGTCTCGAGACCGTCGATGGAGGCATCTGCCGCCGTGATGGACAGAATATGGCCCTCTTGCCGACGAAGCATCGCTTGACCCGTGGCGTGCAGAAGGTGTGAGCATCCAGCCTGAGGCGCTGCGACCACCATAAGCGGATTGAGGTGCCCGGCAGGATGGTCGATGACCTGTTCGCAATAATGCGTGGCGTCAACGTTCTCCTCGGCCGTGAACCACTGTTTGAAGGTCAACGAAGACGACCAAGCCAACCGCTTTGGCCATTCCGCATTGATGCCCAGCACCCGTGTAGCATGATGAACATCGTCGGGGCCGGGTGAAGCCAACCCGTCCTCCAAAGCGCTTCGAATCTCACCACGCTGCTCGCTGAGGATTTGGCTCCAGACGGGCGTTCCATCGTCTTCTACGCCCACGTAGAGATCGCTGCCTTCGGTTGGAGGCTGTGAGGGCGCAGTTTCAAGCCGTTGTCTCAATTGTACCAAGCGCTTGGCCACATGGGTTGCATATCCTGAATCCTGGTCAAGGAATGAATGAGGCGCCTCGACATCCGGTCCGAGGATGCGGTCGGCGATCATGTCGTAGGTTGGTCGCTGCGGCACACCAACGTGTTGAAACAACGAAAGTGTTCGTTTTGGAACGCTGGATTTCCCCATCAAGATGTTGAGTTTTGACAAGGCGGGGCGCTCTTCACCCACGGATGCAGGCTCCTCAGGTTGAGGGGCGCTGATTTGCTGACGAGCATAGATTGAGTCCGCCAATTGCCGTTTGGCATCTTCGAGTTCAGCACGCAACTTCGTACGTTGCTCGGTCATGACTCATCACCGCTGTATCGGCTCAGTGCTTCACCGTGTTCGTTGTACAGGGCCGTGGCATCCATACCGTCAGGTTCCTCAAAGGTCGACCAGCGCTCGTAGGCTTCATCGATATTGAGAACGGCCTGTTCCTTCGATGCCGCCTCCCTGGAATCCTTCGACGCAGCGGCAACGGGACGGAGACTGTTCGTCAAAGGTTCACCATCGGCGGATGACGGTAATTCCACCGTTTTTGGAAGCGCAGGAAGAGGGAGTTGAGCGCGTTCAATGTCTGGAGAAGCCGATACGTTGTCCTTCAAGGCCTTGGTGCTGAGGGGTGTGGCCATTTTTTCTTGCCGTTCGAGCGCTTTGACCTGCTTTTGTGAAAACACGTCCATGTTCTCCTTACGATAGGCTTGCTTCGCAGTCGGTTTGACCGGCCAGTCGGGCAGAGGTGAAGCACTGTTAGCCACCGCCGAGCTTCGATCGCTGGTCAAGCCTTGCGAAATGTTGGGCAAACGCGGTGCCGCTTTTCGCTTCGGAAGACGTTGCGGTGGCCGCAGGGTTGGCTCAGGGCGAATGTTGGGTGTTGGCCTGCTCGTTCGCTTTCTTCGTGGAGTCGGAAATGGAAGCGGTGGCTCTTCAACGTGCGTGGCACGAGGTGATTCACTGACATAGCGACCCTGAATTACGGGTGAATCCGCTGCGGGGCGCCAAGCGGTGGAACCAACCGTGACCTCTTCAGAAGGGGGGTGAGTCGGCGCATGGTGTTCAGAAACATGAGTTTCTGGCCACGAATCGACAACTTCACTGAGCGCTTGGGTGGCTTCAATTCGGTCTTCTTCATCTACGACGTTGCTGCCGCCCTCAAGCACATCGGCGTGGAGTGATGGACCTCCGACTTTCGCTCCTTGATGTTGGATTTGCGCCGCAAGCCATTCTTCTTCTTCCTCGTCGGGTGCAAGGAGTACAGGGTGGTCCCAGAGGGCATCGGGTTCGTCAATCCACGAAGATACCGTTGCATGTCGCAAGACGGTTGTTTCGGAAGCCAACGTGTGGTGAACGGTCGTTTCAAACACCTCAAGGTCGGTGGTCACCAGTGCGATGTGGTCGTTGAATCGAACACCGTCGCAGATGGAACGGAAGATGTCGAGCATACCGTTATCACCAAAGGCATTCCCGAGACGGTCCAGGCCGTCAAAGAGAATAACCGAGCGCTCATTGCCCCATTGAAAGGCGTTTACGACCGCCTGAAGAGCCTCATGTTCCCTCAGCACATCGTATCCGCCGTGCGGAGAAAGTAAGGCATAGGATTGCGGTTTGGGGAGACGACGGGTGGCTTCAGTTTCTGCGTGTGGAAGACCGAACAAGCCCAACAGCGGCATGCCTCGTTCAGCCAGTTCAACGCCGAGTTGAATCATGGGATGGGGGTCTGGAGAATCATAGAGGTAAATTCGGCCGGGCTCAAGCACGGGATGATGCTCGGTTTCAATTAGGGGGTTGCGACGACGATGTTCGGTGTCCAAGGCGAGCGCCTCGATGTCTTCCAAGCGAGCCGCTCGTCGCCAGGAACTCGAAGGCAAACGCACGCTTGACCACCATGATGCGCCGTCGGTCTCCTGCGTCTGATGTTCAAGATGGAGAACACTGCCTGGATGAGACGACATGGTGGCACGAAGGGCGTTCATGCTCAACTCGTAAAGCATCAGTTCATTGCCGACGTCCAAAGCGTCCTCTTCAATGCTGAGCAAGGCTTCGAGTCCTTCCTGTTCAGTTTCGCCTCGATGAAAAGCCATGACCGGTTGGCCAAGTCGAAACAGCAACCAGCCCTCACGATGACCCTCGGATGAGGAGCGAAGAAAAACAGCACCCGACTGTTCGTGAACGGCAAGATTCTGGACGAGAATTCGAAGAACATCAACGCCGCCACGACGCTGTTCAATCAAATCTCCGTGCTCTATCGTCACCATTCGGCCGCACCCTATGGCAAGACCTTCCCCAAACCCCCTCTTGAAGAGTGCGGAAGTTCTGCCAAAAGGCGAACTGTTTCAAGCCATGATTCCTCGGACGGACATGCACCCCCGCGTCGCTGGGCCACTCTCTGAAAACGAGACGGCGTTGTTGGAGGAGGGGTTACACCGATTTGACACCGGCCAATTTTGGCACGCCCATGAATCGTGGGAGGATTTGTGGAATTCGCTCAAGCGAAGGAGCGCCCACGATCGGGAGATTCTTCTGGTTCAAGGGTTGATTCAAACGGCGGCCATGTTGCTGCATCACCAACGAAAAAACGCAGTGGGCGTCTCCAAGCAGTGGGCGAAATTGCAACCCAAACTCGAGGGATGGGCCGTCGCATGGGGGTTGGATGTAGCCACGCACCTCAGCGTCATCGAGACCTATGCTGACGATGAGGGAGTCTGGAACCTCGTCGCCACCGACCACCAAGTCCCAAGAGCGTGAGGTTGAAAATCTACGGGATTCGCCATAGGGCATGGTCAATGCAGACACGTCGCTCCCTGCCGACATGTTGCGTTTCATTGACACACCTGTCGCTCAGCCCTTCGCAAAAGGACGAAACATGGCGCTGATTGGCAGCACGGTGTTTGCGCTGGTGCTCTTTTTCCTCCTCCGTCAATTTGCACTCTCGACCTTGTTGGCTGGACTCTTCGCCGTCGCCACCCTCCTTCTCAATGGCACCGTGGTTTGGCTTCGCTACCAAAGCCACGCCTCTACGCCACTGGCGGTGAATCTGAATCACCCGTTCATGGACACTGAACCCATGGGCGAGGCACGAGTGATGGTGCAAATGGCCGATGGCAGTTGGGTCCATCTTGGCAAGCATCGTGTCCGCACCGTTCCGGATGAACTGCTGGGAGGGCATACGTTGGTGGAGGACACCGATGATTACCCTCCCCTTGGTCACTTTTCGACCACAAAAGAGATGACGCCGACCTTAACACGCCATCTGGCCCTCATCAATCAGGCCATCGCCCTCAGGGATGCGGTGAACGATGTCCCCGACCCCATTGAACATGCACGTGAACGAGAGAGACAGGACACAGGTTTGCTCGAACGTTCGTGGTTGGAGGACGAGGAAGCCGTGGAAGTTGAAAGTCCGCTGGTTTCGTTTTTTAGAGGGAAAGAATGAATCTTTTCGCCGAAAAACGACCCGTATCTTCAAAACCAATTCCATGAACCCGAAAACGTGCCAACCAACGAAACGTGGACCTCCAAGGTGGAAGCCTTGGCCCCCAACGAGCAGGATACGCTGCTCGGCACGTCCCTTTCCCGGCGCTTTTCCCGACTGCCGTTGTGGCTGAGCCATCCGGCGAACATCGGTGGATTTTACGGACTCCTCGTCGCGTTGGCCTTGCTTCTACCTTATGCGTACGGCGATTCGAACAACGAGGTCTGGGGCGTTCAGTGGCTCTATCACACCTCCCTGCTCATCGTGGCATGTGCAGCGAGCGGTTTTGTTTCCGTGGTGCTGATCGCCTTTTCCAAACGACATCCTGTCGCACCACCTCGCCAGTTACTCTACCCAATGCCCTTCGTGGGTCTTGCGCTCCTCACCATCGACAGGGTGGGCATGATGGACATGCCTTCCATGCTGGTGTGGGCCCTATTGTTGCTCCCCGGGCCTGTTTACGTTCACCTGTCTTGGGCACCTCGATGGCGATTGCTGTGCATGATCGAGGACGGAAACGATCCCTTCGTGGGTCTTGAACCCAAGGCAGAAGACAACGTTGTGGCAGAAGAGATGGTCGGCGAAGACACCGAAATGCTCGAAGTCGTGGACGCCTTTGAATCCGAGTAGGCTCAAATCACGCCGACCTTGGGACCTACGGTTTCGAAGCAAGTCAGGACATCATCAAGGTCCTGACGAGACAATCCTGCGGACATTTGCGTTCGGATACGGGCCTTGTCGCGAGCGACCATTGGGAACACGATAGCGCCGGCCATCACGCCTAACTCGCCGAGCGCTTGGGTCATCGCCTTGGCCGTGGAGGATTCGCCACACATCACGGGAATGATGGGCGTGACGGATTCGCCGGTGTCAAAGCCCATTGACTGGAGTTCTTTCCGGAAATAATTCGTGTTCTCCCACAACTTGGCGTGATGCTCGGGCTCGGACATCAGCACCTCAATGGCTGCTTTCTGAGCAGCGGCCACGCCGGGAGGTTGAGAACCTGAGAGCAGCCACGACCTTGAATGATTGAGAGCGTGCGTTCTCGTCATCTCAGTGCCGGCCAAAATCCCTCCTTGAACGCCCAGAGCTTTGGAAAACGAACCGGTCTCAAAGTCCACTTTTCCTTGGAGTTTGAAATGGTCGACAATACCGGCGCCGCCCTCTCCAAGGACACCTTCTCCGTGGCAATCGTCCACGTAGACCATGGCCCCGTATTCTTCGGCAAGAGCGGTCACCTCGTCAAGCGGGGCGATATCACCGTCCATCGAAAAGACACCGTCCGTGATGATGAGTTTGCGGTCCGAAGATTCGTGTGCCTTCAACACCGCCTCGAGTTCACCCATGTCGTTGTGTGCATAGACTGCCCGAGACGCCTTTGTCAACCGGACGCCGTCGATGATGGAACCGTGATTCAACTCATCGGAAATGATGACGTCCTTTGGCCCTGTGACGAGGGTAGGGATGAGGCCCACGTTGACGGTGTAGCCTGCGGAGTAGATGAGCGAGGCTTCAACACCCTTGAATTCAGCCACTTTCTTTTCGGCCTCGAGATGGATGTCCATCGTACCTGCAATGGCGCGGACGGAACCGCTGCCCGCACCGTAGGTGGTGGTGGCCTCTTGCATGGCAGCAACCACCCTTGGATGGGTGGTGAGATTGAGATAATTGTTGGCCGAGAGCATGATGGTGGGCTTTCCGTTCATCTGACAGCGAGGTTGGTTCGGACCCTCCAACGTCGGCGGTTCCCACAACAGCGATTTCTCGTTGAGTTCATCGTACCGCGCTTTCATCCAAGACATGTCGCCAGGCATGGTGCTTCCTCGCCCTTTCCAGCGTGCGGTGCTTCAAGGTCTTTTGTCTCACGAGCCCTCAAACACGGTTTGGCGAAGAAGCCGCTCGTCCATGGCCACAAATTCACCCTCGCCCAGGTCCAAGAGACCGAGGTGCAGCCCACCGACGGACCGCCGATGAAGGGTAAGAACCTCGTACCCAAGAGCAGAAAACATACGACGTACCTGTCGTTTTTTGCCCTCTGAAATGGTCATGAGGACCACCTCGTCTTCCATGTGGACGTCAGCGGGGAGGGTGTCGTAATGTTGCACGACACCGTCCACTTCAAGTTCAATTTGAACACCGTTTCGAAGGCGCTCAATGTCGCTTGGTTGCACTGGAGTATCGGTCGTCACGGCGTAGGTTTTCTCCACCTTCGCTTCCGGCGAAGCAATGGAATGAACGAGGTGACCGTCCGTGGTGAGGATCAACAGCCCTGTGGTCGCTTCGTCCAGCCGCCCCACGGTGAGCATGCGGTCAAACGTAGAATCGTCCAAATCGTCTTTCAAGACCTCGAACACCGAACGTTTTCCAAGAGCGCGTTCCTGTTTGTTGAGGCGAGAACAAATCACGCCTGCTGGTTTGTTGAGGACAAAGGTGCGGTGAAGGCCGGGCAGATGGAGTAACTCTCCGTTCCACTCAACGGATTTTGTGTTGGCGTTGAACTGAAAGGCAATGTCCTTGACAACCGAACCGGCCACTCGGATTTCACCGGCCCAAACCGCGTCCTTCGCTTCCCGTTTGGAAGAAAATCGACCCGTTCGAGAGAGGTATTGATGCAATCGAACTTTCACAGGCCTCAATGAGGGCTCAGCGCCGCATCACCTTATCGTTTCGTATGCAAAGCCGACATCGGGTTGAAAATCGTTTGAATCACTCATGCTCGCGAGCAGCCCGGAGACGAGCACGTTTGTTTTCCTGGATGGTGTTGTACATCGCCATGACGGGTTCAAGCCGTTGCTGGCGATCCTCCGCACGGGCAGCAGAGACCTGACGCTCCGCCTCAAGGCGCACCTCAACCACGTCCCGAATCGTTTCGGCCTTTGCCACCGCCACTTCACGTTCCTCCTCCACAACCTGCATCCGTTGTTGATGTTCGTCCGTGTCATCGTCGTCGTGTTTTCTCCACCATCCCCAAAGTGCTCGGAGTCCTTGGAAGGCTGAGATGTATCCTGATGTGGTCATTTGCATGCTTATACCTGAATTATTATTGCGTCTTGTCCTCTTTAGTGCTATTGCCCGTCAAACCATCAGCATTATAACACGAGGGCCTTGAAATTTCATTATGGCAACCACACGCCGTGCAATGGTTCTCAGCGCCTTTGTCCTCCAACTGCTCATGGTTGGGGCGACAGCTTCGCCTCTGGCTGATTCAACCAACCCGCTTGGAGATGCGTCAAAGATGAACGCAGATTTGATCGAACGACTGGATGAGGTGGAGGACCGCGCCGTACTTCCGGTCATCTTCCAACTTCATTCGCCCGTGACCGACCACGACGAGGCCTTCATGGCCCAACTTGGACTTGAATTGCTGGGCCATGCTCCGCTGGTCGACGGCGGCTTGGTTGAGGGCGCAGCCATCGATGTTCGACGCCTATCGACATGGGACCGGGTGGAATACTTGGAACTGGACAAGCCCCTCGATTTCTTCTACCTCCCGTCTGAATGGGGCGGTCAACCCAACCCTGGCATCATGATGCACGAGACCACGCATGTTGTTCGTGCCACCGATGCTTGGGACCGCGTTATCATTTCCCCAACCGGTCAAATTCTCCGAGAGACCGACCTCTCATTCACCGAATGGGACGGCGACGGTACCGCCATCGTTGACCTCGACACGGGGGTTGACGCTGGCCACCCAGACTACGACTACCTTGAGCCGTGGACGGGGGAAAAGACCCTCTACTCCGCAAAGTACGGCCCGAGCGGTTGGGTGGAAACCCGAAACTCTGACACCTCATCGGGCCACGGTACGCACGTGGGCGGCACCATCGCAGGCAACGGCGATGCCTCAGCAGGCCGCCGAGCAGGCGTGGCCAAGGGCGGCCAACTCGTGGCGCTCGGAACCGGTGATGGCGCCTCAATTTTCGCTGCCGAACAAGGCTTGGAATGGACCTACGCTCACTCCGTATCCGGCCAGAACCCCTACCACATTCGTGTGGTTTCCAACTCGTGGGGAACCGATGGCGACTACGACCCCAACGGCGTTATTGCCCAACTCACGGACCGATTGACCTACGAGAACGGTGTTGCCGTTATCTTTGCTGCCTCAAACTCTGGCGGGTCTGGCGCGGAATGTTCAGGCGACCTCCGCACCAACGTCTATGCCAACACCCCCTCGGCCATTTCCGTCGCTGCACTCACGCACGATGGAACGGCGGTGACATCCTTCTCTTCGAGAGGATGCATGAACCAGCAACACACGTGGCCCGATGTCGGCGCACCCGGCAGAGACATTTGGGCAACGGCTCCTCGAGGAACCGCCATTGACGCCTCAACTCGAACGCAAGGAGACCTGTATTACATGTCCATCTCGGGCACCTCCATGGCCACCCCTCACGTCGGTGGTATGGCCGGCATCCTTCTCGATGTTGCACCGTCGCTTGGTGCAGCGGATTATCACCGAGACGACCACGACTTTGGTGACAGCTTGGTCGGCGGGGACGGAACGGCTGCCTACGGTCAGTTTGAAGACTGGGACGAACGCAACAACAGCCGCGTTCACGAGGTTGAACTCATTCTCGAACTCACGGCTCGATACGAAGGTATGGCGAATTCCTGCGAGGCTGGGAACGACGAGGATTCCTGCAATGACATTCCAGAGGAATGCTACCGCAGTGCAACCGGCCAGTGCCACGACTGGCGCATCGGCCACGGCCTGACCGATGTCGACGCAGCGGTCGCCCTCGCTCGCACCCTTCAGTTGATGCGAGACCAGGACAACGACGGGATTGTGGACCACCCCGAGTACAACGTTTGGGACGCTTACGAAATCTATGACAGCATGATGACGACAACCACCATCCCTGCCAACACCGATCGCGTGCGTCATGCGTGGAAAGGCGACTGGAACCACTTCAACAACGGCCAAACGGGTGCGGTCTACTACACTGAGGATTCGCATTATGTGTGGATCCCCAACGGGACCACGCGACTCGAAGCCACCTTCACCGCTACCGAGGTCGACCTCGACACCGGCCAGGCTGGCGCCCTCCAACTGGCGATTGACCTCGGGGATGACGGCAGCAACGACGCTCAAGGCGAGGGCAACCGCCTCGCTGATTCATGGTATTACGACCTCGCCGTTGACGAATCTTCGTGGGGTCAGTGGGCACACTTCGATGTTTCTGGGACGGCCGTGACGCTTTGGGGCTTCCTCGGCGACATTGAGTTCTTTGAATCAAGGGTCCCCTACACCGTTGATGTGATGCTGACGATGGACCTCAGCCAGCCGGTCAACATCGAATTTGAACAACGCCCCGACTTCTATTCGGACTTGAATCCGACCACGCCTTCAGAAGAGTATGAGAACGACATGGACGGGATGCTCACGTTCACCCGAACCGCCTACGACCAAGCCACCGTCGTTTCCATGATCACACCCAAAACGACGACAGAGGAGACAAGTCGGGATGGGTTCTTCTCGAGCCTCGGCGGGGTCATCGCCGACCATCCATTCGCCGTCATCATCTCTCTGCTCATGCTGATTGGCGTTGCTGGGTCAGCAGGTTATGCTGTTCGCTTGCAGACCGAAGACGAGATTGAGGAAGCGGTCTTGATGGGAGAAATCGAAGGCAAATCCGTGCCCGAGATTGAAGACGAAGCGTGATCAAGGAAGCCAATCGTTCTGATTGAGGTGGGGTTTGAACTCATCCGGCTTGTTATGCTGCTCGAGCCTGTCGAGCAACCAAATCACCCAATGGAAGGTCCCCATGCCCTCCTCTTCCGTTACGCTGCTTTTCTCATGCATGATGTAACCTTGCTCGGTCAAGAACATCATGCGTCGCAGGCTTGGACCGATCAGCGAGAGGTACGGTTTGTAGAACGAGTATACAATGTCAAACGACAGGTTTCGATGGTAGGTCATCACGGCGTGGTTCGCCATCAGGACGATGACGGCGTTGGTTGCGTCCTTTTGTTCTCGAGACAGGCCCATCAGTTCCTCGAGACCGGTTTCCTTTGTCACCACGCCTCCAAAGGTGGCAAACCCGCGTTGAACAAGTGGGTTCTCAAGCGACTTCGCAATGGTTTGAGAAATCTCATACCGCCTGTTTCGATTGACTTCCATCACCTGGCGAAGACCAAACAGGAGCGTTGCCATGATGGCGAGACCCCCAAGAGCCTCACCCAAACTTGCTGCGGTATCGAGATTCATTCAAGGCCTCCATTGAAGCAGCGATAAGCATCACTCGCTTTCTTGGGCCCCTGCAGCGACGGTGAGTGGCCCTGCAGCATCGTCAATTCGCAAAAGGACCACAAACACGAGCGCTTGGAAGGCTGCACCAAACAAGAAGAGGTTCGGGAAACTGCCTCCAGCCACATCAAGGAGCCGAGGTGAAAGGGCATTACCGGTGAAGGCGCCGACGTTGATGAGCGTCATGTAGATGGAAAACTGCGTGCCTGCAAATTCCTTTGTCGTGACCGACATCAAGAAGGCCAACAAGTTGGCCCCGACGATGGCCCAAACCAGCGTCCAAACCAACCAGATTTGCAACATGAGACCACTGTCCGTCCATTGCGACCTCATCATGGACCATACCACCGTCATGACGGTACCAATTGCCACGGCGTAGGTGAGGGTTTTCTTTGAGCCGAACTTTGAGCCAAGCAATCCACCCACGAGGAAGCCGAGCATCGTCATCAGGAACACGGGCAGACCCTTAGCGTCGAGATAATCCTGACTTTCCCAACCAAGTTCGTCTACGAAGAGGAATTCCCATTGGAAGTCAATGATGCCCATGCCGGTGCCCATGCCACCACCAATCCACATGATGGTGCACAGTAACAAGGCGGTCTTTGCAGCGTTGTCGGAAACCGCCGTGGTGAATCCAGTGATGATTTCACCGAAGGTCATGGTGTCTTCATCTGCACCTGAGGCTGAACCCTCGGTTGAATCAC
>JBMYQB010000013.1:0-42952 GCA_049600935.1 Candidatus Poseidonia sp.
AGTACACTGGTACTCAACCGACGACGGCTATCGAGTCTGGGATGAATCATAACGAATGATACACAGGATAAGCAAAGGGTCGATGCAGAAACCCTCCGATTCAGTTTGACCCAATGAATGGGTAAGCAGTGGGTCGAATCACTCGCTACCCACTGCCTGGGCATATCCTCTCAACATCATATCATTAAGTATAAATATCAATGTCAAAAGGGATTAAATAGGTTCGCACGTCGATGTGAATCGTTGAGGGATAAATATGGATGAACAACAGGTAGAAGACATTGTGAAATGCAGCGACTGCGGTAGCAGATCGCTCTCAAGAGACGAAACTCGCGGCGAAGTGGTTTGCGACGATTGTGGATTGGTGTTGGAAGACAACGTCATCGACCAGGGCGCTGAATGGCGTGTCTTTTCCCCCGAGCAAGGTGACCAGCGAGCCCGTACCGGTGCACCGATGACCGTGATGCTTCACGACAAAGGATTGTCCACCGATATCGACTGGCAAAACAAAGACTATTCTGGAAAAACGATCAATTCTCGATACAGGTCGCAATTTTATCGCATGCGTAAATGGCAGAAGCGAAGCCGTGTGAGCAACGCCACAGAGCGAAACCTCGCCATGGCCCTTGCTGAACTTGACCGAATGGCCAGCCGTTTGGAACTTCCAAAAACCGTGCGTGAAGCTGCTGCTGTGAACTACAAGAAAGCCGTTGACAAGCGATTGATTCGTGGGCGCTCCATCGAAGGTGTGGCCGCTGCTTCCCTCTATGCAGCCTGCCGTCAATGCGGTGTTCCCCGAACGCTGGACGAAATTGGACAAGCCTCCCGAACCGGCCGCAAAGAAATCGGCCGAACGTACCGATTCATGGTTCGCGAATTGAAAATGAAGATCATGCCAACCGGTCCTGAAGATTACATTTCTCGATTCTGTTCAGGATTGGGTCTTGACGCTGACGTTGAAGCCAAGGCTTACGAACTCATCAAGGCCGCTCAAGAAAAGGAATTGACCAGCGGGCGCGGTCCAACGGGCATCGCTGCTTCCATCATCTACATCGCTTCGGTGTTGTGTGGCAAGCGACGAACCCAGCGCGAAGTGGCTGAAGTTGCTGGTGTAACCGAAGTCACCATCCGAAACAGGTACAAGGAACTCATCCAAAACCTGAACATTGAACTCGACATCTGAGTTTCACGTTGGTGTGAAGCAGACGATTGGAGGCCGACAGCGTGAGCAAGAGCCGCACGAAAATTTCCGACGAGGCGTTTGAACGCGTCGCAACCGGTCTTGTGGAAGCGCTTGAGCGTGGAACCGAAGCCTGGCCTTTGCCCGAGCCGCCGATGAGCGACCCAGACTTTCCAGCCATCCCTCCGACGTCCCCTCACCGTCTCTTCGAGGAAGGTCTTGGCATTCTCAGCGTTGATCGCGGCATGTTTGACCGCCATCTCAACACCGTGGTGGACCTGATTGTCCCTCATCGCATGAACCTCAGCGACGACCCCTTTGAAATTCATCAGAAATGGTTGAGCCGTCGGATGGACGATGTGGCCCATCGCCTGCTGTTCCACATTGCAACCGACTGGCTCGCCCAGGCGTTCGACCCGCACGCCCCCAACACCGATCGCTGGTGGCTCAGCATTGCCCTGCTCAATGGATTGGCGACCGTTCCTTACGGCCAACCTGTGCACCAAGGCTATCATTTGGTTGAATCCATCGCCCTGGCCGAACGTCCGGGCACTTGGCATACGCAACCCGATGCAGGTCCTCAGCACATGGATTGGAACCCACACGCTGTCGTTCCTCGGATGTCAAGCACCGTGGTCGCTCACGAGCGCGGCGTCGAGGCCGCTCGTTGGGTCTTGGAGCGCCTCGAGGGCGGTGATTTGGACCGTCGCCTCCTCCTGCTTGAATGGGTCCGCCTGCTCTTGGAGCGCAAACCCCTCATCGAACCGTTGGGCTTGAAAGAACTCCTTCTGCGACGAGCTGCTGACCCCGTTGCCGAGGTGGCCAACAAGGTCACGCTCTGCTTGGCGAAAGCGATTGAGGCCGACCGCGATTTCGGTCACCAACTGGCCCTTCGCCTCCATGAGCGGGACGAGACCCTGGTCTGCCGTGCCATGGCGGATGTTCTAACGCGCCTGTTCCGCCGACTGACGTGGGACGCTTTGCCGTTGCTTGACGACATGCTTCAATCGGAGGACGAAGGCGTGCTTGCCGCAGCCAGCGCGACCGTGGGCGATGTCAAGTATCTCGACAAGGAACAGTGGGCCGACCGCCTTCGCCAACTGGTCAAGCATCCGCTGGCCATCGTGCGACGAAATCTGGTGCCAAACCTGCGTGAGTACATTGAATTTGATCCGAGCGATGAGCGAGGAATTTTCCATGAACTTTGGAAAGACGGCGACGAAGTCGTTCGAACCCGCCTACGAGAATTGCTCTTGCGTATGGAAGAAGTGGCACCGGACCATTTTGCATCTCAGGTGAAAGCGTTGGCGGAAGCCGACGCCGACCTCGAGCCGCTGTGGGAGCCTCTCACGCTGCGACGCCCCGAACGATGCGAAGCATGGAAAGCTTGGCTTGAAGGGAATGGAGAACAACCTTCGACTGATGAACGACCGGTCCATGTCTCCCAAATGGAAGCCCCAGAAACGCTTCCAGCGTTGGATGATGCACTACAATCGCTTGATGAATGACGTCATTCTTCCTCTTCAGCCAGCGGACCCGAAGTGATGAGCCACACGTAGACACCGTTCATCAGCGCCAGCACGCCAATCAACGTGAGCAGAAGACCAGCCGGCTCGGGAAAAAACCCGTCATCGTCGACCACGCGGATGATGCGAGTGACCACCATGCACGCCAATCCAAACACCACAACGTGAAGCCAGGAGGATTCGGGCGATTGCCAACGGTCGACCGTGGGTGCCACGCCGTAAAACCCGAAGGTTCGATTGAACCATGCGAGGTAGAGCAAGACGAGCCCGAACAACCCCAGAACACCTCGTGAGAAGGACGGCGAATCCCACGGACCGGCGGGTGCAAGCGTGGTGAAACTTTGACCGACCAAGACGATGCCTGCCACCAGCAGACCCACCGTGTTTTTTCGGTCCATCATGAGGTGCTGGAGCCTCACGCTTGAAAGCCTGTGCCTTCTCAGGAAGGTCATGGACGTGGTTCGAGACGCCGTGCTGGTTGCGGCCGGTCTCGGCACGCGCATGTTTCCTACCAGCGCCTTCTCTCCCAAAGAATCGCTTCCGCTGGTTGACGTCCCGTTGTTAACGCACTTGGTGATGGAAGCCAAGGCCGCCAACATCGAACGCCTGCACGTGGTGGTTTCCCCGACGAAATCCTTCGAGCCGTGGATGGAAGACCGCCGCTCGCTTCACCTCCTCCAATCCCATTTGGACCAAGCATTGTTCAACGCTACCGGCGGTCTTGAGATTCTTTACCACGTTCAACACGAGCCAAAGGGCGTTGGAAACGCCATCGAAGCCGCCCTCGACGCCATCAACGGACCCTTTCTGGTCATGCTCGGCGATAATTTGCTCATGGACGTTCACGCCACGACGACCGATTATCACCCATCTCAAGCATCAAAACGATTGGTTGAGGCGTTCCAAGACCACGGGCAAGCGACGGTTGGACTGATGGAAGTCCCGGCCAGCGAGGTGCACAACTACGGTATCGTCGGAATGGACGGGCACCGCATCACCTCAATGGTGGAAAAACCAACGGCCAACCAAGCCCCAAGTCGTCTGGCCTTGTGCGGCCGCTATGTATTTCCTGCCGAAACCCAACGCCTGTTGGCAACCTATACCTACGAACAGCACGGTGATTTACAGAGCATTGCACTCCAAGAACACTGGATGAAGGACGGCACTCTTCACGGCCTGGTGTTGGACAACACCCAGTGGTACGATTCTGGCGCGCCGCTGCTTTGGCTGAAGGCGCAAGTTGACCACGCACTTCGCCGCAGTGACTACGGTGAGGATATGCGAGCGTGGCTCGAAGATCGGTTGTCCGACTAGCGTTGACCGGGTTTCCAAAACGTAAACGGCTCGGGGTCTTCACCGCCTGCGTGGCGTGCTGCTAAATGGTCGGCTCGCTCGTTCCACCGATGACCTCGATGGGCTTTGACATGCGACCATGACAGCGGCCGGAGCCGTGCAACCTCATCCCAGAGAGCTTGAACATGAGCCACCAGTTCACGATTGGCTTTGGCTTTCCACCGCCCGCTGGCTAAATTACCAGCATAGGTTGAATCGGCACGGATGACCGCTTCCTCATCACCACCTTCCACCAAGAGCCATCGCAGAGCGGCCGCAAAACCGCTTAATTCTGCGGTGTTGTTGGAGCCAACTTCTGCACCGATGAAGCCTTCCTCTTCGGGCGAGGTAATGACGGAACCTGCTTCTTCATGATGCAGTTCTCCTGATCCTTTTCCGAGCCCTGAATCGCCCACGACGACGACCAGCCCCCATGAAGCAGGCGTGCTGGCGTCAACGTTTTGGTTGCCAAGGCACGACCCGTCGACGTAAAGGGTCCACGGGCCCGACGCCGTCAATGCACTCACTCGCCAATCTCGGCTTTGTAGGCGGCAGCGTCCATCAAACCGGACACAGCGTCGGCGTTGTCGAGCGTCATTTTGACGATCCACCCGTCGCCATAGGGCGACGTGTTCATGAGTTCAGGTGTATCTTCAAGGTCCATGTTGACCGCCGTGATGGTTCCAGCGAGTGGAGCAAAAATTGGAGAGGCGGATTTCACCGATTCCACCACAGCGAACTCACCCATATCGCCGACGACATCGCCCTCTTCTGGCAGTTCAATGTAGACGATATCGGTCAACATGTCTTGGGCGTGGTCGGTGATGCCGATGGTGACGGTATCGCCTTCAACTCGCATCCATTCGTGTTCTTTGGTGTAGTACAATCCTTCGGGGACTTCGCTCATGGTATCGCCTCTGCTTCCAAACGAAGCGACGAATGCACATCAACCCTACGATGGTCGGCTTACTCTTGTTCGCCGAGGTCGTGGGTGAGCACTTTGGCTTCGAGTTCAGCCCACTTGGAGGTCACGTCCTCTGAACGATGCACCTCTTCGATCTCTTCCCGAACGCGCTGAGCCATGGCATCCTCGCTTTCATGTGAGAACAGGCCCGCAAGCGGACCAACGCCGTTTCCAAGCATCCATCCGAGAACAAAGAACAGCACCGACATCGCTGAAAGCAGTTCAATCGCATACGTGGACGAGCCCAAACTTCGTCCAGCTTGGAGTCCAAAGCCGACACCGAGAAGAAGGCCGACGCCCGTGCCGTAGAGGAGGCGTTGAACGGCGACAGCCGGTGGATGCATGAACCGCCCAAGACGCATTGCAACATCAATGAACCGATGGCTCGGTCAGTAGGTCTCACGCATGAGTTTGTGAATCTTGTACGGCAACAAGGCACGATTCACCGGAGTGACCTCGAGGATGCGACCGTCGTCCCGGCGACGGATGTCCTGCAGGAGCGGGTGGCGGCTCTTTTTGTGCAGGGTCAACAGGGTCGGCATGTCCACTTCGAGTGCACTACGAACGGCTTGAACAAAGGCTTCGGATTCCACAGAGAATTTTCCGATTTCATCAATGACCAGCACCTCACAGTTGTGCTGAGCGTGGTCAATGGCGGGCAGCGCCACACGGTCCAATTCTTCAGTGTCAATGCCATAACCGAGAACTCGAAGCCTTGAATCGATGTTTTTGTGGGCGATGATTCCTTCTTCTCCCGTGACGATGTCGATGATTTTGTAACCCATCCGTTCACCGTCTTCAAGCAGTGGTTCGGTACGAACGCCTCCCAGAATGGCGGTGTCTTCCGAACCGCCGCGCATGGATATCTCGCGTTTCCGCTCGTCCATGAGCATGTCAAGGACCTTTTCCATGACGGCCGACTTGCCGCTTCGCGGCAATCCAGTGATACCAATTTTTGGATGAACTCCCATTCTCTTTTCATCCTCCAAAGAGTGCGCATACGAATCTAACGAGGACCTTGCTATAAATTATAGGGTTTAAAACGCGGGGATTCGGAAATTAAAATCCCTGTGATGCCTCATCAACGAACGAGAGTGCCGAATTGTGGAAAGGAGTCGGGCAATTCCACCGGTAACATCTCGAGTTCGTAATTGTTGACGTTATTGTTGGCAGCCCAAGCACGCGCCCACTCGTCGAGGTCGTTGTTGTTGAGGTGCTCACAAAGCCACTGCAGCCCATGCTCGATGTTCCCTTGGTCTTCAACCAGCCGCGCCTGAATGTCTTCGTGGAGTTCAATGTGGTTGACGCTGTTCCCGAGGACACTTCCCTCTGGAATGACGGCCCAGCGAAGACGACGCTCTTGGTGGGCGTTGACGATCGCTTGACAAGCTAGACGCGGCCCGTGCGCAGGATGATGGTCGCCCACCCACATGGCCAGTTGGCGTTCGCTGGCTCGGGACGGAATGTCGGTTCGAAACGCAGGATGTCGAATGAAGACACGACCGTCCTCGCTTTCTGAAAAGTGAACGCCCCGAATGAAGGGGCGGCTTCGCTTTCCTTTCACCCATGTTTCAATGTTCTTTGCGTGAGCCGTTTGGTCGATTTCTCCGACACGAACACGCACCTGACGTTGGTTGGTCGTCAACGGATGCTCTTCGTCGCTCAAGCGTGGGAGTTTGGCCAACCTGTCAAGCACCTTCAGGGTATGAGAACGCTCCACACGGTCCCGAGGAAGACGGGGAACCGCCCAGGTGTCTCGAGCCCATGCAACCCAGCGCTCAGCGTTGAGTTGGAACACGGGGACGCGGGAGGAAAGTCCCTCACCTTCGCGGCGCAAATCAGCCCGAGTGATGGGGCCGTGGAGATTCAGAACAGGCGCTTCGCCGTTGGCGGTAATGCCGAGGACAACCACGCCTTGGGTCATGCCAGGGAACAGTAGATTGGCCTCTTCGATGGCCCAAGCATGGGTCCATCCGTGGCTGTTGACCAAGAGTTCCCTGAGCGGGTGAGAGGATTGTTCGCGCAGGAGGCTGTCGGGGGCGATGATGCGCAGACGACCGCCGTCCTTGAGAATCTGAAGGCTTCGCTCGATGAACAATCGGTAGAGGTTGACGTTGCCACGCATGGTGGAGAACCGAGGTTGTCCGTTGTCGGTGAGTTTTCGAAGGCGCTCGCCCAACTCTTTTCGCAACTGGCTTCCGTCCTCCATCCCTCTAAACCGGTCCTTGATTCGAAGCCAGGGAGGGTTGGTCAGCACCAATTCTGGAGCATCAGCCCAGGGCCATTCCTCTTGAAGTGCATCACCTTGCTGAACGCCAGCATCGAGCAAGGCTTCCATTTCTTCGCGAGAAATTTTACCGGGGGTTTCGGGTCCAAAACTGACCAGCTCGTGCCGGATTGATTCGAGCAGAAGTCGAAGCTTGGTGCTTTTGACCACGAGCGGGTCGATGTCAAGGAGTTGAACATTGGAGAAGAGACGTCGAGTGTCTTCCTTCTGAACTTCAGGGTCGGCGTCTTGATGAGCGTCGGCATGGCGACGAATGAGCCGGGCGTGGAACAGTCCACCGCCAGCAGCGGTGTCGGCCACTGGAAGAGGGATCCCGCTCAGTGTCCGCTTGTTGTTTTCAACGGCCTCGTGTTCAGCACCGTCGTCCACATCGCTGTCTTGCGTTGCCTTTGGAAGGTTGAGTTGCTCAACGTGCTGGCGGAAGCCGGGTGGCAGATTACTCATCAGGAAATTGGATTGCTGAACGGGCTTTTTTGGATTGACGAGACTGTCTCTCATCTCCGAACAGATGACGGCATCGGCAAGACGGGGCGGTGTGGGGTGGGCGCCTCTTGGCGACCGTCCATCTGACTCGGCATCGTGGCGGGCGAGCAAATGGTCCAGCACATGCCCAGGGTCTGTCAGGAGGTTGGCTGGAAGGGTAGGCCAATCTTCGGGCAAGAGGGCTGCAATGGGTTGGAACGAACGAAGCGATTCTTCCCACGTGGTTAACCAAATATCGATTTGTTGTTCGCGGTTATCGAGGCATCGGTCCAGTCGTGCATACCATCCACTTACCCCGTTTTGCATCGTCCCCACCAAACCGACGGGACGGCTTTCTCTCTTTGAAGATGTCTCTCAATGAAGGGATGAAAAAAGCTCATTTTTTATCCAAAATTTCGGTTCCTTGTTCAAACCAATTCCAACCTTCAGTGACCCAATCCAACAGGTCAGACAGTTGTTTGGGAGAGACGTTGGCCTTTTTTGCAATTTTGCGCAGGGCAGCGAGTTCCTTTCTATCGTAGGCCCCGTCCACCGCAGCAACCAGCGCAGCGTCTCGTAGAATCATCTGGGTAAATTCTGGCTCGAGGTCGGCGAGCGATTGGTCAAGTGGGATCGGTTGTTCAAATCCAGAACGGACGGTAATTCTTGACTCAGGGTGCATCATGGCCCGACCCATCATCGCTTCAATCACGGCGATTTCTTCCCGAACCAAGGCACCATCGGCCGCAGCGATGTAAACCAGCACCTGCGCATACCGCATTCGTTCTTGGGGAGAACGATGGATCATTCCATCGGGGAACATCGGTGCTCATTCCTCGAGCGTGTCCAAGAGTTCGTACCCTTCCTTCATCCACTTGTAACCTTTGATGGTCCAGTTGAGCAGTTCTTCAACGGCTTCTTCTTTCAAACCCAAGTGTTCAGAGATGTCCTCCAAAGCGTCCCGTTCGTCTTCGTCGACCGTACCATCAGCCGCTGCCATCATCACGGCGTCCCTGAGTGCAAGTCGACCGGCTTCGCCCGACAAATCTTCCAAGCACTCCTCAAGGCTTGGAGGGTTTTTGAGCGCAGCACGAATGGATTCTCGTTGGCCTGGGGAAAGCAACGCCGTTCCCAGTCGTTGTTCAAACATCGCCATCTCATCAACGGTCAGTTCGTTGTCTATTCGTGCCATGTAGGCGAGCAGGCGAGCGTAGGCAAACCGTTGTTCTCGGGGGAGTTTGTGAACCGTGTCGGGTAGCATTGACGAGGTTTGCGCGCTTCTTCCCAATGAACCCAACGGATGAAACCCCCCAAAACCCCCCAATCTTGAAACCCATGGCCAGCGACCGACGACCATGCCCCTCAACGCTCCTGATGACGTTGTGGTGTGGACTGGCCGTGGATGCGGTGCTTGCGTTCGAGCCAAACAACTTCTTGATACAAAGGAGGTAAGTTACAAGGAACGGCGCCTGAAAAACGAGCCGAATGTCCAACGTTCGTTTGCTCGAGCGACCGGCGGAGCACGGACCGTCCCACAAATCATCATCCGTGGCCATAACATCGGTGGGTTCGACGATCTTGTCAATTTGGAACGCTCAGGGGAACTCGATGTCATGTTGGGTCGAGCAGAACCAGCGGCTCGTTCAGCGTGGTGGCAGCGAATCCTCCAGGTGTTTCGCCGGTGAACCTCTCTTGAACAAGCGTTCATAGCACGCCCACCTCTCCTCTGTCCATGCACCCCAGCGTGAACGTCTTGGGAACGGACCTCGAGCCTTGTTCGGAGGACCCGTTGACGGGGTGGTACCGAGACGGATGCTGCAACACCGACGACAACGACCGAGGCTCGCACACCGTATGTTGCGTCCTTACCGATGATTTTCTTCAATTTGCAAAAGAGATGGGCAACGACCTCATCACGCCCGCACCCCGATTCAACTTTCCAGGTCTCAAAGCGGGAGATTCCTGGTGCGTCTGCGCCAGAACATGGTTGTTGGCGGTCAACGCTGGAATGGGCTGCCCTGTTGATTTAGAGGCCACCCATCAGCGAGCGCTGGACATTATCCCGCTCGAGGTGCTTGAGACGCATGCGGTGTAGGCGTAAACTGGAACACCAACCAGCGCATCATCAACCAAATGATAACGCCCCACGCCAAGAGGTTGGCTGCACCCATCCAGTAGAGTTGGCCAGGGAACGCCGAAGCCAGCCAACCGATGGTGATGCTTGAGCCCGCTAAACTCGTGAAATACACAGGTAGCGCCGTCGTCAACGTCCAACGTACGGGTTTCCTGTTGTCAAAGGTGAATGAACGATGAACAAAGTGGGCGAGTACACCTGTTGCCCCCCAACAAAGGCCCCAAAGAAGTCGAACGTCCATCGAGGAAAAGGCGGCCATGAGGGCCGTCCATGAGAAAAAGAACAGCACGCTGTTGAATCCACCGGCGATTCCAAACCGAATGAGCGTCCCTCGCGGGACCAAGCGGTCAAAACGCGTCATGAACTCAGTCGTCATTGGTCACCACGTCACTGGGCTTCCCCGTCAACATCCCTCTCAAGTTGGCGTTGTCCGCTTGCATGGCGTCCATGATGGCGTACTTCACACCCATCTCTTCAGCGAGCACGCCCAGCGCCGAACTGTCTTTTGGTAGGCACTTCCCACCAAACCCTCGCCGTAAGCCGAAAATTGGGTCAAGATGTGAAGGGCCAATTGGCTGTGCTTGGTCCGCCGTGATGATGTCCCGAATAGCGTACCAGTCTTCGCCCATCCCTTCGCAAATATCGTACATTTGATTGGCAAAGGTGACCTTGAGTGCATAGAACGTGTTCTTCGTGTACTTTACCAGTTCAGCTTGCGTGGGTGTTACTTGGAAAAACTGTTCTTTTCGCATAACGCCTGCTTCTTTGTGGTGTCGGAACACTAAGTTGGCCACCTCTTCATGATGTGTTCCAACCACCAGAATGTCTTGGTTTGCAAAATCCTCGAGACGTCGACGTTCAACCAAAAATTCGGGAGAGTACGCGATGTTGAGATGCCGGTACCGCTCGTGATACAACTGGGTTGTACCTGGAACAACCGTGCTTTTGATGACGGCCGTAAACCCGTCAGGGAGGGCGTCGAGAACACCTTCTACGATGCTGGTATCGCACGCACCGGTTTCGGGATGCGGCGGGGTAGGAACGGCGATGTAGGCCATGTCAACGTTGTCGATGACGTCGCTGAGTTGGGTGCCTCTGGCGGGGTCATGAACGAACAACTCGTGGGCATGGCCAAAACAGTGCTCAATGGCTCCACCAACCATACCCGCTCCAATGATTCCAATCTTCATATCATCCCTTCCTGTTCACCGATGAGGCGTGGGGTCAAGTTTTCCATCCTTGGCCATTTGCGAGGCCTGCAAGAGCGAATCCGGCGTTCCGCAATCCACCCACGTCTCCTGGCCGATGGAAATGAGTTGAACATCTCCCTGTTTGATGTAGGCTCGATTCACATCTGAAATGGAGAATGCGCCGCTTTTCTTCTCTTCGGCATCCAAGAATGTCCAAAATCGCTCGTCAAACAAGTAGATTCCTCCGATGGCCATGTTTGAAGATGGAGCCGAGGGCTTCTCTTCAACATCGGTAAGGGCTCCATGTTCATCAAATACGGCAACGCCAAACGCTTCTGGATGCTCTTCCTCACGGGCGATCAGGAGACAGCCCGGCGGGTCGCTCGCCTCCGTGAAGGCCTTGACATGCTGCTTAAATTCAATCGTCGTGATGTTGTCAGAAAAATACACCATCAATCGAGCATTTTCATTGTAGGGCCGGGCTAGATTGAGAGCGTGAGCAACACCAAGCGGCTCTTCTTCAATCACATAGTGAATGCGTTCTCCCGGTAAGCCCTGCCCAACATGGCTTGCAATCTGGTCAACGAAGCGATTTGAGATGATGGTGATGTCTTTGATTCCAGCACGACGGATGGTGCCCAAGGCGTAGTCAATCACCGGTCGATTGTGAAGGGGCAGGAGCGTTTTTTGCGTGTAGTGGGTGAAGGGGTAGAGCCGTGAACCGTGGCCGCCTGCGACCAAGATGGCTCTCATCTTCATGAGGCAGAATGCTCCGAGGCGGCTTTAGAAGATGCTCATGGGATTTCATTCTCTTCCCTCTTTTCCATCAATTCACGAAGGGCGCCGTCTTTTTGATTTCGCTCAAACCATCCACTTGCGACAAGATCGCCGAGTCGCTCAACTCCCTCTTCAGCCATGTCCATGTCCCGCTTTTCGGCGATGTCCCATTGCCGTTGCGCTACCGTAGCGTAATACTGATTTGCTTCTTCAACCAGTTTCTCCGAGACCCTCAAATCACCTTCAAGACCCTCGTAATCGGCTTCATGGAGCGAAGGGTCCACCCGTACGAGGTTTGGATCCACGCTCGTTTCTGTTTTGTCGAAGGCTGGTCCCTTCTCATCGCCTCCACGGGTGCGCAGATAGGACTCGTTGGTGGCGATACGGCCGATGTTGCTCGCTGCAAAGGCCTGATGGAGATGGTCAGCTTCCTTTTGGTCCAAATCAAGCCCGTTCAATTCCTCCCAGCCAAATTCGATGCTGTCCAACAGTGTGCCAAGTCTGCGCTGCAAGGTTTTGATTCGGTGCGAGGAGAGCCATTGCACTGCTACAGCGAGCACGAGCGGAACGGTGAGGAACTGGGCAATGCGATAGACGTCCATGCCTTGGAGGTAGGCGATGAGAACGAAGACGTCGGTCAAAATGACAATGCCCCATATCGTGAAAATTAATTTCTTTCGGCCGGCTCGTTCCTGAACGAAGAAGTGTTCAATCAGGTCTTTGTTACTCATGCGAACCACCTAGCGGTTTGCGATGCTCCGAATCTTTTCCATGGTCTGTTCGTCAAGTTCAGTCTCTGCGTCCCACCCCATGTCCTTGAGGCCGTTGGCGATGCTGGCCTCGACGATGGTGTTCATTCGTTCCACGGCGTATTGAAAGAGAAGCCCGCACATCAACACCGTGGCGAGTCCAAATTCCCATCGCGTAAGCGCTCCAACGACCACGCCGATGAGCACAATACCAATGCCTGAGGGCACGAGGCGTTGATTGACCTTGGCAGCGGAGGCGTGGGCGTCGAGGATGCGTTGCGCCCCTTCCTTCTTTCCCGCCATGGTGGGTGGATGAAAACCCTCATGGTGAAGATACCGCTTCTTCGGACAGCCAAGCGTTGACCTCAGCGAAAGTGTCCGAAAGGGCTCGATCTTGACCTCCACCGTCTCGGACAAGAACGCTGTCGTTCATGGTGAAATGGCCACGTGGTTGGGCGATCAAGTGCTGCAGAAGGTCACCCATCGCTCGTTGCATGTTCGCCGTCTGCTCCACCTGCATGTTCAGCAGTCGTTCCATGCTGTCGAAGACCACATCGTTGCGCTCGTGTCGGGCTTCAAGTGCTCTTGACGCCGCGGTCATCGCTTCTTCCTGGCGTTTGAGCAACTCTCTCGCCGCTGGACTGCCCACGGCATCACGCCGCTGCAATTCCTCGATGGCGTTGTTCAATTCCATATGTCGACGGGTGAGGGCGCGCTCCAATTCTTCAACCTGGGAATTCGCTGAGCGGAGTTGTTGCGAGAGTTCTCGACTGTCTCGATGCATTCGCCGAAGCTCGGCCCCGTGATGCGTTGATTCAGAGAGAAACGCAACGACGATGGCGACGCCCAAGGCCATTTCAGGATGAACCATCATCGCTGTTGCCGAAAACCATGCCACACTTCCCCAAAAAACCGAACGTACGATGCCCATGTGGTTACATGGGGGAGCGTGCATAAAGTCCGTCGTCGGGACTGCCGAGGGGCCCCGTCATTCGGGAAGGAGAATGAAGCAATCGTCGTCGACTTCGAGGACCATGCCGGTGCTGAGCAGGTGGTCGAGTGCCTCATCGGTCTCATGGTCTTCGATGCTGGACGACCGGGTATGGTTGAAAATGGCCTCCAAGGTGGCCACGGGCTGACCACTTGCCAGCGCCTGTTCAATGCTCATGACAACCGATTGACAAGCGATGGCGAGGAGCGGGTCATCGGTGTTGGCCTCGGGCAAAAGGTCAAGGAAAATGTTGGAGGGATGTTGTTCCTCGCCCTCATCGGTGTGAGAAAGTGGCTCCGTTGCCCGCTCTCCCAAGCCCCGTAGGGCATGAGGTTCGTTGAGGTCAAAGCAGTCAAACAGGTTCCGCTGATGAGGATCTTCCTCTTCATCACTCGTTGCATCACGCGGTTCCAAACGGCGACCGAGGTCCTCTAGTCGCTGCAAACGTTGGTCGATCATCACCTTTTCTCGCAGCAAATCGATAGCGAGCAAATCCATCGTCATGTTGGCTTGTTCCACCAGCCAGTCGTGAACGTTCCATTGGGGGTTAACGCCGATCATGGCGTCGGCCAACTGCCGAATCTCGTCAGGCAGGTCATCAAGAGAAACACGACGTTCTTGCCTGTTTTTGTGTTCATCTGCCATGATTCTCCTTCCCACTTGACAGCCTATGAAGCATCCCCCCGTCTCCAAAGAACCCGTCCACTTTTTCCACGGCATACCAATTTCATCACGCCCGAGGCAACCCTCCATCCGCACCATTGTCTCGTTCCATGGAAAGGGTCGCGTTCATGTAGAAGCGTCATGTGCGAAGACGCATGAGTGACCATCGCATCACGGTTCTGCCAGGCGACGGGACGGGTCGAGAAGTGGCGCTAGAAGCCCAACGCATTCTCGATACCATTCAAGAGCACTCCAATCACGGCTTCGTTCAAACGGTCATTCCTTGCGGCGGTGAGCACTACAAAGCCACGGGAGAAGAATGGGCTGAAGGCTCATTTGATTTCTGCAAAAACGAGACCGACGCCATCTTTTTGGGAGCCATCGGCTATCCAGGAGCTCACCTCCCGAACGGCGACCTCGCAGGGGGGTCCGTGATTCTCGGCCTTCGTAGCGGACTCGACCTCTACGCGAACGTCCGACCCATCAAACTCTACGAAGGGGTCCCGCACAAAATCCACGGAGGATTCCGACAAATCTGGGAGCCTGGCATGGTTGACATGACCATCCTCCGAGAGAACACGGAAGGACTCTATCATGCGCTTCTTCGTCGCTCCGCCGACAGGGCTCAGGGACGAGAGGAATACGAACCCGAACCCATGACCTTCCCAGGCCTTGATGGGGAGGTTGCTTACGACCCACGGCCGATTTCTCGAAACGGTTCTGAACGCCTGATTCGGATGGGCTTTGAAATCGCCGAAACACGAAACGGCGCACCAGCCGACGGTGTACGACGCGTCTCCTGCATCGACAAATCCAACGTCACTCGAGGCTGCCAACTCTTCCGTTCCACCTTTGATGATGTCGCAGCAGACTATCCGGGTACGGAGGCCGATTACGGCTACATCGACGCGTTCATGCAGTGGATCACGCGTTCACCGGAACACTACGACACCGTGGTGACCTCCAACATGTTTGGCGATATCTCAACCGACCTTGGAGCCGTTTTGCAAGGCGGCATGGGCATGGCCGCCTCAGGTAACATCGGCGACAACCATGCGTTCTTCGAACCCGTTCACGGTTCCGCCCCAAAACATGCAGGTCAAAACAAAGTGAACCCCATTGCATCCATCAATTCCGTTCAGATGATGATGGAATACTTGGGCCGCAAAACCAACGATGACGATTTGATTGAAGTCGGCCGCCTCATCGATGAGAGCGTCGCTGAACACCTCAAGGCAGGGAACATGCTGACCTACGATTTGGGCGGAACGGCTTCGTGTTCTTCCGTTGGAGAGAGCATCGCTCAGCGCCTTGCACAAAAACTCGGTGAGCGCTGAACTCATGCAGTTCTGAGTGTCTGGAGCATTTCGGACAGTCCTTCATTGAGAATTGACTGATGGTTGTACGCAGGGTCTCGGAGGATACGCCCTTCTCCATGAGCGATATCCAGCATGTTGTTCAATGCCCTTGACAGTTCATCCACAATGGTGATGCTCGCTTGTTGGGCCGAGCGAGAAAGTGGATTCAAATCAATCACGATCACGTCTTTTTTCATCGCGACCAAGGCCTGACACCGATCTCCGTCTTCCAGCGGAACCAGGATTGCATCGGCGTCCAATATGCCGTCTTTGTGACACGCAGCCCTCGGTCCTTTCAGGCCAGGTATGGTGGCATCAGGTGCGTCTCCGTAAATGACCACATCGAGGCCAAGCGCGCTTTTTCGTTCGTTCATATGGGCTAAAATGGCCTCCATGCGCTCGGGTGTTCGGTAGAAAATATTCACTTCAACTGGACAGTTTAGTGCATTTGCCAAACGCAGCATTTCATCGCAAGCCAATGCAGCAACGTTTCCATTGACACTCAACACGGGCCGCACTGCAGCTTGGAGCGTAGCAAGGGCCTGACGAGCGGCTTTCAGCGCGCTGGTTGTTGTTCGTTCGCCCAACAAGTAGTCAAACGCCTCTCCACGACCGTGTGCAATCATGGCACTGTCTGCCAGCATACCTCGCTTCGCGGCCACTTCAAGTCGATGCCGCATCAACAACGAAGCATAACGTGGATGGCTTGGGTCTGCCGCAATGTCGTCCATGGTATCGCCTCACAGGCCGTTGACGAGCATGCTCACATCCAAGGGCGCTACGCCCCTGTTCACCACGCTTGTGGAAACAACATCCAATCCACATTCATGCCATGATTTGAGGTCCTTGAACACGATTCCGCCGCTGGCCTCCAAAACGACGTGTTCCCTCACGCCTTGCTCGTCCATCTGTTCGCTGACAGTTTTGCATTGCTCAGGGGTAAAGTTGTCGAGCATGACAACCAACCTGTCCAACCCTTCCGCAGGTCGTCGTTGAGACCAAACCATGGCCGCCATCAACGCTTCCTTATCCGTGCGCGTTTCAACCTCAAGGAAGGCCCCGGTCGTGCTCATGTCCACTTCTTGTAGGTAGGTCACGAGGCGTTCAACGTGCGTATCGAGGTGTTCATGCATGGAAGCAAGGTCGTTCTCCTTCACCATCATGGCATCATCCTTGGACAGGCGATGAGTCAGGCCTCCGCCCATGTGGACGGCCCATTTATCGAGCAGACCCCAGACCGTTTTGCGCGTGCAGGCGATTTGTTTGGGAGCAATGGCGGACCACTTTTTCGTTTCCGTGGCGATTCCAGAAAGTTGCCCAAGCGCGTTAAGCGCTACCCGCTCCACGGCGAGAACATCATCTCGACTACCGGAAAAGACAGCGATTTCGTCACCCGAAGAGACCCGTTTTCCATCGCCTGCAAACCAGGATACCCGTACGGATGGCGCCCAAATTTGCAGAATGTAATCCACCACGGCACAGCCGACGATCAACCCGTCTTCTCGAGCAAAAACGGTGGCTTCAATGGACGGACCGCCTCCAGAAAGGGGCATGTCGATACCGTCATCACCCACCATGGCACTGACCCATCGGTCAATGCTGGCCATCAATTTCCTGCTCGGCCCGTCTTCCATGGTCCACAGTTCATGCCCACGGTCGTGAGGCAGGAGGGGTGTGTCGGCCATGATGGATGGAATGCGGACGTCCTCTTGAAAGCACCCCTCCAACGACCTTTTGACGCACACCTCATCGCGTGCTTATGGTTCGTGTGACGGTGGTGGGGGCGGGCATCGCCGGTCTGACCGCCGCCCTCTATGCTGTGACTGCGGGCCATCATGTGGTGGTGTTGGACCGCACCAATCGACTTGGCGGCCGAGGAACATCGCAGACGGTTGAAGGGGCGCCGTTCGGCTACGGCCTACACCTCCTTCACAAACGAGGCCCACTCATGAAGGTCATCAAGAAGATCAGCCGCTTGCCGCTGGTTCTTTCCTCGCCCCGCATGGACCGTCTTCACGTCACGGGAGTGGGCCCTCTTCGACCGCGAAACAACGTCCGATTCGCGGCCCAATTGAGGCGGGAATTGCGCCGTGCAGACCCTGCTTCTCAAGCGGCCAAAGGCGCAGCATTGTTGGCCGGTTCGGGGGCGCTTCGTTTTGATGAGCGCTATACTGCGCTGCAAAAGCACCGCCTTGCCGTGGTGGGTGAAGGGTGGGCTGGACTGGTCGGACGGATGGCCGCTGCATTGGATGAAGTGGGCGTTCTCATCGAACCCAATTGCGCCGTCACCTCCATCGAACAAGGACGGGTGTTGCTCGATGATGGCCGAAGTTTCGAGAGTGACACCATCGTACTGGCAACGGGCCATTCACAAGCAGCCCGCTTGCTCAGTCCCTTGGATAACGAGGCGCTTGAAGGCGTGAAGCCGCTCCGGGCGACGACCCTCGACGTGTTGCTTTCCTCTCGACCGCTTGGAGAAAAACACGGTATCATCGATACCGCAGAAGGCGCTTACGTCGTTGACAAAGCCAACATCCAACCTCGGTTGAAGCTTGAGGGTGCCTTGCTTTCGGCCGTGATGGTTGAACGTCCGGACGAATCCAGTGAAGGGCGTCAAGAACGGTTCAGTGTTTTTTTGGAGCGCGCAGCGAGAGGGTGGCAACATCATGTCGTTCACCAGCGGAAACAAGACGCCATCACGATTCAGACATCAGGGAACAAACCTGCGTACGACCGCTACAAAACACACGGAGTACTTCTGGCTGGAGAATGGGTTGAGAGCGAGCATGAACTGGCTGATGCGGCGGCAGCAACCGGCCGCTTGTGCGGGCAGAACATCCCTTGAACGCTTATTCACCGCCGCCTACCACGGTGATGTATGCGCTTTGTTTCATGGAACGTAAACGGGTTGCGTGCGGCCATTCGCAAGGGAATTGATGACTACTTTGCATCGTTGAACGCCGATGTGATGATGCTTCAGGAAACACGGACCCTCCCCGAACAACTTCCCAAGGATTGGGCGTGGCCAACCGAATGGCACGTCACCCTTCATCCAGCCGAGAAAAAAGGCTACTCCGGTGTCGCTACCGGCACCGTAGGCCCTCACACGGTCCTCACCACCGGCAAAGGCGGGACGCTCGATGCCAACGACCTCGAGGGGCGCGTTCTCGTTTGCGAAATCAACGGCGTGGTGTGCATCAACACCTATCTCCCGAGCGGTTCCAACAAGGACGAGCGCCAAACGTTCAAGGAAGGGTGGATGGAAGAATGGCGTCAATTTATCCAACCCTACATGGACGACAAGCGCCCTGTTGTGGTCTGTGGCGACCTCAACATCGCTCACACGGAGGATGATATTTGGAATCCGAAAGGCAATGCGAAGAATTCTGGTTTTCTTCCGCATGAACGGGCGTGGTTTTCCGACCTTCTCTCCGATGGATGGGTCGATGCCTTCCGGCTCAAAGCGGGTGAGGGCACGAAGGCCTACTCGTGGTGGTCAAACCGAGGTCAAGCGAGAGCGAAAGACCGGGGATGGCGTATTGATTACTTCCTTCTCAATCCGGCAGCGGCTTCAGCACTCGTCGATTGCACCATCGTTCGCCAAGGTGGTCTCGACGTGTCGGACCATGCGCCCGTTGTCTTGGACCTCGACCTCTAATCATCGGTTCGCCCGAACCGGTGACGGAGTTTGGAAACCACCCAATACGCCCCGTCCCGAAGCGGGAGTGGAACCAGCCAAGCCAGCGGAAACCACATGGCGTAATACCACTTCATGTTGAGAAGCAAACGAATGGCGCCGGCTGAACGCACGTAGGTCGTTCCGTTCCGAACCACATAGAGTGAATCCAGGTCCTGTAGGCGTTTGGGAAAGGTGGCGATCATCGCTTGCCCTTCATCGGATTGGATGCCCAAGATTTCCAAAACCGCTCGGGGCGATGTCCGTCGTCGCAAAAAACGGGCGAGACCGTTACACATTACGCAGTGCGCATCGATGAGCAACGTGGTTTTGCTCATGCCTTCACCCGTTGTGTTGCTCTTCAAGCGCACTGAAGGCCACGAGGAGTGCATCCACACGGTCGCGCAACAGTTGGAGGTCGTTTTCCTCCACCTCAACACGCAGCACCGTCTCGTTGTTGGCATGCTCGAGTTTTGCTTCGAGACCTTGCTCGCTCGCTGCTGCCGCAAGGGCCTCTGCGAGGGACGCATCGCCCGACCAGCGGACCGTCATGACGTGGACTTCTGTCATGGTGATGCCTTGAGGTGGGCTGATATGAGACTAACCGTCCCCCGTGGCATGGCACAACCGCCCGAAGACCCGTTTGTGGTGGCGGGCAGCGGTGGCGTGGTGTTGGGCGAAGCCCGTACCAATCACGAAGGTCGCCGAGCCCTGCTCCTCGTGCGAGGCGCAGAGGACACCTCGGAATTACGTTCACTGGCCGAAACCATGGGCATCACCATTGTTGAAACGGTGCTTCAGTCGGGGCAGGTTGACCCGAGAACCTACTTCGGAAAGGGCCGTCTTGAGGACATCGCTGACGAGCGAAACAGCACGCTTTCAGGCCACCCTTGGCAGGGCGTGGATCTCGCCATCATTCACACGAACGCTACCCCTCGTCAACTGGTGGGCGTGAGTCAATCCCTTGGCATTGAGGTGTGGGACCGCGTGCGACTTCTCCTTGCCTTGTTCACCGCCCACGCCTCGTCGGTGGAGGCACGAACGCAGGTTCGAATTGCGCAGTTACAATCCGACCGAACCATTCTCAGAGAACTGGCTCAACAGCAAACGACCGGTGAGCGGGCAGGCTACGGTGGCGGCGGTATCACGGCGTTGCAGGGCGTGCTGACAAATCTGGGAAGAGAGTTGACCAATCTCCGCCGCCGCCAGAAAAAACACGCCAATGCTCAACGGGAGCACCGTCGCCAACGAACCCGAAGCGGCGCCATGACCGTTGGCTTTGTGGGCTACACCAATGCGGGTAAATCGTCTCTTTTCCAGCACCTCTCGGGCAAATCTGTCCTCGTTGAGGACCAATTGTTCTCCACGCTGGAGACCACCGTAGGCCGTATGGAGAAGAGTCCGAGAATTCTTCTTGCCGACACCATCGGTTTTATTGATAATATACCTAATGCCACACTGTCGGCATTTAAATCAACTATTGCTGAAGCAATAGATGCCGATTTAACGCTGATTTTACTCGACACCTCGGACTCCCTCTCAGAAATGGAGCGAAAACTCGAAACGACCCGTAGAGAGGTGCTCGAGCGGCGAGAACAAGAACCAGACCCGCTCGAGGAACTTCGCCCCCCTCACGTAATTTTGACAAAAATTGACAAGGTTTCATCTTCTCAACAACGGGCTGCATCGGACCTTGTCGTCGGGCATGGTTTCCCTCCTCCTGTGGCGATTTCATCCATGACGGGTGAAGGTGTCGAGCAGCTCCAGCACTTCATTCGTGAGCAATTGTTCGGCCAACCTATCACCGTTGAAATTCATCCTCCCACCCCGTCATCACCCGATGCCAGCGAGCGGATTGCGTCTGAACTGTACGATCTTGGGATGGTGGAATCCGATGTGAGGAATGAGGACGGCATGTTCACTCTCATCGCATGGATGGCATCAGCCAGCCAAGCCCAGTTTGCGGCCCGCTGGAACCAACGCATTGACATCAAGTAGGGCGGTCGCCTCCCGCAGAGCATGGCGGAGGGCACTGAGGGCGACACCACCTATCTCGACGAGGTGGTGGATGAAACCCCGATGCTCTTCGCCTCTTCCGATGCGGTGCTGACCATCGAAGACCCCAACCTTCACCCGATGGGAAAAGCCACGGCGGTGTTTCTTCTGTTCACCTGCCTGATGGGCTTTCTCAACGGTTTGGACTATGCTTCGCCCAACGACGGTTTGGTTCGGCCTGACGAATTCGTCTATCGGTTGGCGTTGACGGCTCCTGACGACACGGCGACCTTCAGAGGAACGGTCGTGGATGAGACGGGCCAACCGCATGAAAACGCCACCGTCTATCTCTCCTGGCTTGATGATGCCACGGGTCTGTGGGTTTCTGAAGAAAACGAGACGGACGCTGCGGGCGGTTTTTCCTTTGAGGGATTGGACCCCGGGTTGATTCGGGTAGACCTCATCGTTGCACGAGACGACCATCGCGACGTCTTCTCAAACCGCGTTCTTCTTTCGCCCCCTGCACTGATTGAACCCATCGGTTTTACCACCATCGATTTTGAATTCCCTTCCGCTCAAGCCTTTGCGGAACAGCCCTGTGAAGGCAACGTTTCCGACTGCGAGATTCGCACGATTGACATGACGCCCACGCAGATGGACCATCCGTTGATGGACCCAAGTGCAGCCACCGGCTATGTTCTCGTCGGTTTCGGCTTCATGGGCGTTGCGCTCATCGCTGCAGGGTTCGCTCTTTGGGCCCTTAAATCCGGCTCGGTGGTGTTGCTTCGTACATCCTCAGTGCTGGCCTTTTTCACCATGGGCCACTACTATTCGGCGTGCATCTTTGGTTTGCTTGCCTTTGTGCTGACCTTCGCCATTCCACGCCGCCGCATTCCGCTTGTTTGAAGCGTTCAGGACCACTGCACTGCACCGGTGTCAACATCGTAAATGGCGCCGTGAACGGTGACGCCGTCGTTCAACATCGGATGGGCCTGAAGGGCGCTTACGTCCTCGGCGAGTTTGGCTTGTGCGTCTGCGATCATTCTCGGCTCGAATGAGGAGAAGTCCTTCCCGCTCAATTCGGTGAGTGTTGCTTGAACATCAACGACGGAGAGGCTGGCCATGGCACATCGTGTGTGGGGCATGATGACAATGCACTCGCAATTGAGCAAATAACTCGCCAAGACGATGTCTTTTATCACCTCAGGGTTGAGTTGTCCGCCAGCGTTTCTCACCACTTTCATGTCGCCTTCTTTGAGCCCAAAAACGGCATGGGGGACGATACGGGAGTCCATGCACGTGAGCAGCAGCAAGCGCTGACCCGCCTTCCCTGGAACGCCCTCGGCGTCAAACGAGGCGACGTAGTTGGCGTTTGCGGCACGGAGTTCCTCAATCAACGCAGGTGCTTCAGCCATACCACCAAGGCTCCAAAGGTAGCATTTTGTTCTTGCTTGGGATTCGAGTCGGCGAAATCCAGTCCAACACCATGCAACGAGGCGACCCCCTTATGGTGGTGAACAGCCCCCTCGTTCCATGGACCTCAGCACCGCTACGTGGATGGTCCGTCATCTGGACCAACCTGTCTCCATGGTCCACATCACGCCAAAACGAGGTGTGTTTGCGGGAGGATGGGACGGGCAGTTGGTGCACTGGGACGATCAAGGTGAACAGCGTTGGCGTGCACAAACCAACGATCGCATCAGTTCCATCGCCCTCAGCGACACCATCGTGGCGGTTGCCAGTGGACTGCACGTGGTCGCCCTCGACCGTACCAGCGGTGAGGAACGATGGTCTGCTGCTCTCGAGGGGAGTGCGGACGAACTCGTTTGGTGGCAAGGGGACCTCGTGGCCGTCTCTTCGGTTTACGACATCGAACACAACGACTTCATTGAATCAGCCGTGTGGCGGTTTTCATCCAATGGTGAACTGCTCTGGGTTGAACGCATGGACGAGCGACCGTGGACCCTTGTTGAGGCTGAGGGCAAACTTCTCGCCGGCCTTGGTCGTCCTCGATGCGGCTACATCGATGTTTCACAGAAGCCTCCGTTCGACCACACCAAACCTCCAACTTCATCGCCGACCACCAGCGGGACTTCGGGTCGCACGCAGGCCTTGTTTGGACAAACCGACGGCACCGTGGTGAACCACCTCGGCGACGTCCTCTCCACTGAACAAGGGGCGATTGAACACCTCACCTGCATGGTCAAGGGTTTCGTAGCGACCACCGATACGGGCCATGCTGTGGGTCGAACCGATTCGGGCGAGCAGTGCTGGTCATCCACCGGTCAACCTGTGTCTGCCCAAACCGAAGCCATGGAACAGGACGGGGCATCGCTGCTCTGGCTTGCTCGGGATGAAGGCATGATGAGCACGGTTGACGTGTGGGCGACCAATCGAGGTGGAAAGCTAGCCTCTGGAACGTTTTCCAAGGTACGAACCATGCACGGCACCGAAGAACGCGCGGTCATCGGATGCGAAGATGGAAGCGTGATGGTGTGGGACCGCGAGATGCTCCATCGACGTCTCAACGACGACAAACCGGTCGGTGCAGAACCGGTAGACGACCGAACCTCAGCTCTTCAAGCCAAATTGCGGGCACTTCGTCGCTGAATCATCCCTGTTTTGGGCCGGTCATCTGCTCGGGACGCACCCACGCATCGAACTCTTCGTTGGTCAGGTAGCCGAGTTCAAGAGCCGATGCGCGCAACGTCGTTCCCTTTTCGTGAGCGTTTTTGGCGATCTTTGCGGCCTTGTCGTAGCCAATGTGGTTGTTGAGGGCGGTGACCAACATCAGCGAATTCTCCAGATGAGACTGAATGTTGTCCTCCACGGCCACCAAACCTTCTACGCAGCGCGTACGGAAGGTCCGACAGGCGTCGGTGAGCAGGTCCACTGAATGCAGGAAATTGTGAATCATCATCGGCTTAAACACGTTCAATTCAAAGTTGCCTTGGCTCCCACCGACGGTGATAGCAGCGTGGTTGCCCATCACCTGACAGCAGACCATGGTCATGGCTTCGGATTGGGTTGGGTTGACCTTGCCGGGCATGATGGAGGAGCCCGGTTCGTTGGCTGGCAGAGCCAGTTCACCCAGTCCACAGCGAGGGCCTGAACCGAGCCAGCGAACATCGTTCGCGATTTTCATCAACGACACGGCAAGGGTGTTCAGCGCTCCCGAAGCGGCGACGATGGCGTCATGGGCGGCCAGCTGTGCGAATTTGTTTTCCGCCGAGCAGAAGGTCAGGCCGGTAATGTTGGCGATTTCATCGGCGACCATTTGCGCAAAGAGCGGATGGGCGTTGAGACCCGTTCCTACGGCGGTGCCGCCCAAGGCCAGTTCAAACAGGTCGTCCAGTGCAAAATCGAGACGGCGAAGGTCGGCGTCGAGTTGAGCAACCCATCCCGATGCTTCTTGGCCCAGGGTCAGCGGAACGGCGTCCATGAGGTGCGTTCGTCCGATTTTCACAATGTCCTTCCACTCGATGGCCTTTGCCTCCAGGGCGTTTCGCAGGGCGCGAACGCTCGGTAGCAACCGATGAGTAAAGGCTTCAGCCGCCGCAATGTGCATGGCGGTTGGAAAGGTGTCGTTGGATGATTGGGCTCGATTCACATGATCGTTGGGGTGAACAGGGGTTTTGGAGCCCAATTCCCCGCCAGCAATCTCGATGGCACGGTTGGCGATGACTTCGTTGGTGTTCATGTTCGACTGTGTCCCGCTCCCTGTTTGCCACACGCGAAGGGGAAAGTGGTCGTTGAGATGCCCTTCCAGCACTTCCTGGGATGCAGCGATGATGAGGTCCCCCACTTCAGGGTCGAGTTGTTTGAGGGCCACGTTGGTTTTGGCGGCGGCCTGTTTGAGCACGCCGAATGCCCGAATCACGCCGGTTGGCATGGTGTCGTGCCCGATGTCAAAATTGAGGAGCGAACGGGCGGTTTGGCAGCCATAATATCGGTCGCTGGGTACTTCCAACTCGCCCATCGTATCGGACTCCTTTCGGACGCTTCCATCTGGAGTCGAAGCGGGAGGGACGTTCACTGAAACAGACACATCAGGCGGTGATGGCTGAGAGAGGCCCTGCTCAATCAACTTAGCAATGGTGGCCGAGCGCCCGTTTTTCCGACCTTTTCCGACTTTTCTGTCGAGTTTTTTTGCCAATGCCTCGGGGATGCTGATGCTGATGATTCGTCGGTCGCCGGCGCGGTGTTTGGCCATGCTCCGACTCCTCAAGAGGCATTTAATAAATATACTTGACACTGACCTTGTCGTCCATCAGCGAACCCCTTTGTGCCCAACGTCGCGGGAAAAAAAGTATGAAACAGAAAGGATTGAGAACACCATGATGGAGATCATCACTGTAGTATTGATATTAATTCTATGGGCCTTTGGCGAAAAGCTCGCTGAAATTTTTTTCATTCTTGCACCACCGTGGTTGAAAAAAATCCTTGCTGTTGCGTGCGTCTTGCTGAGCATATGGCTGTTGTCAATGGCGTTGGAACCAAATCCAGTTACTACGGGTGAAATCGAAGATATCGTGAACACAGCAATTGACGTTTTCATGTTCATCGGCTCCATCGCCCTCTTTTTTGGGGGGATAGTCCTCTGGTTTGACACGCCAACCGAAGAAATGCCATCTTCGGCCGAGCAGCAGCCGCACCTCACCTTCGAAATCAAGCGTTGATGACCGATTTGAGGATGCGCAGCGTCGTGCTTTCGCCTGCCGTCATGTTCCCCATGGCGCGCATGTCAGCGAATTCAGCCCAAGCCTCGCCCAAGCGACCTTCGCTCCAAGCGTCAAGGAACCACGGGTGGATGTAGGAAGAACGGCAGACGGTTCGGGTGTTGCCGAGATTGGCAGCCACGGTATCGATGACGGCCAACATGGCTTTGTTGCGGCCGGTGTCGGTCGTGGGAACTTCCCAGTCGCCTTGGGACCACAATTTGTCCATGGATTCCACCGAGGGAATGGACTTCAGCCACTTCTTCATCTCGTCCGCCGTTCGTTTTGTGGACAAAAACGCCAACCGCTCCGCACAACGGGACGTCGCCGCCCATGTGCGGAAATTTTTGGCGGTGAAGCCCATGCCGCTTGAAGCGCGAATGTACTGATTGATGTGCTCAGCTTTGAGGTCAACCTCGTTTCCTGCTTCTGAAATGTACATGAACAAGTCAGCATCTTTGGCGCCCAAACGGTTGGTCTTCAGAATCAAATCCACCAGGTGGTCGTCTTCAATGGTGATGTCCCAGTCCTTTCCGGATTTTCCAGTGAACGAGAACACCACATCGTGTCGTCCTTCTGCATCATCGCCCTTGATGTGCTTGACGTGCATCGATTTGAGCGTGGTCAGGCCGTAGGATTCGTTGGCGCGAGCGTATTCGTCAGAACCAACGCGGATGTTGTACAGGTCCATGAGGCGGACGACAAGGGCCGCTACGGTGTTGAGACTCATATCGCCAGCGTCGATGTCCCTTGCTACTTGACGGCGAAGCCGTGGCAACTGAGAGGCAAAATAGACCACATCGTCGTACTTCATTTCCGTGGTGATCTCCGTCCAGTCGGGATGGTAGCGATATTGCAACCGACCTTTCACGTCTCGTCCCGTAGCCTGAATATGACCTCGTGGGTTAGGACAAATCCACACGTCTTCCCAAGCCGGTGGTAGACCCATGGCGTTCCAACGGGCAACCACCTCGTCTTCCTCAACGGGCTCACCGTCGGGTGCGATGTATTCCCATTTCACTTCGCCATCCTCGGTGGCGATGTTCCGACGTGTAATTCCACGCAAAGAGGGGTCACTTCGGACGAGGGTTGCACGTCGCAACGCTTCATCCGCATCCACGGGCATGGCGATTCCCCACGCTCAACAGGTCATGAACTTAGGGGCGATTATGATTTGAGAAAGCCCGGACCGATACCCACGCTGCACGCACCGTCGGCGTAAACGCCTCGATACATCAGCATGGTTTGGAAGGGCATCACCACCTCGCCATTGGTGTTCACGGCGATGAGCCCGCCCCGCCCACCGAGCGGGGCCACGTCGTCAAGCACACGCTCGGCCGCCTGCTCAAGCCCGATGGTTCGGTGCTCGACGGCCATCGAGTGGGCAGCAACGGTTCGGATGAAGGCTTCACCAACGCCGGTGCATGATACGGCTATGTCCTGGTCGGCCCATGTTCCAGCACCGATGATGGGCGTATCACCTACGCGGCCAACGGGCTTTCCTGTCATGCCACCGGTTGAGGTTGCAGCGGCGACACGGCCGTGAACGTCCAAAGCCACGGCCCCCACCGTGCCCCAACCGTCTTCTTCACCGTCGTGGTCGAGCAGCGCATCCTCCTCGTCGGTGGCGCCGGGGCGCAAACGCTGCGACTTCCATTTTTGCCATTGTGCACGACGCAGGTCGGTTTCAAACCACGCTGCATCCATCTGTTCCAAATCGTGTTTTTTGGCAAAGGCATCGCCTGCAGGTCCGGCAAGCATCACCGGCCAGCCCTGTATGAGGAGACGATGAGCTGCACGAATTGGATGGCGTGTAGTGGAGAGCCCGATGACCGAACCTGCGGCCTGATCCTCGCCTCGCATGATGCTTGCATCCATGCCAACCTGACCGTTTTCGTCCAACACCGAGCCACGGCCAGCGTTGAACAACGGCTCATCCTCCATCGCTTCAACGGCGAGGGCGACTGCTTCCAGAGCGTCCAATGTGCCGGCTTTCAGGCGTTCACCGAGGGTGTTGAGCAACGTTTCCATGCACGCCACGCGTTGGGGGTCTGCGTCGGTCATGCCCCGCCAAGGGCCGTCGCCACCTGCACCTCCGTGCACGGCGAGCACGACCATGTCGATACCTCACTCAACGACGGTGCAGCGGATGATTTGCTGAGGCTCTGCTGGTCGGTCGCCTGGGAGTTTGCGGCAGCGTTCGATGGTGTGGACGACGTCCATACCTTCGCTGACAGCACCAAAGACGGCGTGGTTGCCGTTGAGCCAGGGCGTGGGCACGGTGGTCAGGAAGAATTGGGAGCCACCGGTGTTGCGGCCAGCGTTGGCCATTGAGAGCACGCCAGGCTTGTCGTGCTTGAGGGCGAGAGCAGATGGTTCACAGGGGATTTGCCAGCCCGGGCCTCCCGTACCGGCTCGGCGAGACATCGGGTCCTTGGAATGAGGGCAGCCGCCTTGAATCATGAAGTCTTCAATGACGCGGTGGAAGTGGAGACCGTCGTAGTGACCCATTTCGACGAGCTTGACGAAATTGGCGACCGTGTCGGGAGCACTGCCGTGGAAGAGGTCGATGGTGATGTTGCCTGCGCTGGTTTCCATGAGAACTTGCATGACCACACCACAGAGCGGCACTTGAAGAGGATTTGCATGGCTTGAAGCGAAGCACATGTTCATAATAGGCCATGAAAACGAACACCCATGACGCACCTGCTTGACGAACCTTTTCCCATGATGGACGGAGAAACAACCACACTGCGAGACCTCGGTGGTGAACGGTGGCTGGTGGTGAACGTCGCCAGCGCCTGTGGTGCCACTCCCCAATACGCCGGCTTGCAAGAACTTCACGAGATGCACGATGACCTGACCGTGGTCGGGTTCCCCTGCAACCAATTTGGTGCGCAGGAGCCGGGCACTCACGAGGAAATCTGCGACTTTACTTCCTCCAAATACAACGTCTCTTTTCCGCTGACAGCGAAAGTTGACGTGAACGGACCCAACCGCCTCTCCCTTTTCGACCGCCTCTGTCAGACCGCTGCGGATGGCGGTGAACCCGGTGATGTGCGATGGAACTTTGAGAAGTTCCTCATCGATAGCGAAGGCAACGTTGAACGGTTTTCCACGCGGACCCAACCCGAGCAGATTCCGATTTGAAACGCTTGCTTTCCTCATGCCTTGTTTTTCCAAAACAAGAAGGCCGTTGGCACGACAAAAAGTGAGATGGCCAACACCTTGGGTAGGTTTAATCGCACGAGGTCTGAGAAACTCAAATTCTCTCCGCTTGATGAATAGGACGCCAGTGCCCAATCGTCGCCGTCTGTCGGTTGGTGGTCACCGTCAGCGATGTTTCCAGCCACGGTGAATTCAATTGGTGCATCGCTAATGGGGGCATCCCATTGCACCACCCAGGACCGTTGGTTTGCGCCGGCATGCTCGTGCGTAATTTCGCCAGAATCCATGACATGGGTGGAGGCGTCAACTGGGTGTAAGCTTCCTGCAGAGGCTTTCAAATTGAAGCCGCCTTGATGTCCTTGTTCGGCCGCCTCGGGACCGCCTGAGAGCGCCACGGTGAGGAGGTATGTTTCTCCGGCTTCGTAGACACTGGGGATCCCCGTTATGCTGACCATGGCGTTCTCGCCGGGGGCCTCTCCATGGCAGTTGCACCCAACCTCAGAATAGCCTTCCATGCCGTGCGAAGAGGCATCGACATGAGCACTTGGAATGTAGAGGAAGGTTGCAAGCAACAGCAATAGCAAACTCCGCATCATCGTTTTCTCACCTCATGCACGGGCTTGCTTTTCAGCGGTGAAGAGAGACCGGTACAAGAGGCCTAGGAAGGCAAGCTCTGCTATTTTTGTTGTTATGCCCAATCGGTCCTCAGCGAAGGCATGGAGGTCATGATTGGATGCAAAATAGCCGATGAGCATGACGAGCACACCCGCTCCCATGGCGAATTGAATCAGCCTGTGTCGTTGCTTACCGAGGTCCAACACGACCAAAGCGACAAGTCCCACCATCAAACCGAACCCTCCAACGAGGAGTAAGGTGTCTTGCAGGCCAAGCATCAAATGAACGAGGCTTGAGTATCCAGCCAGAGCGACCATCATCGGTGAGAATCCGTCAGCCCGGACGCTGATTACGGCTGAGGTTGCTTGCCAGAGCGCCAGGGCGCCAATGCCCGAAATCAGCAACACTTGGCCGCTTGAGATTTGTTCCTGCTGAAGACTGTCTTCTCCGCCATGAGCGGAAGCAGTGGAAAGCACCCCTACCAGGAGGAGCATGGATATGACCTTCCAAGACATGGAGTAAATACGGTTCTCACCTTCAAAAAGTTTGCTTTCATCTTCAGTTTTGGGCCCTTTTTGCATACCGTCGTTCTTTGAGATCATTTTGGTAGTGTTTCCCGAAGGAGGCACCGTGCTGTGCAATCCATGTTGAAAATAACCGCGTACCGTTGGGGGGAGCGTTCGATGCCATCAATCCTTGACGCAACCCCTTGATTTCCGCACGAGTGATGACATCATCTTGCAAGAAAACGCCCAGAACTTGGCCAAAGAGCCACGCACCGAGCGGCGGCATCGGTAAAATCAGCCGTTTGAGCCCCATCGATTTCGCCATCATCCCGATGTAATCCTTGTACCGAAAGGTCTCAGGCCCCGTTACGTCCACCACCATATTTTCTGTAATTCGGCCCTGCTGAATGGCGACTTCAGCCACATCTTCCACGTGAACGGGTTGAATCGGGTAGTTTCCAAAGCCAAACACGCCGAAGACGGGAAACCGCCTCAGCATCCACGCGATGTTGTTGATGAGCACGTTCCGCTCCCCTCCGAACAACACGGTCGGCCTCAATATGGAGTAGGACAACCCTGAGGATTTGAGCATGTTTTCAACTTGCACTTTCCCTTCGAAATATGTCCAATTCGGCGCTTTGGTCGGATTGGCCACCGAAAACTGGACGATCCGTTTCACGCCCGCTTCTTTCGCCGCTTCGTACAATCGGCGAGTGTTTTCCACGGCCGTGTTGTGGGCAAATTGTTGCCGACGTTTATTGTAGCGAACCCAATAGGTGTTGTACAGGACCTCGGCGCCGCGTAGTGAATCCACCAAGCGCTCTTTATCGTTGAAATCCAATCCGTGAACTTCGACCCGCCCGCCAAACGGATCGTCCCTGCCGACGGCGTTGGTCAAGGTGCGAACATGGACATTCTGGTCCAGCAAATGATGCGCAATCCAACGGCCAGAATATCCGAACGCGCCGGTCACCACGTGCAAGGGTCGCACCATGGTGTTGCATCGCCAACCAGCCCATCAAACCCGAGGGCGCTGGAATGCAGAACCGCATATGAACAGTATCAAGGTCGCCGTTTACACCCTCGGTCTTCATAGGGAATGGGTTGGACGGCGAACTGGAACGGTTGGTCCGAAGGCATTGGTCCCGGGGTGTTCGTCCTTGAGGCAACGACATGTCAACCTTCACCGAACTCCACCTTGATGAGCGCATTCTCGAAGCCCTCGACGGCGAGGGCTACCGCACGCCAACCCCCGTTCAGGCTGAAACCATCCCCGCCCTCATGGACGGTCGAGATGTGCTTGGCATTGCGCAGACAGGAACTGGAAAAACCGCAGCCTTTGCCCTACCCATTCTCCATCACCTCGCTTCCGAGAAACCTTCCAACGGCCGACCCATACGTGCTCTTATGCTCACGCCGACCCGTGAGCTGGCTGCGCAAATCGGTGAACGCCTACGCGTCTATGGCCGCCATCTACCCCTGTATTCCACCGTCATTTTCGGTGGCGTGGGGCAGTCGCCTCAAGTCAAAGCGCTTCGACGTGGTGTTGATCTGTTGGTCGCAACGCCCGGGCGGTTGCTCGACCTGCATGAACAGGGCCACGTTGATTTGAGCGACGTTCAGCATTTTGTTCTCGATGAAGCCGACCGCATGCTGGACATGGGGTTCAGCAAGGACGTAGAACGCATTCTCCGCCTGATGCCAAAACGGCGTCAGAACCTGATGTTCAGCGCAACCATGCCCAAAGCCATCGGTACACTGGCCAACGAGATGCTTTACCAGCCCGTTAACGTGGACATCAGTCCCGAAGCACCCACCACCGACCGCATTGAACAGTATGTTTCCTTTGTTCGCAAAGCCGACAAGCGAGAGTTGCTCATTGACCTCTTGGAAGGACAGATGGTCTCCTGCGGCATCGTCTTCACGCGCACCAAGCACGGTGCAAACCGACTTGCAAAGCAACTGGAAAAGGTGGGCATACCCGCCGATTCCATCCACGGCGATAAGAGCCAAACGGCGCGCACGCGAGCACTTGAGCGGTTCAAGAACGGAGAAGTCTTTGTCCTCGTGGCGACCGATATTGCCAGTCGTGGTATTGACGTTGAAGACATCACCCACGTGTTCAACTTCGACCTGCCCAACGAGCCTGAAGTTTACATCCATCGCATTGGGCGCACTGCACGAGCAGGGCGCGAAGGGTTGGCGTACGCGTTTTGCGACGAAACTGAATCAGGCTACTTGGTTGGCATCCAACGCCTGCTCGGGCACGATATTGAGGTGCTCGAAGACCAGCCTTACCATTTCGAAAAGGCCCGCCCAAAGCCCGGACAAAAGCCTGGCCGCGTGAAAGGCGCTCCGGTGGGCGGCCCCTCTCGCCGTGGCACGGGAAGGGGACGAGACATGCGCCGTTACAACCGTGGTGGCGAGAAACGTCGAGAGCAACAACAGCGTTCGAACAAATCACCTGGGCAGGGCCGTAAACAGAACAATCGCCCTCAACGAGGCCAACGAAGCGACCAACCCAACCGTCCTTCCGGTGGCAGGCCACCTCAACCGAACCAACGCTGGGGCAAGCAACAGGGCCGCTCAAACGCTTCGAATCGAAACCGTTCGAATCGGTCCAATCGTCGTCAGCCTCGACGGGACGACCGTTCATGAGGAAGCGGCGCAAACATGATGATTTGACCGCACCCCACAATCGTCATGGGTGCTGTTTGGGTCGTTGATTCAAACTGTTTTATTCACCTCGGCCAAAAGGCGGAAGACGGCTTTGTTGAGGATTTGAAAGCGGTCCTTCACGGACGCAAATTGCTCATCACGCCGGGCGTGGAAAAAGAGGTGGCGACCGTAGCGTTGCGCCGGTGCGAAGGTCGGCCAAACCTCCTCAACGCCCTTGATGCCATGCTTCATTCCGTTCCTGTTGACGAAGACGATGTACGAGCCTTGGCTCAACGGATCGGTGAATCTGCTGCGCCGCAAGACGTTGATTTGTCCCTCATGGTTCTTGCCGACAGTTTGGGCGCAGAAAGCAGCGACGTCGTCCTGGTTTCAGACGATTTCAAGATGACCACGACGGCGGAACGAACCGACCTTCGCTTCGAAACATGCCCTCCGTCAACCTTCCTCCAACGGCTGGTGGCCGATGCACCCGATGCAAGCAGGGATGCAAGATTCCGAAGCCTCTCACGGCAGGTGCGGGCGGCCGAGATGAAGTACGCCATCAGTCGGCGAAGTGAATACGATGTTCAGCGCAAATTGACATGGATGGTTGATTCGTTGCTTTCCTCCAGCCACGCCCTGGACCACGATGATGAGCAGGAGGCTGACCGAATGGAACGCCGCCAAATTGCCGATTTGACCCGAGTCATCCGGGGCTACAAGGTCAAACCCAAACGCCTGGAAGCCTTGGGCGAACTCAAGGAAATTTGTGCACCTGTCTCAGCGTTGGATGAACACCTTTCGACGCTTCGAATGGAGGCGGACGAGCGTCTTCAAGAGGCGATTGACACCACGTCTTCGCTGCTCACCGACGTGATGGAAGAAGTCGGCATGGGCTTGGCCCCGCTGGGTGAGGAACAAGCAGAAATCGTCCATCGCGCCATGGCCGGCAGCCTCCTTCGCACCGAATCCGCTCTCGGTTTGATGGCGCGCATGGCCGGCCATCGGCAAAAAGCTAGACGCCACCTCGCTCGTGCACTCCACTTGGCGACCCTGGTGGATGATGTTGGGTCGGAATGCAAAGCGATGCGCCGTTTGGGGATGCTGGCGCTCCAGAGCGAGGACGATTCGCGTGCGCTGAACCTCTTTACCACCGCTGCCAATCAACCGACAACCAACGAGGCCGATGCTGTCCCGTCCATGGTCTTGGCCGCCATTGCCTCCTCCTTGACCGGGGACGCTTCGGCTGCCACGGCATGGGTCAGCAAAGCCTCCTCACATCTCATGGCGGACCCGGCGGGAGGCTCCAGCATGCTTGAACGGGTCGGCAAGGCCTTGTTGGCCATCGACCGGCCAGAATTGGCCATTGAATTGTTTGATGAGGCGATGGAATGTGCGATGATGGCGGGAGATGATGACCGGTATGAAGCGCTCAGCACCTGCATGGTTCAGGCAGAACTCGCCCTCGATGATAGCGAGCGGGAGAACATCCCGGTGATTCGTCGTCTCTTGGACGGTCTCACGCCAACGGAGCAGGCGCAGCAGCGTTGACGTCAGCCGAAACGCCAGCTTCGTAGCGCTTGAAATTCTCATTGAACATGGCGGCCAACTTGTCAGCCGTGGCGTCGTAGGCCTCGCCGTTGGACCATGTGGTCTTGGGCTGAAGCACATCGGCGGGCACGCCTGGACAGGAGGTTGGGATTTCAAAACCAAAGCGCTCATCGGTGACAAATTCTACGCCGTCCAAATCGCCGTCAAGCGCAGCGTTGAGCATGGCTCGGGTGTATTTGATCTTCATTCGGCTGCCTTCGCCGTAGGCACCACCGGACCAGCCGGTGTTGATGAGCCAAGCCGTTGAGCCGTGCTGGGCCATCTTGTCCGAGAGCAGGTCGGCGTAAACGCCAGGGTGCATGGGCATGAAGGGCTCACCGAAGCATGCGGAGAAGGTGGCTTGTGGCTCCTTCACGCCGACTTCGGTTCCAGCCACCTTGGCGGTGTAGCCGGAGATGAAGTGGTAAGCGGCCTGAGAAGGCGTCAGGCGGGAGATGGGTGGGAGCACCCCAAAGGCATCGCAGGTCAGGAAGATGACGTTCTGTGGGTGACCGCCCTTGGAGTCGGCCGTTCGATTGTCGATGAATTCGATGGGATAGGAGCCCCGTGTGTTTTGCGTCCTCGACGTGTCGTGGAAGTCGGGAACACCCTCGCTGTCAAGGACGATGTTTTCGAGCACCGTGCCGTGCTTGCGGGTGGTGGCGAAGATGGCGGGTTCATCTTCTTCTGAAAGGTCGATGAGCTTGGCGTAGCAACCACCTTCAAAGTTGAACACACCGTTGGCACCCCAGCCGTGCTCGTCGTCGCCGATGAGGGCTCGCTTTGGGTCGGCTGAAAGCGTGGTTTTCCCCGTACCGGAGAGGCCGAAGAAAATGGCGGTGTTCTCACCGGTGGTGTTGGCCGAACAGTGCATGGGAAGGATGCCCTTCTTGGGCAGAATGAGGTTCATTACGGAGAAGATGGATTTCTTGATTTCTCCAGCGTAGCGGGTTCCGCCGATGATGACTTCCTTGGCGGCGTAATTGACGATCACGAAACATTGGGAGTTCAGACCGTCGCTCTCTGCGTCGGCCTCAAAGTGCGGTGCATGAAGAACGGTGAATTCGGGCTCGTGTTTGGCCAGTTGTTCGGCGCCGGGGCGGATGAACATGTTGCGAGCGAAGGTGTTGTGCCAGGCGTTGTGGTTCACCACGCGAATGGGCAGGGCTTCGGAAAAGTCGGCGCCGCAGTACAAATCCTGCACGAACAGCGCGTCTTGCTGAGACAAGAACTCAACGACCTTGGCTCGCATTCGGACGAAGGTGTCCATGTCGGTGGAGACGTTGACATCACCCCAGTTGATGTCGTTTGAGACCGAAGGCTCGTCGACGATGAACTTGTCATTGGGGGAGCGTCCTGTTCGCTCACCGGTTTCGGTCACAAGCGCACCGTGAGCGCTCAAAACACCTTCACCACGGTCCACTGCGAGTGCAACCAATTCTTCGGCAGAAAGGTTCCAGTGCACCGTTCCGCTCGGGGAAATTCCGTGGTCTGAAAGGTCTCCAGAGGGAGTACCGACAACGCCGCCCATGCCGAGCGTTTCCGCCGCCCCTCTTTGTCCCTTTTGGCTCAACGACAAGATGCCCGAACGGTTCGGTTACGTCCTTTGACGGGCGAAAACCGTTGGAAGGGGTTTCAGGGGCGGTCAACTTCAAGTTGAAAGAGGCGAAGTCAACTCCATGGAGGAGGAGACGGGCGAAGCCAAAGCCTCCACCTCGGAGGAGGACGACGTCCTTCGTGAACAGTCCTTCAAACGCCCAACGGGCCTCAACTTGGACTCCTTCATGGTTTCAGCGACCGAAAAGGGCGAGAAGGTCGTCCATGAGACCGCTCAGGCGTCATCAACACCCAGTGTATCCAAACCGTCCGACGCGGCGGTTGGCGAGGTTCGCGACCTCTTCACCATGGACGAGGCAACGGAAACAGTGGCCGACCCGACGACGGAACTGGCGGTTCACGCTGAGCAAACCATCGGCAAAGGATTGGCGGTGGCCATGGTGGTGGTGTGGACCGCCATTGGCGCCCTGGTGGGGACGGTGCTACCGCCGATGCTCGGTGGGCTTGGATTGCTGCTGATGGCGGGGGTCGGCCTCTACCTTGGCGAGCGCTGGATACAACGCCCATCCATGCACCTCTTGGGCATCACCTGGGTCATTATTTCGATGAAACTTCTCTACGGGCTTGCCCTCGATGCGTGGCGTTGGGGATGGCTGGACGGCCTCGGTCTTCCTGAAAGCCAGGTCTTGGGCGCCCTCATGCTCGGACTGGTTGGGTTGAACGTAGGTCTGGCCTTCCGTCACGACGAGGACGCCATTGCTGCTCAGTCGGCGCTCGTTCTGTTCGCCATTGGGAGTTCTGCGGGAGCCGTTTACGGAGAACTTGGCATTGCGGTCCTTATCGTCATGGCCATGGTGTTGATGCACGGGCTGGCCCTTTTGCGGTCCTCAGGGAACCTGGCGAGTTTGGGCATTTCCATGTCGTATTTGTGGGTGGGCGTCCACGCCCTGTCCAACGACTGGACCGTGCTGTCGCTCACGCTGCTTCCTATCGAGAACGATCTGACGCTCTTCCTTCTTCTCAGCGTGGTGACTGCCGCCAACGCCTCGATGGCAGCGGCGTTCGTTCACCACGAGAACTGGCTCAGTCAAGCCGTCAACGCCATCGGTTTGGGCAAACCCGGCCTCTGGGCCGTCTCCGTTTCGTTGGGTATGGTTGGCGCCTTGATGGCGATTGCAGCCCATCGCGCAGAAACCGGTTATGCGCTCGCTCAACTGATGTTGCTGACGCTGGCCTTCACCTCCTCCTACCTCGTCGTCCGCGGCGTGGCCTGGACGCGCCTGATGCCCTATGTGTTGGCCCCCGTGCCCTTCCTCATCGCAGCTTTGGCGCTGGTCAACACCGGGGTGTTCAATCTCTCCTTTCCCTTTGACTTGGGCGAATATTCGGTGTTTGCAGCGGCGACCGCCATCCTGTGCATCAGTGTCCTGCTGACCCACCAAGCCAGTGTCTCCGACCACGTGTTGTGGATGGGTTCTCTCGTGGTGGTAATTCTTCTCACGTTGCTCATTCCAGCCGAGGATGGTGGCCAAAACGCGCGTTTGTTGTTGGCTACACAGGGCGCCGTTTGGGTGGGGTTGGGCTACGTTGCGGTGTTGCGCGAATCCCCGAGCATGGCCGGTGTGGCCGTTCTTGCACCCTATGCGTGGTTGCTTCTCTTTGCAACGGATTTCGAGCAGCGTTTGGTCAATGCCGATGTGGTCCCCATTGTCCTCAATGAAGGCGACCTCGGCATCTGGATGTTGGCGCTGGTTGCGCAACAAATCACGGTGAATTTCCGCATGGGCGAAGCCAATCTGAATCTCGCTGGTGGTTTTTCAGGCTTGACCGAAATCAGTTCGCGTCTTCGAGATTCAGATGCCCTCAACCTCTGGAACCTCGGATTTATGCTCTCGTGCGTAGCGTTCTTGGCCGTCACTCGTCCCGACGGGATGACAGCGCTGGGCGTGCTGGGCGGCATGGGGGCATTGCTTCTTGCCCACGCCATCATGACTTGGTTGGGGCGTCATCAAGGTCGGCCGCAAACCCTCGTGGTGGCGTGGTCGTTGGCCGCTCTCGCCATCGCTTGGCGATACGGCTTGGAAGCCGGGTGGGCCACGGTCCTTACGGGGGGCAGCGTGTTGCTCGTGATGGGTGCGCTCGACCGAGCAAAGCAAGCGGATGAAGGCGGCGATCACGATACCAGCCACCAGACGCTCCCTCGGCGATTGCTCACGCTTCACCTCGGCATGATGACGGCGCTGTTCATTGTCGTCGCCCTCGCACCGCAACGAACGGCGACGCTGACCGGTCAAGACACGCTCATCACGACGAACGTCAACATGCAGATTCTCTCGCTCATGGGCGTGCTTTCCCTTTGCATCTACATGCAGCGATTGCGAGCGGTGGACGCCCTCCTGCCACCGACGGTCGCCGCCATCGCATTGCTCATCAGCATGGCCTTGGCGGGCCAAACCGTCGAGATGCCGTATGTTCAAACCACGGCGCTGGCCATGTTCGTCGTGGTTGGAGCCTATTTGGCGTTCCAAGGCGATGTTCGGTCCGGTCTGAAGGCCGTGGCTGCAAAGGAAGAACGGCAAGCTGCCTTTGCCGAAAAACGCGCTCGTATGCAAACGCTCATGTCGACCACGAGCAGCGACGGCACCACGTCGGTAGCGCTGAAACAGCTCGATGCGGACTTGCTGGAACGGGTTCAGCGACAGAAAAAGCGAGCAAAGCGCGCCGATACAAGTGCAGAGGACGACCTGCTGGTTGGTGACATTCACTACCGACCCGTGGTGCTGCTCTTGTTCCTCGTGGTCGCTTTCATCGGTTCGATGTGGGTGGCTTACGCCACGCCCTACGGCCTTCACGCCCTCGTGTTCAGTGCTGCTTTTGCCATCGTTCTGGTGGGGTTGACGCGTCTTCGTGCCAACACCATTGGATTGCGCTTGCCCGATGTCGCCGGCGTTGAACTTCCCATCATGGTTGCCATGGGCGGTATGGTGTTGGTTCACCTCGCAGGACGAATGACCACCGGTGTCCTTTCGGACGATGCCGTGCATGCCGTGGTGCTCACCGTCACGTTGGCCTTGCTGGCTGGCATGGGCCTCATGGGCCGAAACGATCTCGGACTTCGAATTCCAAGCGCGCTCGAAGCCTTGCTCGGGTTGCTGGTATTGGACAAAGTCCTCTCCATCTTGTTGGGAGGTGAGGTTCCCTTGCCCTTTGCCACGGATCCGTTTGCCTCGTCCTTCACCACGTGGGGGCTTCCGCTGTTCGGTATGGAACTCGCGCTCGTTGGCATGGTCCTCCTGTTTGATTGGGTGGAAGGCGAGCGCTTGCGTCGAGAACTCGAGGACCATCGTACGGCGCTCGGCCGCAGTGCATGGGTGTTGGGCACGACGGCCCTTTCGCTTGGAGCAGCGAGTCTGCTCGCCCTTCTGTTCGGTCTCCGCCGGAGCCTTGGTTGGCAACAACCGGCCGTGGCGTTGGCCGTCGTGGTCGCCACGCCGTTCATGGTGCAGTCGCTGACCGCTTGGGCGCTCTCATCGCTTTCTCCCCCTCTTACCTCACTGACCATCACCGCCATCGTCGGCGCGGTGAGTTTGGTTTGGGCGGTGGTCGTGGTCGCTCGCCAAGCCGGTTTGTGGCTTTCCTCAGCGCTGTGGGCGACGCACGTTATGCTGCTTTCTGCTGCGTTGTTGGCCCAATCGCTTCTGGCGCTTTCCTTGGCTGCGATGGTCGTTTCAGCCACGGCATGGATTAGCGGCATCCTCACTCAACGGAAATCTTGGCGCATTGTCGGCGCAACTGACCTCGCTGTGGCATGGATGGTGGCCGCCGTGGCGTTGGTGGCCGGTGTCAGTGCCTCCTATGCGCTGCTGATGCTGGTGGCTTCAGCCGTTCTGCTGTTTGCTGTAACCACCTTGACCCAAGCCAACGAAGCAACGTTGCTCGACGATTAATCCTCTGTAAGGGCCTTGGTCAGCGAGTCGTGAACTTCGTTCAGCACCTGCACAAAGGGCTCGATGTTAACCCCTCGAGACAGACGAACAGAGAGGCTGGTCTTGGCTTGCGTTCCGCTGTTGCGAATCCCGAACGAGGCCACACCGTCCCGCGATGAACCGTGAATGAGGAGGAGGTGGTCTTCGCCGTCTATGCGACGTCGTTGAGCGTTCATACCAAGGCGTTCAAAGGACGAGAGAAGGCTTGCTTCCGTTGATGAAAAGAGGTCGCTTTCTGCATGCCACCGTTCTCGATGACTGTCGCTGATGGACACGCGCTGTTTCCATCCTCGGTTGAAAGGAACCAAACTTCCAGAGGACGCTGCCAGCAGCACGGCGCAGAGGGTTGCTGCGCCATCGCCCACAAGACTCCACGCTCCTGCAACACCAGGATGAGGGGCGGGGAGAACGACGTGACCGGAATCCTCGATGCCGCAAACAGCAGGGCATGTTGCCTGTTCGAACATCCCTCCGTGCTGTGGACGCAATGCAAACGAGAGCCATCGGTCGCCGACCGCCGTTTCCAAACACGTCGTCCCTTCGTTGAAGGATTGCACATGACTGAACAGCGCAACATCGGATTCGATGCTGGCGGCAAACGACCACGCCTTGTTTTTGGCCGCCTGAAGGAGCAAGGCTCCCATGGCGTCGCCGTCCACCACTTCGTAGCCGCTTTCTGTGGCTCTGATGAACAAACAACGGTCGCCGTCTCCATCGAGTGCCGCACCCACCAGTTGCCCTGGTTCTGCGGGCTGAAGAGCGCACAGCAGCGCATGACCCGAGGCTTTTGCTTCATCAACGCTCCAGCTTTGGGTCGGTGAGAAATCACCTGCACCGCACCCCTCGTTCAAGACGCCCGTTGGCGAAGAGACCTCGACGCAGTTCACTCCTCGCTCTGTGAGAAAGGGAACGAGCCACGAGGCGGCAAAGCCATTGGCACTGTCGATGGACATCGTTGGGGCAAACCAAGATGGCGACTGACCTTCCCATGTCCCAAACAGTGCCTCAAACTGTTCCCATCGGACGCTCATCCATGCAGGATGGGCGGTGAGGCCCCATTGGGCATGAACTTCATCGGGGGTTGCGAGGGCTTCCTTGTCAACCTGGTCAACCTCGCGGTCTTCTTCGGACAGTTGACGGATGATACGACTGACCTCGCTCTCAAAACGCCGGGTGGACTTGTAACCGTGCGAGTCAAAGACCTTGATGCCGGAGTCACTGACGGGATTGTGGCTGGCGGTGATCATGCAACCTGCTCGCGCGCCAAAGGCCAACACGGCATGATGCAAGGTTGGTGTTGCGCATTCGTCAATGTGAACCACATGACTGCCCGTCAAACGCAGGCCGAGGGTCAGGGCAGCGACCAGCGCACCGTTATCGGGTCGTGCATCCCAACCGATGACGACGATGTTTCCCTCTCCCGGCAATTCAGGTTGAGCGTAGGAAAGCGCTTCACCAACCAGCCGCATAAAGGCAGGCGTGAGGGTTCGGTCGTGTTCCAGGAGCGTAATCGCCTCGTCTTCGTCCACTTCGTGAAGCGACGTTTTGCCGCGAATACCGTCGGTGCCAAAGAAGGACGTCACGCTCATTCCTCATCGGTGTAGACTGCCTGCGCCGTGCACGCCGGTGACGGTGATGTTGGGCCATACGATGCTGTTGCAGCCGAGGACCACACCCGGGTTCGTGACGCTGTTGCAACCCGTAGCCACCCCCTCTCCGAGAACAGCCCCGAATTTGCGAAGCCCGCTCGGTATGCGTTGGCCGCCGTGTCGAAGGTGGACCTCACCTCCATCGTTTCGAAGGTTGCTAAGTTTGGTCCCCGCTCCGAGGTTCGCACCCTTTCCGAGGATGGAATCGCCGACGTAGTTGAAGTGCGGGGCTTTCGCTCCGGGAAGAAGAACGGCGTGCTTGACTTCGGTCGCATGACCGACCACGGCGTCGGCACAAATCCAGGCGTGCTCCCGCACGTAGGCCCCGCTACGAACAACCGCTCGGGGGCCGATGTAGCACGGCCCGATGAGGTAGGCGCCAGCTTCCACCGTGGCCGTTTCATCGACGATGATGCCGTCTCCACGCGTGAAAAATCCAGGATTTGGACAAGCGATGGTTCCTTCGAGTGCAGCCATTTGTGCTTTCAGACCCTCCGAATGGTTCGGGTCAAGCATGGCCCAAACGGGGCCGCTGGTTGGCAATGTGGGAACGGCACCGTCTTCGTCGCCCGAAAACGACGGGAAGAGGGCGGTCGCATTGGCGAGGTCTCCCCAGTCCATGCACTGGCCAAACGGCCTTGGGGCATCAATGTGGTGATGACTTATGCGGCGAGATGGTAAATTCGCTTACCGGTCGATGAATCGAGTCTGAAGTTGATCAAGTCCGACAGGTGAAGCGGAATGAACAAGCCAACTTTACGCGTGGTTAAGCCGTGGTTTCGCATTTTACGCTCGTTGGACAAGAAGGCCACGATGTCCGCTGCAGAAGCTCCTGGCGCCTGTGCGACGTAATCGACAATTTCATTCTTCAACCGCTCCAAGCGGGCTTTCTTTTGGGATCCTTTTCCTCTCATTGTTTTCTCAGGTTACAGTAGGCTTCGGTGGATAATAAACGCCGGTTGGGATGTCCGTGGGACCCCAGACTTAATGGATGATTTAAATCGTAAATTGGCTGGTTTGAATCAATAAACGGGGAGTAAGGTCACTAAAGATAAGTATGGAGAATAAAGAAGTAGGAAACCCTGACAAAAAACTGACGTTTGATATCTCCTCACTACCCGAGTTGAGCGAGGAAGATAGGGCGTATGCTCAAGGTTCAGAACAACTTGATTTCATTCGTGGATTTATGTTGGATGCGTCCATCGGAAAATATCACTGGTT
>JBMYQB010000014.1:0-42307 GCA_049600935.1 Candidatus Poseidonia sp.
CCGAGGTCGCTGGTTCAAGTCCGGCCTAACCCACCAACCACCATGGGTGCTCTGCACATTTTGTGCCGTTCTTCCTATTCTATAGAACGGCCATCATGTCTTTTGCAACCGTAGAATAAGGGAAAAGGATTCTTGAACTTGATTCAGCATGCACAATCATGGCGAAGGAACCCGACTCGGATTCCGACGTCAAAGATGGCACCGAGGACCAAGGCAAGGTTCGCGACAAAGAAGCCAAAGAACTCCAAGAGATAAGGCAACGCCGAAGCGGTAGCGGTCGCCGATTCCTCTCCAACATCGAAGATTTCGTACTGATGGGCGGCCTCGCCTACGGCGTCTTGTTCGCTCTGCTCTTGTTTTCCATGTCGTCAGGGGCGCTCGGAAACTCAACGGCCCTTGACCATACGGCGTCCACCACCTTCCTCGACATCGGAGACGAATGCACAGAAATCACCGATGAGCCGTGGCTCAACATCTTCCCCGACCCGGACCAGGAATTGTTCTCGATCGCAGGCCACAACCTCCCCAACGGTGAAGCCTACCTCAATTACACCTTTTTCGCCGTCATGAACGAGGGAACAAAAGCGATTGTCGACGAGGAGTACGGTTCCAACGAGACCGTTCGAAGCATCAAAAAAGCCGACCAATCCTACGGGCGAGCCTATTTCAAAGCCCCGTATTCTGAACTTCCCGAAGGCCACTACGAACTCAAATTCAGCCTGACGGTCTACGAGGAGCGAAACATCTCCTCCGACGTTGTCATGCCCACACAAACAAAGAGCGTGGAATTTGAACACACCATCTCGAAGGAGGCCCTTGCGTTCTTGCCGTTTGTCGACGATGCAGAACACTCCGAAGTCCGCATCGAAGACGCCGGCCCTCGTTCGTGTTGGACCGTGCAGGACCTCGGCGATTGGGGCTACCTCCTCATGGGTGCAGAATTGGGCGGTGGCCGAGAAACCGCCATGCTCACCGGTGGTGCAGCTGGCATTCCAGCGTGGTGGATGGCCTTCATTTCCCTCTCCCTTTCCATCATCTCTCTGCTTATCATCTACCCCGTGATGTACAAGGTCTATCACCAAGATGCGGACGACATTCTCTCCCGCTCCCACATCGTTCGTTTGGTTGAAGACACCGTGCAGGACGTAAGCGCTCATCTCGGCATTGAACTCGACCATGATTTGTTCAAAACAGAAGTAAGAGAACTGTCCATCGACATCATGGTACCCTACAAGAACACGGAAAACACCCTTTCCGACTCAAACGAAGTCCGTGCTGAATTGCTTCGAGCCCTGCTTGAGGAGTTTGCCATCTTCCGTGTCTTCAAGCCCGTCCAACTAAACGTCAGGGTGATTGGTGACGGGCAAGTTGTTGATTTTGATTCAGGCGTGGGTATCGGGACCCGAGCGGAAGAAAAAGACCTCAAAGAAGAACCTCAGGACTATTCCAGTTTCTTTTCAGAACTTCACTCGTTGTCCCGAATTGAAGACGATGTAAGGGACAGTTTGGATTTGTTCTTTACCCGACGGTCGGACGTCGAGATGAACGGAGCGGTGGTCACCAGCGACGACAGAGTGGTCTTCGTTTCGGTCATCTTCCGCCCCACCCAACGATTCGCTTGGCTGAGATTCAACAAGACATCCACCCAAATTAAAGACGAACTCTACCGCTTCATCCACGAACGAAACGAGGACCTGCTCGGTTCCCAAGAATTGGTCGTCAAGACCCGAAACGAAGTCTCGACCCTTGCCGACCGCTCAGGTGCAGGTCGCGTCGAGCGCCGTTCGCAAGCAGACGACGAACGAATCGTTGCCGTGGCGAAACAGGACGGTTTGGGAGGGCGTGTGCTGCAAACAAAGTTCCTCGGCGACACGCTCTCGACCGTTGAGTACATGGCCAACGAAAAGCGTGAGATGATCAACAAGTGGGGATTCTGGGGTCTCATCTTCTTCGTTTGGATTCCCTTCATGGCCTCTGGCGTCCTGGTGGGGGCCATGCTCGGTCTTCTCTCTCGAATGCAGTTCATGCGTGTTTTACTGGCCACCCTCATCGGTGGTTCCATCGCTTCCATCACGTGGGCCTACACCGCTGAAGGCATCGTGAAATTCATGCACCAATACAAGCTCGAAGTGTTCATTCCGTTGGTCATCGGTGTGTTCATTCTCATGGCGGTGTTGCACATACGTTCGACGAAAATGCGGCGTCAGACCGAACTGTTCGAAGACACGCTCCTGGACAACTTCCATGCCGACATTGTCGCCAAGTACGGTGACCAGTAGGTGAATGCATGAACCCACAAACGGCGTTTGAAGGCACGCCCGACCATATGGGTGACCCAATCCAACTTGGGATTGTCACTGTGAGCGACCGTGCAAGTCAAGGCGAATATGAAGACGAAGGCGGGCCTGCGATTCTCGGATTTTTTGAGGAGGCCATCAAAAGTCCGTGGACGGTACACTACCGCTGTGTCCCTGATGAACAAGCAGCCGTTGAGGCGGCGTTGATTGAACTCGTAGACAGCCATCGCTGCAGCGTGGTGGTCACCACGGGCGGAACCGGTCCAGCCCCCCGCGACATCACGCCCGAAGCGACCGAAGCGGTTTGCGACAGAATGATGCCCGGTTTTGGTGAACAGATGCGCAGCATCTCCTTGGCGTTTGTACCAACCGCTATTCTTTCTCGGCAGGTTGGTGGCCTGCGTGGCGAATCCTTGGTCTTCAACCTCCCAGGACGTCCAAAAGCCATCCGAGAAACCATCGATGAAATATGGAGAGCCGTACCGTATTGTGTTGATTTGATGAACGGTCCGTACATGGACATGGACGCATCCGTTTGCGATGCATTCCGGCCGGCTTCCGCACGACGTTGACCATACGACGAACACATCACATTCATGAGCCGAATACCGTTGAGGTTGAATTGAGGACGAACATGAGCGGTAATGTGTTGATCCATGGGGCAACAATGGTCCTGCCAAACCAAACGGGCGTGGGGGACCTTCGAATTCGAAACGGTCTCATCGATGCCATCGCGATGGGGTCAACCCTCAAACCCATGGATGACGAGTTGTTCATCGACGGAACCGGCCTGCATCTCCTCCCTGGAATCATTGACCCTCAATGCCACTTCAGAGACCCCGGTCAACCTGAGAAAGAGGACCTCGGTTCAGGGTCGGCAGCTGCCGTGAGCGGCGGTGTCACCTCGTTCCTTGACATGCCCAATAACAAGCCATCCATCACCAACATGGAGGGCATGCGCTCAAAATTGAAGACCGCCTCTGAAAAGTGCGTCAACAATTACGGTTTCTTCATCGGCGCCACGCCGGACAATGTCAGCGATTTGCAAGAGGCCGTGGGGACTGCCGAAGAACCGCTCAGCGTCCCAGGCATCTGTGGAATCAAGATTTTCATGGGTTCCTCCACAGGCACACTGCTCGTGAACGAGCGAGAAGCCCTTGAAACCATTTTCAACGGCACAAGCGGACTTATCGCCGTCCACGCTGAAGACGAGAAACGCCTCATTGCTCGCCTTGAAGACATCAAGGGAAGGACCGATATGGCGGCCCATGCCGAGTGGCGAGATGATGTCACGGCCCTCTTGGCAACACAACTAGCGGTTGAACTGGCCCAAGCCTCAGGACACCGTTTGCATGTTCTACACCTCACAAGCGGAATCGAAGCAGATTGGCTAGAAGGGATCACGGTCCTTCCTTCAACCGCTGATAACCAAAGTGCCATCATCACGACGGAAACGCTCCCTCAGCACCTCACCTTTGACGAGAAGGATGTTGAGCGAGAAGGTACACGGCTCAAGATGAACCCCCCCATTCGGTACGCAAAGGACCGCGATACCCTCTGGAATCAACTCAAGAAGGGCACGATTCAGTGCATTGCCACTGACCACGCCCCACACACCTTGGAAGCAAAGGCGCTTGGCTTCCCCGATGCACCAAGCGGCATGCCGGGTGTTGAAACCTCACTCGCTGTCATGCTGACCCATGCCAAGAACGGAACGTGCAGCATTGAAGAGGTGGTCACGTGGATGTCAACCAACGTTGCAGACTGCTTCAACATGATTGGCAAAGGTCGTCTTGAGAAGGGCATGGACGGGGATGTCGTACTGGTCGACATGAACAACGGCCACGAGGTCAACGATGAACACGCATGGAGCCGGGTCGGTTGGAACCCGTTTCACGGACGTCATCTCGTCGGCTGGGCACAAGTCACCGTGGTTGCCGGCGTACCCGTCTTTGAGCGAACACCGGAAACCGGGCCGAAAGGCAAGATTTTGGTTGAGGCGGGCTCTGTTGGCCAACCAATTTTGATGACGCCTTGGCCTCAGCTTAGTTGATACAACTCACCATATTTTCGCTCCACGTAGCGCAAAAAGGGCTCTGGACTGGGCGGTGATCCGGTGGCATCCTCAATGAGTTGAGCAGGAGAAACTTGGCTTCCACGCTGGTGAATTCTGGGTCGCAGCCAATCCAACATCGGTTGCCAGTTACCCGAAGCGACCATCTCGTCCATATCACCCAATTCCTCCCCCATGGCCTCCAACAACTGAGCCGCATACAGATTGCCGAGGGTGTAGGTTGGGAAGTAGCCAAAGGCACCCATGGACCAGTGAATGTCTTGGAGACAACCCAGGCGGTCCTCTGGAACTTCGATACCGAACCATGCTTTGAACATCGTGTTCCAAGCATGAGGCAAGTCATCAACATCAAGGGCGCCATTGAAGAGTTGCTTCTCTATTTCATAGCGGAGCATGACATGCAAGTTGTAAGTGACTTCATCAGCCTCAACTCGAATAAAGCCTTTCTCAACACGGTTTGCCAAGCGATTCAACACGTGTTCATCCCAATCCGGAGCATCAGGGAAGTTGGCACGGAACCAAGGCAGTACCACCTTCCAAAACGAGGGCGTTCTACCCACTTGGTTTTCCCAAAACCTGCTTTGAGATTCGTGAACACCCAGGGAAACTGCAGCCCCACGAGGGGTAAATCGATGTTCGTGGTCGAGGCCTTGTTCGTAGAGTGCGTGGCCGGTTTCGTGCATGACGGCGTACAGGCATGAAAATGGATCTGATTCGTCGAATCGGGTGGTGAACCGGGTGTCTCCCGGCCACAAGCCTGCTGAAAATGGATGGGTGGAGGCGTCCATTCGACCGGCCTCAAAATCAAAGCCCATGTGCTTTGACACCGCTTCACAAAACGCCTTTTGGCCGTCGATTGGGAACGCCAAACCCACTGGCATTTCGGGCTCCTTAACGACCTCCTGTGCTTTTGTGATGGCTTCGAGAAGAGGGACGAGGCGCTCACGCAAACCTGCGAAGAGCGGGTCGTAATCCTCAACCGTCATACCGACTTCGTATTCATCGAGAAGGACATCGTACGGCGTGGACGTGATGCCAAGGAGATTGATTTTTTCTCGCGTGAGTTCGATAAGGTGGCGGAGCGCTGGTTTGAACGCCTCAAAATCCGAATCTGCTCGAGCAGACTGCCATGCCAACAACGCTTCTGAACGTGCTTGAGCGAAGGTTTCAACGAAGGATTTGGGAAGACGAACTGCTTGGTCGTAGGTTCTTCGCATTTCACGAACGTTGGCGGACTGGTCGGCATCAAGGGTGCTGCTTTCAAGGAGGTCAAGCAATTCCCCCATCCGTGAATCCGTGACCTGCTCGTGGCGCTTCCCCGCCAACCAAGCCATCATCTCGCCTCTTGATGAAGCACCTTTGGTGGGCATCAACACCTCTTGGTCCCATCCAAGGTGACCTTGGAGTGCACTCAAACGGTGGATGTCTTGAACGCGCTGGAGGAATTCATCGTAGGGTTCCATGATGGTTTGGAGATGTCGTGCTTCTTCAACACTCCCCTTTGAAATCCTTGTGAAATGAACAGAAAAAGGAGAGAAAAAAGCACACATTCAAGAACATTTGAACGCTACCCGTTACATGGTCCTCCCGTTTCGCCGAAAAGGCTCGGACGAGGATGAAGATGAAGTCGTTGACCAAGACATCGAGGACATCATGAACGAAGCCGAAGGCGTGCAAGACGAATCCGGCATCACCCTACCGGAATCCATTCCTGAGAGCGAAGAGGAAGACATCAGTCTCGAGGAAAAAATGGCACGGAGTGCACGAACCGTCATTGACACCTGCATGGATGTTCGCCGCGGTGAAAACATCCTCATCGTGTGCGACCCAACGACCACTGAAATCGGTCAAGCGATTCATGATGCGGCCAGTTTGAGGTCCGATCGTGTGCTCTTGGTGGTCATGCCCAAAGGTCGCCATCACGGCGATGAGCCCCCTTCACCGGTCGCTAATCTGATGCGTCAACAGCAAGTGGTCATCGCACCCACACGCTATTCACTGACTCACACCAAAGCCGTTCGTCAAGCCCTCAAGGACGGTTCCCGAGTCGCAACCATGCCCGGCATGACCCTCGAGATGTTCACCGAAGGAGGCATGTCTGCCGATTTTAACATCATCAAGAAAAACATTGGAGAGATGAGCAACTACCTGCGTAGAAAACGCATCATCAACGTCAAATCCGAAAGCGGAACGAACGTCACCTTCGAAGTGAACTGGCGTGAATGGAAACTTGATGATAACGGTGTTTGTAACCGACCGAGGATGTTGACCAACCTACCCGCAGGGAAAATCTTCACCCTGCCTCGGGAAAGCACCATGAACGGCACCATCGTCATCGATGGTTCGTGGGATTCAGACCTTGTTGACGAGCCCGTTGTCTTGCAAATTGAGAGCGGACTCGTGGTCGACGTCAAAGGCGGGACAGCAGCAGCTCAGATTCGGCAAACCTTTGGCGAAGCCGCAAAGCGACTCAAGAGCAAAGACCAGGAAAACGTCTGGACCATTGCCGAATTCGGCTTTGGCATGAATCCAAATGCTCGGACGGCTGGAAACGTCCTTGAAGACGAAAAACGAATGGGAACGGCTTACTTTTCCATTGGCGACAACACCGCTCTGGGTGGGTCGGCAGCGGTTGGCATCCAAATTTCAGGGGTGCTCGAGAAACCGAGTATTTGGCTGGATGAGATGCTCTTGTTTGAAGAAGGCCAGTTCGTGGCGCATTGAGACATCAATAGCCGAGGTTTTGTTGGCCGCAGACCGGACAGAATCGCCAGTACGGGTCCAAACCGATACCGCAGCCTCGGCAGTGAACGCCAGAACGAATGGTCGGTTGAACCAGAGGGGCCTGCGGTTGCGGCCAACCTTGCTGTGGCTGTTGGTGGGGTTGTTGCTGAGGCCAGCCTTGTTGCTGTGGCTGTTGGCGGGGTTGCTGCTGAGGCCAGCCTTGTTGCTGAGGTTGTTGCTGCCAGGGTTGTTGAGGAAGTGGTTGAGGTCGCTGCTGAGGGGGTGCCTGAGCGGGTTGTGCAGGTTGTTGTTGGCCTGCGAGGGGACGGCGCACCGGTGCAACCGGTTTGGGAAGGGAAGCGGTCTTCTCTGCGGCCGGGGATGCGATAAATTCAGAGAGCGTGACCACGCCATCGCCGTCGGTATCCGCTTCAGCGTGGAGTTCAGCGGCTTCCTCTAGACTTGTTCCGGTGGCTTGGGCCAACTCTTCAACATCCAACGCTCCACTACCGTCCTCGTCGGCTGCGATGAAGTGTTCCGCAGCACTCACAAATTCTTCCTCTGGTTCGCTCGCTGGTTCAGGTTCTGCCTCGGCCACCGGCTCTTCAGGTGCTGGAGGGGCGGGTTCTTCTTCCGCCATCAATTCTGAACGAAACGCCCCCGAAAACGCATCTTGGGTGGCTTTTGCCACCTGCTTCTGACTCTCGACATTGACCTCGGGCTCCACCGGTTCGGCCGTTGGGAACTCGGGAAGCGCTACGCTTCCGGAAGGAAGTGGAACGGGATCGCTCGGTTTCACCGATGCAACGGCAGGGGCGGGTTCAGAGGGTGCAGATGGAAGAGGCACGCTTTCGGGTTCAGGGGTTGAAGGTGCAGACACGGGTTCTGGTGCGGCCACAGGTTCAGGTTCTGGCTCAGGAAGCGTGGTGGTTTCGGGGACATCGACGCTGGCAGCCGAGGCGGAACCGCTCGCAAGGCTTGCGATGGGAACCACATGGCCGGCGACATCAAGCGCTGCATCCAATTCACTGTTCACCGCAACGAGGGCGTCAAGCGAACCTGCTACGTTGCTGAGCAAGCCCTCAAATGCCTTGAGGTAGGTGAGTACTTCGTCCTTGGAACCAGTTTGGTAGGCCACGGCAAAGAGTTTCATCATGCGCATCGGGTCGGCCAAGCGTTCCAAAGGCCCTCGTTGGGCATCGCTGATGGAGCCAACGGCAGCACCGGCTTCGCCGCTTGAATCGGGCATACCGAGCGCTTGGAGGAGCGGGTCCGGCATGCTCATGAGACCGAGATGCCCAGCGACGAGGTAGTAGATCTCACCACCTTCGCACTGCATACGCTCGCTGGCGGCTTCAAAATCAAAATCGCCGGGTCGCAGGACGATGTCGGAGAGAATCTCGAAAAACTGAACCATGGCCGTGTCCCGAGGCATGGCCATCATGGCGTGAAGCACATCGCTGGACTCGGTCACACCAAAGTACGCAGCCGCATCGTCAACCTCGATTTCACTGGAGGAAGGCGTGTTCTCATCTGGCATGCATGACCCTCCTTTTCCTCGCCACCCTTGACCCCCATTTAAGCCCTCATGACCTCGCTCACGAGCGTTTGTTCTTTGCAAGGTTGCAGATGGCTCTGGATTGTTCGGCGGTCCATCCCGTTTCTTGGAGTTGCATCAGCATCGTGCGTTCTTCTTCACCATCGCCGATGGCGCCCACGACCCAGTCAACAGCAGCCTCACGGTCCTCGGCCTGCCAATCCTCGAAGATGCTCATGTCAACATTGATCTTGGCCTTGCGCACCTTTGCTCCAGTCGATTCTTCAGCAGTGGCCACCACTTTCTTTCTCGACGCCTTCTTTGGTTCCGCTGGTGTTTTCGAGGCCGGTGATTTCGTCGGTCCACGTCCTGGAGGACCACCCGGCCCTCGCTTGGCTGGCCCATCGGTTGCTCGGCCCGGAGGCGAAGTTGGACCACGTCCGGACGGCCCGGAGGCCCGCGATGGTGTCGTACGCTGAGGCGTTGCTCGCTCACGAACTGGAGCGGGTTTGTTCTTGCGGTCCAGACTGTCAAGGAAACTCTCTTCCTCTTCATCATCATAGAAATCATCGTATTCGTCATCGTAATCGTCGTCATCGTCTTCTCGACCCAGAAGACGCATCACCACGATGCCGAGGATGAGCACAGCACCGAGGCCGCCCAAGGCGAGCATGATGGTGCCTGCATCCATACCGAAGAGGCCTTCCTCTCCGTCTCCCGTTGCTGGAATGTACGGACAACCGTCCTCGTACCCGTCCACGCCCTTGGGGTCGTTGGGACAATTATCAGCGTCGTCCATGACGCCATCAAGGTCGGTGTCCCGCTCGGAAATGTGACAGCCTTCCTCATCGACCTGAAGTCCGGGTGTGGTCTTCGGACAGTAGTCTGCATTGGTGGCGCCCTCTACGTATTGGCCGGGCCAGGAGGGGTCTCGGGTGGCGTTCCATGCAGGATTGCCCCAGTTGTCTCCAAACCCATCAAAGTCGGAATCCTTCCATTGAGTTGGGTCCCCTCGCAGGGCTTCTGGTTCGTTCTCATCTCGCCAACCATCGCCGTCATCGTAGCACCCGAGGAAATCTATAGAAGAAGTGCCCGCTTCTGTTGGGCAATCGTCGGCGTTGTTCGCAGGCGAAGGGTTGTCGCCGTAGCCATCACCGTCTTGGTCGTACCATTGCGTCGGATCGCTCGGGAAGGCATCGCCGGTTTGGTTGACGTGCAAACCCGAGACGGGGTCGATGTCGTAGGTGTAGACGCCGCTGTAGCCATCACCGTCAAGGTCGGTATCGAGGGCGCTTTCGTCGGTGCATCCGTTGGCGAGGATGGGGAAGCCTGGAGGCGTATCGTCGCATGCGTCGTCAAGGTCTGAAAGACCGTCCCCGTCGGAATCGCGCTGGGCTTGCGAACAACCGTTTTCGTCCACTTCTTCTCCAGCCCCCGTGTTCGGACAATCGTCTTCAGGGTCGTTCAATCCGTCGCCGTCAGAGTCGGAATTACGCTGTTCAGCGCTGCATCCATCACCGTCAACCGAGGTTGCCGCCGGCGTATCCGGGCAGAGATCGATGTTGTTCTTGACGCCGTCCTCATCGTCATCCAATTCGGATTGGGAACAGCCATCTTCGTTCACAGCCTCACCCGCAGGTGTGTTTGGACAAATCACATCGAGGTCGTTGATGACCCCGTCGCCGTCGTTGTCTTGAACGTCGATGATTCGACAACCCACGCCGTTTGTTCCGTTCAGGACGCCGACTTCTTCGGGACATATGTCACCCTCAAAGCCCGTTGGATTGTCGCCAAACCCATCGCCGTCCCGGTCTCTGGATTGTGTTGGATTGTAGGGGAAGGCGTCGCCGAGCTCGTCGATTCGCAGACCGGTGTCCATGTCAATGTCGTACACGTAGGTGTCGGTGTAGCCGTCGCCATCAGCGTCCGGGCAGCCAAAGGCAGGAACTGACAGGCTTCGGCGGCTTGAGTTACCCCATTCGGTTGGGCAGGCATCGATTTGGATGCCCTCGGCGTTGGAGCCGTTGTAAAGCGCTGTCCAATTATCCGCGTAGCCGTCGTCGTCCGTGTCGTTGGCGGCTGCCTTTCGAAGCGGGAAGAAGTCGGGGTTTGTTGCGTTTTCAGAGGCGTTATCACCGTACCCATCGCCGTCAGTGTCCTTCCACTGCGTGGGGTCAAAGGGCCAAACATCGGCGCCTTGAGAGATGTTCCACTCAAAGAAGGTCCCCTCATCAGACGGGTCGCTGGCACCGTCGCCGTCGCTGTCAAGGCAACCGTTTCGGTCCCGATAGGATTCGCCATAAACAAAGGGACAGTAATCGCCGTGAACGGTATCCGTGTCGTTATCACCGTACCCATCACCGTCTGAATCCTTGTGTTGTGAAGCAAAGTAAGGGAAGAGGTCCCCGCTGTTGGCATTGGGGTCGAGTTCCGTGGAGCAACAATCCACGCCGTGATTATCCCCGAACCCGTCATCGTCGGTGTCCAAAGCCTGCTTCCAATTCGAGTAGAATTGGTCACCGTCGATGTAGCCCAGCAGATTGTCTGACCAGCCGTCTTGATCTCGGTCTTCGCAACCAAAGCGGTCAATCCACGAGGTCCCGCCTACGTCATCGCAGCCGTCGATGTCGTCTCGGAATCCATCGGTGTCGAAATCATCGCACCCCTGGAAAATAAAGGAAGAGGTCCCGGCATCGGTTGGGCAAGCATCGGGCAACGGTCCAAGCGGATTGTCGCCGTAATTGTCTCCGTCGGTGTTTTTCCACTGGTCGCCGACGCTGGGCATGGCATCGATGAGGTCGAAGACCAAATCTCGGTCAGCATCTGGATAGAGTCGCAGCATGACCACGTCGTCGTCAACCGTGTTCCAGTACGCCATGTGAACCGTGCCGTTTGCGTCGAGCATGGCATGAACAGGTTCGTTGGTGGTGATGTCGCCAAAGCGTACCGTCATCCACGTGCTGGCTTGATGAGAACTGTTCAATTCAACCGTGTTGACAGTCAAATGCTGGGTGGAGGGGTCGCTGGTCAGCAACAAAAGGTGGTCGCCTGTATGGACCACATCCCATGCTCCGTTAACGGCGGCAGCAGGGCGTTCGGCGAGAACAACCCAGTCGCCCGTCTCGTTCACTCCCAAGAGCGTGGATATGGCGTTCCCTCGCACGGCAACCACGGGTGTTGCTCCACCGCTGAGGTCCAATCGATATTCACCGGCCGTGCCGCTTGATTGTGGGACGGAGTGTTCAATCCAGTCCGTGCTTCCAGGCCATTGTTCGAACACGCGGAGGTCGCCGTTGGTCGTCAGCGCAGCGAGGAGCAGCGAGCCGTTGGTTAACGTGACGAGGCTGATTTCGCTGTTGAGGTCGGTGTGGTTTGTGACGTTGTGGCGGAACAGGGTCGTACCGTCGTAAATCCACACCGCAAGGTTGGTTCCGGTGCCGTTCGAAGAGACCAAACCGACGGCCAATGAATCGTTTGAAAGCACAGCAGCGGGGTGCTGCGTTGAAACCGCTTCACCCTCATCGCCCAGCGCAGAGAGCGACCAGCTTGTCCCACCAACCGCCAATTCAAGTTGACTCGTTGCGTCGTGTCGGTAGACAAGGTGAGGGACGTCTTGACTGTCAACATGAACCTCGATGCTCGAAGCAAGGTTGGCACCGGTGCGCACGAGTTCGGATGACCACCCGGTCGGGCTCTGGGTGGCAGCAAAAATCTGGTTGCCAGCGCCCGATGAGTAAGCAAGCACTTGTTTATTGTCATGCGTGGCTGTTGAGCCGAGCCACTGGCCCATCGTCCCGGTGGTAGCGACGTCCTGCTCGAGGGCCGTCAACGATGAAGTAGAATGCAACACCATCGACGTTCGGTCTTCGACGAGAAGGACCGGTTGTCCGGAGGAGCGAACGCCGAAGGCAACGCCGAGATGGCTGGTGTTGAGGCTGGCAACGGTTTGGTCAACCCACTGTCCGGAAGGCGTACCGTCATTCATGTGTTCAAGTTTTGAAACGTGGTGCCGGAGCGTGTCTTCGTGCGTGTAGACGATGCTGGTTTCACCGCGGCTGGCCGTTCCCAAATCCACCTCGTTCACCGTACCTTGATACTCAAAGGCAATGGATTCCCAATCCCGCTCACTCAAAATGAGGTAGTCAAGTCCGTACGCCTCGCCTCGGGATGTTGAGCGCAAAGAGTAGACCAAGTCGCCCAGTCCATCGCCGTCGAGGTCTCCGTTGCTGGCCATGGTTCGTCCAAGCCGTTCGCTGGAATTGCCTTCGGCAAGCAACTGCCGGTCGCTGCTCAGACCGGAGGCTGAGCCGAGGAAAATCTCGATGCGGCCAGCAGACGAACCCATTCTGCTGGCAATGTACACATCGTCGTAGCCGTCCTCGTTGATGTCACCTGCAGCAGCAACCGCCTCGCCAACTCGGGTGTTGGGCGTGGTTGGTTCAAACTGGAAATCGGCCTCCCCGGGAAGGGCTTGGTCGGTGCCGTCAAACAACCAGAGCACACCAGAGCCAAACACACCCGTGGAATTCAACGGTTCCGTGATAATGTGCTCGTCGAAACCATCGCCGTTCAGATCCCCGACGCATGTCACGCTTAATCCGAACAGTTTGCCCTGCGTAAGAGAGGAGAGGGTATGGTCGGGGGTACCGTCGTATCCCGTTGATGAACCGTAGAAATATTCGACGGAGGAATAGGAAAGGGTGTTCTCAAAGGAACCCGTGTTGCCCACAATCAACTCATCGTACCCGTCGTTGTTGATGTCACAACCTTCCAAAGAGCGTCCGAACAGATCTCCAGCCTCGGATTGGGTGAGGTTTCTGACGTGGGAAAGACCGGTTTCGTTGCCGGCATAAACGTTGACTTTCCCCTGGTCGGTTTGCGATTGGCTGACCGTCATGGAATAATTTCTGGCGGTGGCTGCAAGATAATCACCTGACGTGCTGTGGGCGAGTGCCTCGACGGCACTGCCGAGGGATTCGTTGTCGGAGCCCGTGATGGTAAACCACGGCGAGGAGGTGAGGCCCGAGGTGTTTCCGAGGAAGACATGGAGTTGTCCGTGGCGAGCTTCAGCGTCGTTGGCTGAGGCCCAACCCGGGGCGCCAATGGCCAAGTCCATCGTGCCATCGTGGTTGAAATCGCCGACGTCCATTCCTGCACCGAAGTGGCTTCCATCGCTATCTCCTGCCAGGATGATGTCGGGAACTGAGGAAAGGCCTGTCTCTGAGCCGTAGTAGACATCAACCCTTCCGTTATCGGAAAAGGTCAACAGGTCTGCATATGGGGTCGAAATAATCAGGTCATCGTAGCCGTCGTGGTTGAGGTCAGCCAGGAGGAGAGAGCCCTCCTCTTCGTCCTCTTCACCTTGGCGAACATCCTTGGGCGTTGGGTCAACACGGCCCGTATCTTGGCCTGCGAGCGACCTGATGAGGTTGAGGGTGAAATCGGAGCCAGATTGGGAAGCCGTGACAATTTGTTCAATGTTATTGGCGTCCAAATCCATGCCCAAGGCGTCAACGAGTTCGTTGTCTCGGAGAAGAATACGCACATCGTGCTCAAAACCATCCGCTCGCAACAGAACGACTTCGCCCGGACCGGTCCTGGAGTAGAGGACGTGAGCGACACCCTGGTCGTCGATGTTCAGTTCGAAGTCTTCGCCGACGGGGCCCGCATCGAGCAGGTAAGTCGTCCAGTACGCACCGCTGAAATTGACTTGATGCAGCGCTCCGGATGCTGTCCGCATCAATCCCCACTCAAGACCGTCAGGGGTGATGTCGAGCGCCAAGTGGGTGGCGTTGACGTCTTCCATGATGGTTCGATTGTGCCAGCGTGGGCCGTCCCAGTAGGTTTGGCTCTGAACGGCATAACGGCCCATTTTCAAGTCAGCACCGTCGGCATAGAGCACCCTTGGTCGCTCATTGGCCGTGATAGCGATGGCGCAATCGACGAGGGTTGAGGCATTGGAAGCCGCAACAGTGTCGACCAGGGTCGTGCTCCATTGACCGTTGGGACGGTAGATAGCTGTCCGAACCGGCCCCTCTTCGGTGCTCCAGCAGTAGTGCTGTTTGTCATGCCGAGTCAGTTTCATGTCCGGCGTGCCGTGGTGTTCGTTGGTTGAGGTGTTGAAGGCGGTGGTGATCCACATGTCGAACATGGATTCCTCTCGAACATTCACCTGTACAAGTCCATCCACATCGATGGCCGTTGAGGCGAGGTCGTGACCGTAACCGGATTCAAGGGCATAGGGCGCAGATTGGGCGATGATCGGTTGCGATTGAAGGTCGTCTGCAGGCGTTTCAACGGATAGAGCGGGCGACCAGAGCGAGAGAACAAAGAGCGCCACGAGGAAGACGCTTTTGAAGTGAATATTCTGAAAAGTGCCGTCCGCCATGTCTTGAGCAGGTCCCCCGACATAGAAAATCATTGTTCAGCCACGACTGACCCCCATAGGGGGTCAACTTTCCCAATCAGAACCAACCGTTGCCTTGAGAAAGGCGATGTGCTCGTGGCACCGTATGGAAGCCGTTGAATGCGTGATTTTGGCCGCAGGAACATGGTGTGAACCGCGCATTGTTCAGCGATTGATAGCTCAAGCCACCTCGGTCTTGGCGTGCGACGGAGCATTGGATGCGTGCATCGCCCACGGCATCGGCGTCACTGAGGTGATTGGGGATATGGACAGCGTCTCAAAAGCAGGGCTGAAAGCCCACATCGCCAGTGGTGGAGATGTTCACCAATTCCAGTCGCAGGAAAGCAACGATTTGGAGAAAGCACTTGGCCTCCTCGAGGAACGTAAAGAAACGGCCTGTACGATCATCGGTGCAACGGGTGGAGATGCACAGCACGAATGGGCCAACCTCTTGGCGTGTGGCGCCTCTGAATTGGACATCACATGTGAAGCCCCGGAACATACATATCGCTTTTTCAACCCAGGAGGGCCTTATTCTATAGAATGTGAGGAGGGGAGTGTTTTCTCACTCTTCGCTCTCCAAGAAACGAAGGGTGTAACCCTTCAAGGTGCCAAATATCCCCTCGTTGATGAGTGCTTGAGGATGGGGTCGAGAGGCCTCCACAACGTGGCTGATTCGGGACGCCTTTCTCTCTCGTTCACGAGCGGTCGGTTGATGCTTCTCGTGCCTCGCTCGATGGCGAGGGAGGAAGGAAGGACCTGAGCATGGCGGAATAGTCTTCCTTGCCGTCCCAAGCCTGAGCTCGCTCATCGATGCGCGCCTTTTCAAGCGTTTGCTCGAGGCCACCCCAATCTTCAATCAATTTGAGGCGAAACGCTGCCTTAGGGGTGTAGCCCGGTAGAAAGTTGCGCCAAAGAAACGGGATGCGCCCTGGCGTCACCTGATTCACGATGCGGACAATCGATGTGTTGCAGGTTGTCAGCAGCGAGTGATACCATTCTGGGTGCTGGGCGAGGCTGTTGAGTTTGTTGATCATCCCAAACAAGAGTTCCCTGTCCTTGCCGGGCGGTGTGATGGCCCTGAACATGTAATCCTTGTTTTTACGGCCGTGCGTTCGCAAGCCGGTTACATCCCGTTCAAAGCCCACGAGCAGATAGAGCTCATACGCTCGCCAAAGACCGTCCCATGGATGGTAGCGTTCGCCTTTCTCTCGACGGGTCTCAAAGGAAAAGGAAAGACATGTTCCACAACCAAACTCGAAGGTCAAGTAGGTGTGTGCCAACCCTTTGAGGGAGTGAAAATGGTCGACAACAAACCACACGTCCTTCAAATCATTGGCGTCGACCTTGACCTCCTCAACCCAATGCTCGTCACGATCTCGGGTGGTTCGCCAAGTGAAATCACGTACCATGTTGAACGTGATGCTTGTACCATCGACGGTGGCGGTGGTCAGGTGCTCACAATCCGCTGCCCATTCCAGATCCAGTGAGGGTTGAAGGGGACGAACACGCGTATACCAGACATAGAACATTCGAAGGCCGACGATTGCTGCAATGGCAACGAGCGCCATCATGACATAATTCAGCAACGCCATCTATTCCCACCTGTGCCAAACGCTCCACTCTTGGTCCCACCAATCAACCTCACCGCTTGGGTGCTGGCGCCAAAGGACGCCTTGGTCGTCAAGGGTTGTCGGCAAGCCGCCGGTATCCGGTGAACCATCTGGAAGAAGTTGCGGTGTCGGGCCGATGGAGGGGAGGTCAAGTGCCTCGGGCTCTTTTGACCGTACCATCGAAACAAACACGATAATCGACACCACCAGCGCCAGCGCACTGATGGACAGCCATCCGACCGATTCTGTTGGTGTGTCCATGCCCAATGAAGAGGAAGGCAAGGAGGCTGTTTCATTGGCAGAAAGGTCGGCTGCGGGCAAACGAATGAGGTTGACACCCTCGGTGGACGAAATCATCTTCTCCGTCACCACTTCAAGGGTGATGAGGTAGGCACCTGCTGGAAGATTTGAGCAATCCAACATGCTGGTGTTGGCGCCTTCAACGGTCTTCCCTTTGATGGACCACGATGTTGTGAGTCCGCTTTCACTGCGCCCGTCGTTCAAGATCATCGACACCATGCACGGGGTGTCGGTGGCGTTTTCGTGGCCCGTGACCTTCAACGAAAATTCTGGCGCAGGCCGATTCTTGATGGTGAAATTAAGCATGTTTTCGGCGGTTTGACCAAGCCCGTTACGGTAGGTCTCCTTCAACTCATAGGCCCCAGCAGGCCACGACGAGCAATCCAAGACATCGTGCGTATCCAACACGCTGAAGGGTGCGCCAGTGAACGTGCGGACACCGGATTGGCCGTATCGCGGCCCCGTTTCATCGGCAAAATCACGAATGATTTCGCAGGTTTCACCCGTTTGAAGTCCATCGCCCGCGTTGAGTTGGAGAGCCACACGAGGAACCTGAAGGGCAGGTGTGAGCATGAAGGTTGGAAGTGGATTGGAAGCGATGAAGTCACCGTTTTCATCAAAGAAATCCAACCGAAGAACATGTTCACCCTTCGACCAGGCATCGTACACGAGGGTGATGTTGGTCTGGCCTTGGAAGGACACTTCCTGAGTTACGAGGACCTCACGTTCTTTGTGCAAGCCTCGCAGCTTGACGATAAGGTCGTTTGAGGCCGCTGTTGAATTCAAAACGACCACCACGCGAACGGCATCAATATCGCCGTCTTGGTTGCTGTCAATGGTGTCGTTTCGCAAGGCGAGGAGAGTGAGACCTTCCTCCGCCAAACGCTCATCGGTGGCCAATTCCGCACCGGTTGAAATTGGCAAGAGAAGACAGGTCAACACGAGGCTCATCACCACCGCTCGCAGAGGAGATGGCCCGTCACGCACCCTCCTCACCTCCTGGAGACTGTGGAAGCGGTGGCAGTTGGTCGAGTGGAATGAGTTCGGGGATGGGATCACCTGCGCCCGGTGCGTTCATGAGGTCGGTTTCCTTGTCCATCATCAACTGTTCAAGCAGTGCACTTCGACGACGTGAACCCTTCACGGCCAAGGCACCCAGTGCTCCGAGCAGGAAACCGGCAGCGATGACAGCGTAGGTGAGCCACGAAGCCGCAGGGTCTTCGCCCATGATGGCAACGGCGGCTGCAAATTCTCCGTATTCATCCGACCAACCGTCGCCGTTGGCGTCAGGGCAGCCTTGCAGGTCTCGTTCGGACGAACCTTGCACGTCTGGACAGTCATCCCGGAACGCACCCAGAGGGAGGTCGCCAAACCCGTCACTATCGGTGTCTTTCCACTGCAGGGATTCCGTAGGGAAAGCGTCGGCCAGCCCAAACGGATGGGCGGGCCAAGCGTCGGTTGGGTCGGACCAACCATCACCGTCGGTGTCTCGGCAGCCCAATCGGTCAAGAAGCGAGGTCCCACGCATTTCGGGGCAAGCATCGCCCTGATGACCCGCCAATCGGTCCCCAAATCCGTCGCCATCCGAATCTCGCCACTGCGTAGGCTCGTGAATGAACGCATCGCCAAGGTCCGACCAGCCATCGCCGTCGGTGTCCTTGCAGCCCCAGCGGTCTCCGCCGGAGGAAGGGCCGACCGAAGTGCCGGCCACCGTGGGGCACACATCGGCCGTGGTCCCTCGCGGGTTGTCACCTCGACCGTCGCCATCCGAATCATGCCACTGCGTCGGGTCTTCAGGCCAAGCATCACCTGAACCGCCAGGGCTGGCCAACCAGTATGAGGTCGGGTCGGACCAGCCATCACCGTCGCCGTCTGGGCAGCCCCAGCGGTCAAAGGTAGATTCACCCTGTGTCGTACGGCAGCCGTCAGGACGATACGAGGTGCGCCATGTTTGACCGTCGAAGTATTCGGTGTTGTCGCCGTATCCGTCGTCATCGGTGTCGTGCCACTGTGAGGGGTCCTCGGGAAACGCATCAGCAAAACCGCCTGGATGGGCGATCCACAATTCGGTCGGGTCAGACCAACCGTCCATGTCAACATCACGGCAACCGAGCCTGTCAAAACGACTGATCCACCCGGAATCCACTTCTTCGGGCGTAGAAGTCATACAGACATCGCCCTCGAAGCCCGTCAGGTTGTCACCGTACCCGTCCCCGTCGGTATCTCTGAATTGGGACGGTACGAAGGGGAAATCATCGATTTGCGTTGCTCCGTAGGTTTGGTTATCGCCCCATCCGTCATCGTCCGTATCTCGCCATTGCGTTGGGTTGTAGGGGAAATCATCGATACGTTGAGCCCCGATGGTTTGGTTGTCGCCCCATCCGTCTCGGTCCGTATCAAGCCATTGCGTTGGTTCGAGCGGGAAGGCATCCGAACCGTTGTCAATCGTCCAATTTTCGTCGCCATCCGAATAACTGTCCAAATCGGTGTCGACGCATCCAAATCGGTCGCTAAAGGACGTCCCACGGATGAACGGACAGGCATCGGGTTGCGTGGCGTTGTCAACAAACTGCCCGATACCCCAAACGGCTCGCGTGGCATTGATCGAAGGGTCATCCCAATTGTCGCCATAGCCGTCCTCATCGGTGTCGTTCCATTGAGAAGCATCGTAAGCAAAGGCGTCCGCTTTGCCCACGGGATGTGCAAACCATGCCTCGTAGCCGTTCAGGCCACCCGGGTCGGGGTCAGAATATGAATCGCCGTCGGAATCTACGCATCCGAAGCGGTCAGAGGTAGAGTAACCACGGCTGAATTGACAGTGGTCGCCCTGATACCCTTCGAGGTTGTCCCCATACCCGTCATTGTCGGAGTCCAACCATTGTGAGGATTCACTTGCAAAGGCATCTGCGCCGTTCTGAACGCCCCACCCACTGTCCGGGTCTGACCATCCGTCGCCGTCGGAATCGGTGCATCCTTTGCGGTCGTTGGTGGACGTACCGACGAGGAAGGTGCAATCGTCTTCGGTGTCGATGAAACCGTCTTCATCCGAGTCCCTGTTGGTCTTGTCAATCGAGGGCGTGAGCGTATAATCAAAACCGTCGTTACACCAGGAATCTTTGCCTTCCACCTTCAGCAAAATTTCACCTGCGGTTGAAAGGGTGGTTGAAAGCGTTGACGTGGGCGAACCGTCATCGACGTTTTGCGTGACGGAACCCATGGTGAAGCTTCCTTCCCATCCATCGCCCGGACACCACCACGCTGGATTGCTCATGCTCCCTGAAAAAGTGACTTGCACGATGTCTCCCATTTTCCCTTGAATCTTCCAATAATCTCGCTTATCGGTGGGCGAACAACCGTTAGGATCGCAAACATAGCCACTCGAGGAGACGCCGTCGGTCAGTCCGTTGGCACTTGCAGGTGCATCATCAGCACTGGCGAGCGGCAAGTGAAGCAGCGCGAGGCCGAGGAAAAGCACGATGGCGACTCGACCGGCCATGGGCGCTGATGCGCATGCGGATTATCAAGAGAACGCCTGCACGGGTCTTGAGAGTTCAGGCCAAACGCTGTCTACCGAGGCATTGACGGAGGCAGGCCTCCAAGTTGCTGTGCTGGAATTCATATCCACTCTCCAGCAACCGCTGAGGATGTACACGTTGGCCGTCAAGAACCAGCGCACCGGCCATTTCACCAAGCATGATTTTGAGCACGAAGCCTGGGAGCGGTGCAAAGGCAGGACGGCGAAGCACACGACCAAGGGTCTTGGCGTATTGTTTCTGAGTGACGGGTTCGGGGGCCGTGAGGTTGTAGGGTCCCTCACACGATTCGGTCATCATCAAATGATAGGTGGCATAGACTTGGTCGTCAAGCGAAATCCACGAGTAGTACTGGCGGCCGCCACCTGCTGGACCTCCTGCACCCAGTTGAGCAGGCAACAGCAATTTCTGCAACGCCCCTCCCATGGGGCTGGTCACGATGCCGGTTCGCATCCACACGGTGCGCACACCTGCGTCTTTTGCTGCTGCGCCAGCGGCTTCCCAGTTGAGGCAGGTTGTCGCAAGGAAGTTGTCGCCCGGGGATGAGGACTCGGACAATTCTTCCTCACCACGGTTTCCGTAAATCCCGACCGCTGAAGAGCAGAGGAACGTTTTGGGGGGCTGTTTCAACGTGGCAAAGAGACGGGCAAGATGTGCTGTAGGGACCGTTCGACTTGATTCAATGTGGGCTTTTCGCTTTGGATTCCAGCGCTTGTCGCCAATGCCTGCTCCAGCAAGATGAATGACGGTATCAAACCCTTCCATGCTGCCCTCAAGCACCTCGCCGGTTTGGTCGTCCCATACCACACAGGTTTCATGCTTGACATCCGAAGGGAGCTTGCTGGAAGGACGCAACAAACGGACGACTTCATGCCCTGCTGCTTGAAGGAAGGCCGAGAGTTGCATGCCGATGAGGCCGGTTGAGCCACTGATGAGCACCTTTTGTTTTGGTTTGTCAGCGTGCTGAGCTATGCGTTTGAGGTCTTCTTGTACGCGGAGGGTGCGGTAAGCAAACATCTGATTCATGCGTCCTTTGACCGTAAACGGTGCCGTCCAAAAGGTCAGAGGGTGGAGCGGGAGTTTCCACTGGATGGTGTCGTGGATTTCACTGGTTGAAGTTCCTGTCGAAACAAATCGGTGTTCGTGATCCCACGCACCGAAGGGCCCTTTTTCCATCACGTCGTTGAACACTTCACCTGGTACAACACCGTAATGGCGAGCTACCCACATTGGACGAAGCGGGCCGAGTTGAACACGAAAGCGTGTTCGTTCGCCGTCAACGAGGGCACCGGCTTGCACGGGACGAATCCCCTCCCATTCGGGCATGATGCGCCGGAAGGCACCCGGACTGTCATACCAGGCCCACACGTCTTCAACCGCCGCATCGTAGGAAGCGACGTGGGAGTAGACGGGCATGCTGATTCCTCATTGGTGTGCGGTATAGTACGAAGGACCTGAGCCCAGAACGCTCTTGACTTCGGAGACGTTACTGTATTTTTCAACATAGGCCTTGGTTTTGTACTTTCGCGCCGTTGAAGCACTGGTCATGCAGCGAATTTTCCCGTAAACGGCTCGCTCAGTCCATCCCCGATCGAATTTACCCATCACCCAGCCTATGCCGGTGTAGGAATTGGGATCTCGACCGTCAAGGGCCCACTTGTCGTTGAGGATGATCATCCATTCCATCGCCGTTTCAGGATCGGGCGACCATTCCAGAATTTTCTTGCCCCAAAGCATGCGGAGATAGTTGTGGATGATGCCTTCGGTGCGGAGTTGATTTTGGGCAGCATTCCACAACGGGTCGTGGGTGTTGGCGTTTTCTAGTTCCTCCAGCGTGTAGAGGTAGGGTCGCTCGTCTTCCGCATGTTCAGCAAGGGTCGTTTTTGCCCATTCAGGGAGCGAGGCATACTCTGTGTGATTTTCAATCATCGCACAGTGGATGAACCCGATGTCTCGCCAGGTGATGATTTGGTCGAGGAAGGCTTCAACCGGTTCGGGCAAGCCCCACCAGCCCTGTCGGCGGCCGTCGTTTGGAGGGTTGACCATGCTGACGTCCCAACGATGATGCGTGAAAAGATCGTTGAGGATAGCGTGGACGCTGATGTGTCCAAAGTGGAGCCATGGAGAGAGGCCGCTGGCACCTCGTTCCTGAGGTTCGTTTCGCTTTTCGTGATAGAGTTGCAACCGGTCGGCAAAGAATTCTTTCCAGCGACGACGCCCTTCGACATAACCGCCACGTTTCCCCATCACCGGGTGAACATCGTGGTCGATACTCAAGGTTGAGAGGGCCTCACGCCCCACGTCCCCACCCTCGGACACGCGCCACAAGAATTCGTATGGCGTCATGGGCGTATTGGTTTGAGCGAAAATGGCCTTGGCCACGGCTGGGTCAACTTCGGGAAGGTTGGTCGCAGCCTCAAGGGGGCGACGGGAAGGAAATTCATGCATGTGTTCTCGAATCGTTTTGTGAAGGTGACGGCGAAGTGAATAGGCCGTTGAGAAATCTCGGCCTTGGGCTCGCATGGCCATGAACCCGTTGGAATCGACAACGTGGATTTCGCAAGGAATTACCGAGAGCGCCGTATCCAAAACATGCTTTGGATAGTAGGTTGGGTAGTCGTCAATAACGCAAAGCCTGGCATGTTCGAGCCAACCTTTCAAGAGGCCCGAGGCTTCTTTGCGCTTGGTCTCCACGTACGGAATGTAGGTAACCGGCGATTCAGAGAAGGCACTTCGATTGTCAACCATCCCCTGAAGAACGAAGGTGGAAATGCGGTCGTTTGCCCACCGATGTTGGAGAGCCAGGCATTCGATGACAACAAGCGGTAACTGGTGCTCGTTCGCCAGCGAAACGGCGTGTTGCAGGGCGTGGTTCCACTGCGCTCGTCGAGCGGCTGTCATCCAATAGACGACCACGTCACCGTGTTCATTGGGAACGCCGTGTATTTGGAGACGGCTGTTGGGAATCATTGTGGAGCCCCCTTGCGAAGTGTTTCTGCCATGCTGGTGCGGTACACGGCATACGGGTTTTCACGAACGGTCAATCCGGCTTGGTTGCGAATGACGATGCGCTGGGTGAGCCCGTCTACGGCGAGCTGCTGCATGGTTTCGGAAACCCAGTCAACAGCGCTTAATTCGGTTAGGCCAAACCACTTGGTCGAGGAAATTTCACCGGAGGCGTGCTGCTCTGTGCGTCCGTCTGCATGAACGTCGTAGCACAAAAACACGGCTGGGTGATCTTTGCGCAGTGCGGTACGAACGCCGACCAGTCCCATGACCGACCCCGTGTAGCCGGATTCCTCTGCAAGTTCACGTAGGGCTGCCGCCTCTGGACTTTCGCCGGTTTCGACATGGCCCTTCGGTAATCCCCACTTTCCGTTGTGGGGTCCCGTGGCTTCTTGGACGAGGAGAATCTTCCCGTCTTGGATGACTCGGGCGGCTACCCCTAAGTCACACGCAAGCGTAGCCATGGTTAATTTTCAACCACTTGACTATATCAAGAACCGTTTGGTCCCTTGTAAGGAAAAGACGAGTGTTTATATACAAACTTTGCAAATTTTGTAACATGGAAGCAGGCCACATTCATTCCACCAACATCGTACCTGAAGCCGATGCGGTTTTACCCACAAAATTCGGTGATTTCCGGATTCGTGCTTTCCGAGATCCCATTGACGGAAAAGAACACTGCGTTCTCTACGTGGGAGACCTTACAAAGGGTTCACCGCTTGTTCGCATTCATTCCGAGTGCCTCACAGGCGATGCTTTTGCTTCGCTTCGCTGCGACTGTGGCCCCCAACTTCACGCCTCGATGAAAGCCATCCAGGAACGCGGAACGGGCGCTATTGCCTACATGCGTCAGGAAGGACGAGGCATCGGATTGTATTCGAAAATGCAAGCCTACGCCCTTCAAGACACCGGCCTTGATACCCTCGATGCCAACTTGGCGCTGGGTCTACCGGCCGATGCTCGCAAGTACGATTTCGCCGCCGAAATGCTCTACACCATGGGCGTCTCCTCTGTGGAGCTCGCCACCAACAACCCTGACAAGCGAGACCAGTTGCTCGACCAAGGCATCGAAGTCACGAACCGCATCCCCATCATCGTTGGCCAGTGCGCCCACAACAGACACTACATGCGAACCAAGGGCGCACGGATGGGCCACATACTACCGAACTGAGGCCTGTGCATGAAAGTCAACATCGTGGGTCAACAAGTCCCCAATTTCACGCTTGAGAACGAACACGGCGAAGCGTTTGACAGTCGCACGCTCGATGGGACATGGCGCATCATTTTCTTCTACTCGCGAAACAACTCGCCGACGTGTAAGCGGGGATGTTTAACCTTCAAGGAACAGCACGACCTGTTCACTTCGGTAGGATGTTCCATCGTCGGCATTGGACCAGGGACAAAGGAAGAACTTGCCTCTCACAAAGCAGAGTTGGGTGAGATGCCCTTCCCGCTTCTCGCTGACCCTGACCGAGTGGTTGGAAAGATGTTCAACGTCCCTGTTCACCTCGGACAGTTCCCCGCAAAATCCTCCTTCCTTATCGGGCCCGACAACACCATTCGCTATGTCTACGACTGGCTGTTCCGTCCTCGGCGCCATGTCGCACGAATTCTCGCCGACATCTCACAAGTTCGTGGTGATGCGTGATGTGGGACGAATTGCTCCTTGAAGCGGGATTGAACGAGCGAGAGGTTCGCTCTATCATGATCCTCGGCTCTCGCCCAAAAATGAAAGCCTCTGAGCTTGCAAAGGAGTTGAGCACCACCCGCCTTGACGCTTACAACAGCCTGTCTCGCCTTCAGGAGATGGGCATCGTGACCGCAACGGCCGACCGACCCATGCTGTTTTCCAGTCTCCGTATCAACGAGGCCATGGAGCACATTATCCAATCTCGAAAGCAGCAGCTGGACCGGTTGGTGGATGGATTTGATGAACTTTCCAAGGGCATCACTGAAACGGATGCATCCTATGAGAAACAGCGAAGGGACATTGACGACCCACGGTTTGCAGTTCTCAAGGAGCGAAGCCACATTTACAATCGTCTCCAAAAGATGGCAAACGACGCTGAAGAGCGCCTGATTCTTCTCCTCGGTCAGTTTGGTATTCTCCATCTTTGTCGGAGTCCCGATGCCTTAGAAGCCGTGAACACGGCGGCTGTGCGCGGCGTGGTCGTTCAGATCATCACGCACCTGGACGGACGTACGCTCCGGTTCTTTGACCAACTCAACAAGAGCATTGAGGTTCGACATTCAGATGAACTTGACTCCCTCGGCTTCGTTCAAGACCAGTCAGAAGTCATTCAGTACCTGAACATCGAGGACAATCCGGTAGGCCGTGGCAAAGAGGATGCAGCGCTCATCATTGAATCCGGGCCATTTTCGCAGGCCCACCTTCACCTCATCGATGCGATTTGGGAGGGCGCTGTGCCCTTAGCCACCGCACGGGCCAGATTTACCGAGAATCAAATCAACGACCCCCTCCGACTCACCATCGGCGAAGGTTCCTTCCTGAAGAACGTCTCCGTTGCCCTTGGCGTTGACGGACAGTTGCCCGAGGAAGACACGCCGTTCGACCCTGATGCCTTCTTTGCGGCGGGTCATGAAGTCAACGAAGCACGCATGCGACTGACGGAAGGAAAGTTGTCCAACCTCAAGGTTCTGGGCATTGACATCGGGCGCATGCTACGACAAATCGGCAATCGAGTCGGACAAGAAATCGCCTTCTCTCTCCGTTCTATAGAAAATGACATCGAGTTCCTTGACGAAATGATGGACTGGTGGGAGCACGCCGGCTTGGGCATGCTCCAATACGATGTCGACCCACAGTTCCATGTCGTTGTTGGCCTCAACCACCCGCCAGTGGACGATGTTGACGCCCTCCCAATGTGGGAGATGGACGACGGCATCATCGAAGGTGCGCTGTCTACACGATTTGCAAAAGAAGCCAACATCGTTATCCAACGTGTGGATGGCAGCGGCGACAAAGACGACCTTTGGCGGTACCTCATCCATCGCCACGAACTCAACACCATCGAACTCGTAGATTGAGCAGGTGGAAGCATGAAACTCCTTACCTTTCTTCGGTTCTTCCGTCAGTTGAGAGGGAAAAAACCCGTGAACATCGACGCCATTCAGTCAATGGGGCTTCTGGCGGTAAAACTCGGTCAAATCTTTGCCCTTCGGCCCGACCTTATTGAGCCCCAGCGTTGCATTGAACTGCAGCGTTTGTACAGTCGTGCGGCGATGATTCCTGAGGAAGATTCCCAACAATTGCTCAACCGGTTTGCTCCCGAAGGATTCCTTGACCACTTCAAGAGCATTGAGCCCAAACCTTTCGCCGCCGCCAGCATCGGTCAGATTCACCGTGCCGTGCTCAACGACGGAACGAAGGTGGTCGTCAAGATCATCAAAGCAGATTTTGAAGCCTCGTTCAAACGAGATGTTCGCCGGATGAAACGGTGGATTCGCCTGGGGCTGTTCTTCAACCCAAGACTGCGAAAAGTTGGCAACCCCATCGGCTTGCTCGCTCACATCGAAGATTATACGCTGCGAGAACTCAATCTTCTGAACGAAATTGACGGGCGAAACCAATTGATCGCCGAATCCGAGGCCATAAAAGCCCACTTCGCCATGCCAAAACTTGCGTTTCCTCGCATGTGGGAGGAGCTGTCCAACCAGCGTATTTTGGTGATGGAGGAAATCACCCATCCAACCCTCGAAGACCATCTCGAAGCGGGCACCCTTACGTGGCCGGACATGCTTGAATTGTTCCGAATCCACGGTGCCTTCATGTTCGGCCTCGGCACGTTTCACGGCGATCTTCACCCCGGTAACGCCATGATGGACGACGAGGGCACCTTCCACTTCATTGACACGGGCGCCATCTGCAATGCTCCAGAACATGTGCGCAACGCCTTGTTTGGTTTCTTCTATTTCCTTGCAAAAGGAGAACTGAAGAACGCCTTTGACGCCATGCTCACCATGGCTGCCGTTCGCCCGACGGGGGCCACGCTGCAAACGTATTACGATTCCATGAACGAACTCTACGACGGATTCGTGGGGACCTCCGTCAGTGAGGTTTCCTTAACTGAACAGATGATGAAGACCGTCAAAGCAGCGGTGTTGGCCGGTTGTGCTTTTGGCGAGGAAGCGTTTCCAATCATTCGATCACTGATGTATATGGACGGTATGGTGCTCAAGGGCCACCCTGATGTTGACCTCATCAGCTCGATGGGGCCCTATCTCGACGAGTTTTCTGTGCTCATCAATCCACACGACATCATCAAACCAGCCCCGTAAGATGTTATTTTTTGAGAATCTTTTGGGACAGAAACCGCCCTTTATATGCTCCATGTTCCACCTCGCTCTATGTCAGGGAGCGCATCGCCAAAAGTAGCCATCATAGGTGCAGGACCAGGCGGTCTAGCCTCCGCCCTCTTGCTTGCAAAATCAGGTGTTGACGTCACGGTGTTTGAACGCTCCAGCAGCGTCGGTGGGCGCAACAAGGTGTTCGATAAGGACGGGTTCAAATTCGACCTCGGCCCTACGTTTTTCCACTACCCTGAAGTCATTGAAGACATCTTCAAAGCCATAGGTATGGATGCCCACCAAGAGTTGAAACTCCACCGCCTCGACATGAACTATCGGCTCATTTTCGGACAGGGGGGTCAATTGGACTGCACCAGCGACCTTGACGAGATGACCGAGCGTATTCGCACGCTCTCAGGCGACAGCAACGCCAATGCGTTCCGCCGCTACGTGGTGGACAACCGTGTGAAACTTGACAAATCCAAGGCTTGCCTGCAGGAACCTTGGTACGGCCCGACCGACCTTCTTTCCAAGCGAGCCATGCGAGTGGCCGGCGTCTTGCGACCCCAGCGCTCGGTTGCTGGCGACCTGATGAAGCTCTTCGACGACGACCGATTGATGCTCGCCATGTCCTTCCAAACCAAATATCTGGGCATGTCCCCGTTCAACTGCCCGAGCTTGTTCACCATGCTTGCCTTCTTGGAGTATGAATACGGCATTTTCCACCCCATCGGTGGACTCGGCAGCGTCAGCGAGCGCATGGCCAGCATCGCCAAAGACCTCGGCGTGACCTTCCGCATGAACGAAGCCGTTGAATCCGTCATCATGGACGGGAAGACCATCAAAGGTGTCCGCACCGCTCAAGGAGAATTCCTAGCGGACAAAGTCGTCATGAACGCCGACTTTGCCAACGGCATGACACAACTCTTCCCCGACACCGTCCGCAAGAAGTGGAGCAACAAGAAACTGGACAAGAAAAAGTACTCCTGCTCAACATTCATGCTTTACCTCGGCGTTGACCGCACCTACGATGAACTCCCTCATCACCAAATCTACGCTTCTGCCAACTACGAGAAAAACCTCGAAGATATCGAAAAGCATCACCAGATCACGTGGGATGACCCGTCGGTTTACGTTCAAAATGCGTGCGTCACCGACCCCGGCCTCGCCCCCGAAGGATGCTCCACAGTCTACGCCCTCGTACCTGTTTCGCACGTCCACGACAACATTGACTGGGAGAAAGAAAAGGATGCATATCGAGACCGTGTTCTTGACCAAATCGAAGAAAAACTTGGTTTCGAAAACCTTCGTGACCACATCGTCACCGAGATGATCATCACCCCCGAAGATTGGGGCGACCACTGTTACCGAGGTGCCGTGTTCAACCTCGCTCACGGCCTGGACCAAATGCTCTGGCGCCGGCCAAAAAACCAGTTTGACGAAATCAACAACCTCTACCTCGTCGGCGGGGGCACCCACCCTGGCAGCGGGTTGCCCGTGATTTACGAATCAGCCCGCATCAGCAGCAAACTTTTGCTTGACAGCCTCGGCATCATCCCAGACTGGAACGGCGTTGACACCTGGTTTGAGAGCCGTAAGCGCTCCAAGCAAGGCAGGGCGGCACTCAACAAAACCTCAAAAGAACCGTCCAGCGGCACACCAACATCTGCTTGAGGGTTGACGATGCGAAGGGAAACGTTGCAAGAAGCGTATGCGTATTGCGAAACGGTCTGCAGAAATGCATCCACGACCTTCTACTCCTCGTTTAGTGCACTGAACCTTGACAAGCGTCGAGCGGTCCACGCCGTCTACGCCTTGTGCCGTTGGGTTGACGACATCGTCGACGGTGATGAAGAACCCACGATTCTCGAGACGCTGGAACTTCGGCAGGCAACCGATGACCGTCAACGCATCGTTGACGAGATTCATGCAGGGACCTCGCCCTCACTTCCCCAGGGGGAACATCGACGCCGCATGATGGCGCTGGTTGACATTCGCTTGAAACTTCAAGCGTCCAGCGAACAACGCATCACGCCCGAGGACCATCCTATTTTCATTGCCCTCCAGGACGTGTTTGCCCGCTACCCCATCAAATTGAATGATTTTGAAACCGTGATTGAAGGGATGGAGGATGACCTTTACCCTGTTCGCAACGAGAGTTGGGAAGAGTTGCGCTCCTACTGCTACAAAGTTGCCTCGGCTGTCGGGTTGATTTTGATTGAAATCTACGGCTATGAAGACCGAGCCGCTCGCCTCCACGCCATCGATCTTGGTATCCAGATGCAACTCATCAACGTCCTGCGGGATATCAACGAGGACATGGAACGAGGGCGCATCTATCTCCCGCTTGACATCATGGCGTCCCACAACATCACTCCCGACATGTTGCGATCAGAGACCATTGCTAACTCCCTTGCTTGGAAGGGCTTCATGGTGGAATACGTCGACGTGATCAAGCGGCACCAGACCTCTGCAAACCAGTTGTTTGGATACCTTGACGGACGAGCAAGGGTGCAACCTGAAATCATGGCCGACGCCTACACCTCCATCTTGAACGAAATCGTTCGACGCTCGGGTGATGTATTCACCCAACCCGTTCGTCTCTCCAAACTGCGCAAGGGCCTTCTGGGACTGCGTCTCAGTTTTCGCAAACTTCGAGCACGCTTCTTCGCATGAAGGCGAGGATTAATCCATGATGGGGGCCATTGGCCCAAACGCTTCGTACAGACTTGGACCAGCGGCCAAATAGTACACCGCTCCTCGACCGTCCCTGGAATCCTCGGCGGAGGCGTTTTCATTGTTGGCGCACTCACCGGTGCAACCGTCTGCAAAGGCCACATAGACTCGGCCTTCTCGGTCGATATGCAGGTCGTTGAAATCAAGCAGGTTGCGGTTTGAACCGCCAATGTCTCGACAGTCGCCCGAATTCAGACAAATCGAACCCCGCTGAACGGGGTCGTCGGTGACCCGATAGGTGTGGAAAACGGGTTCATCGTCCAGCGCGTTCAAACTGTACGTGATGTAGAGGTGGTAGGTGGCATTGTTGGGAGCATAGTGCGCATTTCCATCCCACGGATTGCCGTCGATATCGGACTGGTTGAGCATTTCTGCGTTCTCACTGCCCAGATAGGTGATGGCGATGCGCCCAGGGTCGCCTGCATCGGTTTGGGGGAACACCGAAGAGATAACGCCGGCTGGCGAGATACGGATGCTTTCCTGTTCCCACGTTTCACCGGAGTCCGTTGAACGGGACATGTAGACGCCTTCGTCCGCGCCCGTCCAAACGTGGTAAGCGTTGGATTCGGAGTCGGTGGAAACCTCGGAATTCTTTCGCGGATTGGGGGTGTTCACGTCCTCGCCCATGGTGCGCTCAAACCAGGAAAACCCGTTGTCTTTGGAGACGATGACGGTTGGTGTGGCGACCCGAGGCGTGACGTAGACCGTGCCGTCCGGTGCAGTGGAGATGGCCCCGTGCAACCCTCCGTTCGTGGTGGCCAGTCCGATGATTTGCCCACCGGTCTCAAAGGTCGCACCCCCGTCATAACTGGTGAAGCAGAAAATGCCGGCCAGTTTGTTGTAGCAGTAATACACGGCTGTTTCGTAAAAGCTGCTCGTGATTTGCCCCACCAAACCGTAGCCGCTGCTGGTCCATGGGCCGCTGGCCAGTTTGATGTGGTCGTTGAGCGGCGTGGTCCCGGAATCGTGGGGGTTGCCCAACCAGGTCTCACCGTCGTCATCGCTCCAGCAAATCCAAGAGGTTTCAAGGCCAATCATCTGGACGCCGAAGACACGGTCGGTGATGGGGTCAACCCATCCGTACGGGTCGCTCGTGGTGGGTGAGCACATCACGGGGTCTTGAGTTTCTTCCCATGCCGCACCGCCATCGCAGGAGCGCATCACCTTCTCCATGGCGATGAAGAAGATGCAACCGCTGGAGGTGATGCCAATGCTGGGCTCTTTGCCGGTCTCGCCGACATCGCTGAACTGGAACGCCATGTCCAGAGGGGGCATGTCAACGGGCGCTCCGTAGCGGTCCGTCACGAAAATGCGAGCATCGCTTGGCTCCTCCTCAATCACGGGAGGTGCTACCGCTTCTTCGCCGAAACATCCCGAGAGTGAGAGGGTGATGACCATCACGGAGAGGAAGAGCGCTCGTCCTTGCATGGTGAGACGACTCTTCCCCCTGCTAATGACCTTACGCTCACCAAATCATCAGCTTTCAAACAGTGAAGAATAGATGGCTTCGTAGGCTTGTGCATTGTGTTCGTAGGTGAATCGGTCAAGGACGCGCTGCCGTCCTCTCTTCATCTGTTCCGTGCGTTCCTCGGGTCGGTCGAGGCAGTGAATCACAGCACGGGCCAAATCCTCATGGTCGCCGCAAGCGAACAGGCCGCCGACCGAATCGTCGATCATTTCCGTTAGCGGGGCTTGGTCCACTGTCACCACTGGCGTCCCGCTGGCCAAGGCTTCCAACGGAATCAATCCTTGACCCTCGTAATAGGACGGATAGATGACCAAATCAGCCGCTCTAAAATGCAGGGCCAGTTGTTCAAAGCTCATTCCGGGCTGGATGTGAACGGCATGGGCCACGCCCAAGCGTTTGGCCTGTCGCAGGAGCGTCTTGCGCATGTGGCCCCGTCCGATGATGACCAAACGGGCTCCCGGGTGTTGCTTCAGAATGCTGGGCATGGACCTGAGCAGCGTGAGGTGGCCTTTGCGGGCAACAAGGCGTCCGACGGCCAAGAGAAGCGGCGTGGACGTGGTCGGCTGACCGATGAGGGCAGCCTCGTCCGCTGCATCGTAGGATTTTCGAAGCGCTTCGTAAGCGAGTTGCTCCTCTTCATGGTCGTGGTTCATCGGCCTGAACACCTTGTGGTCAACACCGTAGAGCACGGTTTCACACACCCATTCCTCAGGCGGCTGATACCACTGTTCGAATTCCCGCTTGGTGGATTCGGAAATGGCAACGCAGACACTTGAATGCTCCACACCGGCCTGTTCGTATTTGGCGTAATATCCTCCGGTCAACAAAATGGCCAAATCGTTCGGGTTTTTCCACGTCGCCGCTTCTTTGTGCCGGGCTGCCAACTTCATGCCTTCTCGCTCGCCAATCCAACTCCCGTTGAGGGCCGAAACCACCGGAGCGATATTCTCCTCAACCCACAGGTAGTCCTTCGCTGTCCAACTCACGAGGGGGAGCAGGGTGTGAACCACATCGACCGGCTTAACTTCGTGAAGTCGCCGAAGCTCGGTCAGGGCGTGCTTGCCGTAGGAACGGGTGAACGCCATGGGGGCTTTAAGCCATGGAACCTGCAGGACGCTGACGCCTGGTTGCTGTGGCGTCGGTTGCTGGTGGGTCCTCGTGATGATGGTGACATCGTGGCCTCGTTGAGCGAGATGTCCTGCCAGATGGTAAACCACCGAGCCAATACCGCCCCAACGAGGGGGATATTCACCCGAGACCATGGCGATGTGCATGGAAAGAACGACTCGGAGCCCACATTTGAATGTCATTGAAACCGGTGAGGAGATACGCACGCTTCCAGCCAAACCTTTGAAGGTCAATCCTCGGCTCGCCACGACATGGGCGATGTGCTACCGGTGTCGGTAACCGTGATTTTGCCAACCCGAAACGAAGAGGAGGCGTTGGGTCCAACCATTGACGCCATTCCTCGTGGATGGTGCCAGGACCTCGAGATCATGATCGTCGACGGCAATTCCAGCGACCGCACCCGAGAAATCGCCCTTGAGAAGGACATTCGCGTGCACCTCGAGCCAAGAAAAGGCTACGGTCGAGCCTACCGCACGGGCTTTGACGTGGCCAAGAACGACATCATTGTAACGATGGACGCCGACTGCACCTACCCCGCAGAACTGGTGCCTGAACTGGTTAAGCGCCTTCTTGATGACGACCTCGATTTCATCACCTGCGACCGACTCTCTTTGGCGGAAGACGGTTCCATGTCGGGCCTTCACGGCTTTGGCAACTGGGTGCTTTCCTTTACCGCCCGTATGTTGTTCTGGTACGGCATCAAAGATTCTCAAACCGGCATGTGGGTCTTCCGCAAATCCATCTTTGAAAACGAAAAAATGCGACCTACCAACGACGGTATGCCGCTCAGTGAGGAAATCAAAATCCTCGCCCGTCGCCACCTTGGCAAAAAGAAAGCCATCGAGATTTCCGTGCCGTACCGCCCACGCGTCGGTGAAGCCGAGATTCACACGTGGGGCGACGGTTGGAAGAACTTGAAATTCCTCTTCCTCCGTCGATTTGGTCTTCACCGAACCCGTTCACCCTGGGGTGGATTGGACAGCAACCCCGATTCCATCAACAACGACCTGCCTGAACAAGCTTGAGTGGATTCCCCATGGAATTCTGGCACAACCGCTGGGCGACCGAACAAATTGGCTGGCACAAGCCCGAATTCAACGACCTGATGGTCAAGCACTGGCCCAACCTTCACCTGCCTCATCACGCTGAAGTTCTCGTTCCCATGTGCGGGAAGTCGCTTGATATGGTGTGGTTGAGTGAGCAAGGGCACAACATCGTTGGTTTGGAACTGGTTGAACAAGCGGTTCATTCCTTCTTCAAGGAACGTGAATTGGTGCCAGAACAACGCAACACGGGCCGCCATGTCCACTTCACCTGCCCGCCCTTCAGTATTGTCCAAGGCGACCTGTTTGAACTTGAGCCAAACACCGTTCAAGCCGATGCTTGGTACGACCGAGCGGCGATGATCGCCCTGCCCGAGTCCAGGCGAGAAGCCTATGTTGACCAGCTTCGCGTTCAGACCAAACCGGGTGCGGTTGGCCTGCTGATCACCTTTGCCTACCCGCAGGAAGAGATGACGGGGCCGCCCTATGCGGTTCATGACGACGACGTGCACCGTCTGTTTACTTCGGGGTTTGAAGTTGAGGAACTCGAACGTATCGTCCTTGAAGATGAGCGCGGCCGTGGACTCTCTAGCATCACTTCGAGCGTGTTCAAAATCACTCGAACATGAGCGATGCCGTTCAGTCAAAGTCGAGGTCGAGTTCGGCCTGAACTTCTTCGGTACCGTCCATCGCATCGCCTTCCAAGGTCGGCACTTCTTTGGGTGCGTCGCCCGATTCGGCGCTTGGAGCTCGGAAAGCGTCCCACGACGTGAGCAATTCAAGTTCTTCGTTGGCCCGACGCCGACGAGACACAACGAAGGCCAGCGCGCCAGCCAGCGAAACGAGCCCCAATGCTGAAGCCGCCAGCAGCAGGCCTCGTGCATCGCTTTCCGCTTCCTCAACGATGAGATTTCGCGACATGAAATCGATGTTAGCGTTTTCACCGACGCCGTCCTTTGCGATGATTTTCAACAGCGGACGGCCGGTGGTCTCGGGTCGCCATTCAAGGCTGCCTTCCCACACGCCGTCCCCGTCATCATCGCTCAAATTGGCCTCCCATTGCTGCATACCCAAGGTGATGTTCACGCGCACATCGTCCGTGGTTCCATCAGGGTCGCTGACACCGATGCGGACCGTGAGCGTGCTGAGTTCGTCCTGCGTGAAGGTTTCTGCGCTCAGCACCAGCGAATCTCGGTCGAGCGAGGGAAGGCTCGATTGCACGGTGATGTTGACGTGCTGTTCGGCAGAATTCCCGCGGGCATCTTCAACGTAGAGCGAGAGGTGGTACTCACCTGGGTAGAGACCGGTCAGGGTTTCCATCGAACGGGTTGACAATACCTCGGGTTCGCTTAATTCGGGGGCCCAGCGTCGCCATTCTCGCACGGTCAAATCGTTGTCTGCATCGTAGGAGGCTTCCTCCAGCACCACGGCACCGCCCGGTTCGATGGATTGACGGTTCTCCGGTGAGATCAAGACCAAAACGGGTCCGGATTCAACCACCGTCAGGGCGAAGGTCTCGTCTCTGGATGCACCGGTGGTGTCGGTCAAGGTCGCCGTCATGACGTGCTCGCCTGCTTGAAGCGTGAAGGCATGTTGCTCATCGGGGTCAGCGTCCACCAGCAGCGGTTCGCTCGCTTCAGAGGAACGAAGGGTGATGGTGAAGTCGTCGCCGTCGTAATCGACGCTCTCGGAAGCATCGAAGATGAACGTGGTCGACGAGAGATGAACTGAACCAGCTTCTGGACTGACCAAACCGAGCACGGGAGCAGATGGAGTCACCGTCACTTCTCTGGACACAACGACGGGGTCGTGAATGCCATCGTCAACGCTCAGGGAGATGGTGTGTGTGCCAGCGGACAAGCGTTCCTCGAACATGAGCCAATCTTCGCCTTCGGGAGTGAGGCGTCCGTCGAGGTTACTGGTCCATGTCACGACGAGGAATTCAGACCCTGAAGCGGGTTCAAACGGCACGCAGACCCATGTTCCCTCCGTAGGGAAGGTGGAGCAGGCGGCGTCGTAGTCTCCCGAACCGTTGGCTGAAAAAGAGATGAGTTCTGAACTGTCAAAGGTTTGAGCAGGTGGCGAGGCCATGGCAGCAACGGGCGGCGTGTTGTCAACGACCAGGAGCACGGTGCTGGTCTTGCTTTGGTTGGCATGCTCAGCACGGTCGTCGGTGACCTCCATTGTGATGGTGTGAACGCCGCGGGAAAGATAGCCCTCCCACACCATACCGCTGGTGGACAACACGCCGTCGAGCGAGGATGAAAACACCACGGTCAGTGCGTCGCCTTCGGGGTCAACCGTAGCCGAACCGTCAAGGGTCACCATGGCCGAGCTGCTGTTTTCAGAGCGGTCAACGGTAAACTGAGGGTCGGGGATTTCGTTGTACAGCATAACGGGAACGCTGTACGATGCGTTGTTACCGACGTCGTCCCAAGCCAATACGGTCATGGTGAAGGAAGTGGGGGGATCGTCGTCGACGTGGTCGAAGGTGTAGGTGAGTTCCTCAGGACATCCCCATTGGTTGCCCCAGCCGGAGCCCTGACGGTTGTATCCGCTGAACTTGATCATGCAAGCAAAGTCGTCGCCCTCGGGGTCGTAGGTTCCGGTGGTGTTGACGGTAACCGTGCCCGTTTGCGGCATGATGAGTTCGCTCCACGGGTTGAGAGCAGGTTCGAAATCAACCACCAGCACGGGTGCAAGGTTGACCAGTTCAATGGTACGAGTCTCTGAAACACAATGACCGGGGTCGCAAATTTCCAGCGTGATTTGATGAATACCATCGCTGAGCCCGATGCCAGAACCAAGTTCGTTGGCTACGAACAGGTCGGTTTGGGTGGCGAAGACGCCGTCAATGGAGGACGACCATTCGTAGCTCAGCACGTCGTTGTCGAGGTCCCAAGAATCCGAAGCGTTGAATTCCACTTCTGACTGTGAGGGGAAAATACTCCCGTCTTCTGGCGTCGTCCACTGAATGAACGGCGCTTGGTTGTCCAACGGCAGGATGCAATAGACCACACGGTCCTGGTCAAGCACCGCCGAAGTTGAGTTGGACTGGCCGTCATAACCGCAAAGAACGTCTGCGGTGTTGAATGAAGAGCCCCCGGTGGAGGTCCAGCGTTGCCCAATAAAGTCCGGAAGGAACACACGCCCGACGTCGTCGGTGTAGATTGGACTGATCGTGGGTTCAAAGGCTGCAAAGGAAACGTTGTTGAACGCACCGGGAATGCCGTTGGAGACGTTGTTGATGGTCCAAATCGTGAGGTCCCAGGCCACATCCATTTCTGCTCCGGTAGCGAGAACGGCTGCGGAATACGAGACGTTGACCGGTTGGTGCAGGTGAAGGGTGGAGGTAGCGTCCAACTTCAGCACGGTTGGGTTGACCGTGTTGCCTCGGTCGTCGGTCAAACCCGACCAGTTCACCTGACTGTTGGTGAGCGTGATATCGCCCGTACAGTCGGTTGAAATTCGATTCCCATGACCTCCCAATGCGTTGTGGTTGGTCAGAAGCATGCACGCTGTTCCTGAAAGCACGCTGTTGTTGAGGAACGAGGGGTGGTTTGCGTTGTTATCACCACGCCAATCCAACCCCGTGTGGTTGCCCGACAGGCTCAGCCCGTCGATTTCAACAGCCGCCCGGTGAAGTTTGACGGCGGGTTGGGTTGGACTTTCGGTCTCGACCTGAAGGTTGGTGATATGGACGCTTCCGAAGGCACCTGCAGACCCAGTATCGCCGTTGTCAATTTCGAGGCTCGGCAAGGAGGGTGCATTGTCGGCAAGGCTGACGCCCTCAAGCCACAAATCCACGGAATTGACGGCAAAGATGCCGTGCCCCGTGGAGCCGCTGATGCTGCAGTTCCAGCATCGCACATCACCCGATGAGGACTCAACATCGTTGGATTCTTCGTAATAGAGACCCGCTTGCTCTTCAGAGGTCGCCGAAGGTGAGCCCCCGTTGTTTTCGGCGGTGAGGTTCCAGAAATCCACGCGCCGGGCATCAAGAACATGAGCGCCCGAGTACCCATTGTCGGCCAGATGCATCCCTTCGATGAGCACCGTAGCACGGTCAACGATGAGCCCTTGCTTGGTGTTGTTGTGGAGCACCCAATCGCTGCCCTGCATGGCTCCGCCGGACGTTGAGTGTACACCCGGACCCACCGAACCTGAGACTTCGAGACCCTCAAAGGTCGGTGCGAAGAAGGACGAGCGGACGGCCACGCCGGCTTCGTGGGGGCCTTGGCCTGGGTCACCCGAATTGCGCACCGTCAGGTTACGGAAGGTGGTGCTGGAATCGACGAAGTAAAGTCGCACGCCAACGGTGGTTGAATCCTCGATAAGCGTGTCGTCAAACCACGCGCCTGTGGCGTTAACCTCGAGCGCAGCATAACCGATGTTGGCGGTTTTTGCGTTTGGACCGCCGGTTCCAGAAATGGTCAGGTTGGTGAAATCCGCCGTTTCGTAATTGGTGTAATTCGTGTGGTTGTTCTTGTCCACATAGACGCCACGGTACATCGAATCGCTGATGTGAGCGTGTCGGACCACGGCGTGCGTGTAGCCGCCATCATCGATATGGCGAATGACCATGCCCGTATCGGACTTGTCAACGGTGATGTTCGTGAGCAAAGGCTGACTGTCTTCAACCCAGATGCCCGCCGCCATGGCCCATGTCGAACCGCTGCAGTTGTCAACGGTGATGCCTTGAATCAAGCCGCCTGAACCACCCCAAATGTTGACCGCACGGGTCAGGATGTCAGAGAAAACAGCTCTGTTCACAATGGGTGTGGAGCCCGAACCAACAGAGAGACCCAAGCCGTAGCGCCAGTCGCCCTGGAAACCGAGGTCGCGCCCAGCGCGGTCAACAAACAGGTCGTTAATTCGCGGCGAGGCTGAATTGAAGAGGTCAACCGCAACACGGTCTGGATTCACCACGGTCAAATTTTCAATAACGGGATTGGAAGCATACACGGTGACACCGTAAACGGCGTCCTCAATGGTCAAGTTCTGAACGATTGAGCCCCGACCCGATGAGGAGGAATTGAACTGGATGCCCTCGTGGTCCCCAAGTCCTGATGCCTCCAAGACCACCGGGCACGATTGCGTCCCAAGCACCGTGAGTCGGCCATCGACCACAATGCGTTCGTTTGCATCAAGGCGAACCACCGTACAGGGTTGGATGATGACCTCATCAGCCACACCAATAGTGTACGTTCCGGTGAGGGTCTGGGTTCCCGACCATGTGGTTTGCGCCCTGCCTTGCGTGGTGTGAGAATCGCGCTCGTTGAGTTGAACACTGGATGTCGGGGGCGATGGTGCGAGATGGAACATCAGTGGAAAAAGAAACAAGAGCACCAGGCAAAGGGCGAGATTTTTCCCCTCCCCCACCTGCTTCATACGCCAAAGCACCACGCCGTCCCTCTTCAAAGGTCCCCTGCTCTGTGAGTGGACGACAAGGGCAGGAATCAATAAAACCCGATTTGCAATCCTTGACGACATGCCCGACGCGTTTGTCTTGTTTAAGACCGAACCAACCCACGAAAGGGATGTGTACCTGTCGCTTAGCGAACACGCAGACGTCGCCGAAGTTCACGCCCTTTATGGTGAATTTGACTTGCTGGTGAGAATCAGTGCGGCCGACTCGAAATCCCTTTCTCGTTTGTTGATGGAATCCTTCCGCAAAATCCAGGGCGTCAAAGAAACGCAAACGCTGATTGCCGTGGAGGCCTGAACGTGGCGATTGGATTCGTACTGATGACCACCCTCCCGGGCAAAGAGGCAGAGGTCCGAGCAGCGTTGGAGAAGGTGGATTTGGTCACCGACCACTGGATGCTGTTTGGTGAATACGATCTCATCGCACGCGTGCAGGCCGATGAGGAGTACGCCCTCACTCGATGCATCGTTGAGGAGATTCGCCAACTGCCCGGCATTAAGGAAACGAAGACCCTCATCGGCGCCGAGCTCTGAGGTTACAACACACGGTGCAAGCGTTGCATCACCGCACGTGCAGCGCCGGTACAACCCGCTTGACGGTAGCAATGAGACGCTTCTCGTAGCGCCATAGGAGCAACCGACGGGTCAAGATGACCTTTCAGATACCACCATCGGGCGGCATAGCGTTGTCCTGGAGCGCCACCCTCCGTCCATGCGTCAGGCGAAGGTAGGGTGGCGTGAACAGAAGAAGCAGCATCAAGGCCGTGCTTCACCAAGTGCTCCACGTAGGTCAGACCGACGATGGCTGCATGGAAGGGAGAAGTTTGCGCCGCTACGGCCCGTTCGTAGGCCCGGCGAAGTTCTTGTTCACTCTCCCGTTCAAAGGCGAGTGCCCCCTTCAACCTGGCATGGAGAACAATGGGGTCGCGTTCATGACTCAACGCCTCGAGGCTTTCCACAAGCGAGTTGGCCTTTGCTTCATCCTTTTCCAATAAGGCGATGCTGTGCTGGACAAGGGTCATGCTCACGGTAATCCTTGCCCGTGCGTCCAATCCTTCGGGAAGTTGAATCTTGTTCAACATGGTCTGAATCGAGCCCGTATCGACCGCGATGTTTTCATCGAACAAGCGGTCTTCAATACGCTGAACCGTGGTTCGCAGAAGCCAGCGAACACCGTCAACACCCGTAGCATGTTCGAATTGGTCCTGAAGGATTCGCTCAGCCTCGTCGTGAAGACCCTCAAGACGTGCGAGTTCGTAGCGTAATTCGTTCTTCATGGACGGGTCGTGAACGTTATCCACGTGGTGCTGAACTCGGTCCGTCTCCTGCCGATGCAACGCGATTCGGCCCGCCCAATAGTGCAACTTTTCATGCTCGGGCCGCTGCGCAGTGGCTCGCTCGAAGATCACGGCCATGGCCCCGCTCTGGTCCAACATAAGTCGGTCAAACCGGTCCGCCATGTTTTCTGCGAATCGGTCGTCACCCAAGGCCATGGTGTGATAGAGATGCAAAACAGCATAGGCGGGTTGGTCGAGGTGATTCGCCCAGTGGTCGGCAGCTGCTTGATGCAGCATGAGCAATCGCTCCTCATCGAGCATCGTCCGCCTGACGTTTCGAATCAGGTGTTGCACCTCAACCGACGACTCTCCATCACTCCATCGCAGCAATGCTCGTTCATCCAGCTCGCCGATGGCATCGGCCCCAGGTACGATTTCGGACGGAAGCGGTCGAGGGAAGAGGACCATGCCGTCCATGGCGCCAAGCGCCGCGTCATCCAAGCCGCTGAGCATCGTTTGTTCGACAAAGGCTTGGATGTCAGCGCCCGCCTCTGGTAGCGGGTCGCCCTCTTGGTAGAGGTTGAGCGCCATTGGATGACCGTCAAGGGCTTTCGCCACATCGAGGCGCACATCATCGCCGAGATGTTCACCGAGCAAGGACTTGGCTTGTTCGGGAGGAAGGGTTCCCAATTTTAACAGCGGCCAGTCAAAGGCCTCAGGCAGCGGAAGACGGCCCGCAAGAACCACCTTGTGGTCGTTCGCCAGCAGGGCGTTGAGAACATGGACCACTTGGTCCATATGGCGCTGGTCGAGGAGATGCAAGTCGTCGACCACGAGCGTTGTCGGCCCCTCAAGACCGAGTTGCTCAACCATCGCCCCGACGTCGTTCAAGCGCAGCGCTGTGTCGGAGATCCAGGCGGACAACAGCGATTGAGCATCGCTCAACTCATTCACCGTCGCCCAGCGCACCTTAGCGTCGCCTTGCTTGGAGGCCCATGCTCGCAACAGCGTAGTTTTTCCAACGCCGGAAAGACCCCCGACAACGGCATGCCCGTGGTCGTCCAGAAGTTTGTCAAGTGAGGCGAGTTCGTCGACTCGCCCGACGATGGTGAAACGGGGAGAGGATTCGTCGCCAAGGACATCGTGAGGTTCATCCTCAGGATGTTCTGCCAGCCACTGTCGTCCTTTCTCCGTGATGTGGTAGACCTGCCGACGACGTGACCCTCCACCGAGCACGTGAGCGACACGAACGATGATCATCTTCTCATCAAGCAGTGCATTGAGCGGTTGATTCAAGCCTGAGCGGACCACGCCCATGGCCTCGGAAAGACCCGGGAGCGAGACTGCCCGTGGAACATCCCAAGCCTCAGCAAGCGCCTCGGGAAAGGTCCCGAGGAAGCGCAGCAACTTTTCCTGAGAGCGGCTCAGCA
>JBMYQB010000015.1:0-40552 GCA_049600935.1 Candidatus Poseidonia sp.
CTCGTACTCTCTCCTGCTGAGCCCACCACCGTTGACGATATCACCGCAACATGGGTCGCCTCAGACCCCGACGGCGATGCGATTGTTGATACAGAGATTCAGTGGATGAAGAACGGGGTTCATCTGGCAGAAGCCGATGGTCTGAACCCGCTTCCCTCCACCCTGACGGCAAAGGGAGACGTATGGACGGCCTTTGTTCGGACCTCAGACGGTGAAGCGTGGTCAACGACCACCAGCAGCGCACAATTGAGCATCCTGAACGCTGCTCCAGTCGCTGAAGTTGCGATGTTGACATCACCGAGTTTCAGTGCGCTTCACCCGCTGACGGTGAACCTCTCAACCACCGATGCCGACGGGGACGACGTTCAGGTGGTTGATGTGCGATGGCACCTCAACGATGTTGAACAAACCGCAGGAGCAGGCAGCCTTGCGCTCCCCGCAGATGCGCTGACACGAGACGACCTCTGGCACGCCCTGGTAACTCTCGACGATGGCACGGACCAAACGGTCGTTTCCAGCTCATCGGCGCTGATTGTGAACGGTGCACCGACGGTCAGCATCACGTGGCCGGCCCAAGCCACCTCGCTGGTGGATTTGGCGCCAAGCATTGAGGTGGACGATGTGGACGGAGATACGACCACCATCACCACCACCTGGTACAAGAACGGGTTCCGAGACGCTGGCTTGGCCAACACCACCGTTGTCCCAGCAGCCAAACTTGCTCCCGAGCAAACCTGGAGACTCGTGGTTGAGGCCTCGGACGGTTCGCTCTCGCAGTCTGCTGATGCATCGGTGGTCCTGTTGAATCTTGCACCGCTTGCGGAGATCCAACTCGTCTCTTCCTCGGTGTGGTTCAACGAAGCCACGCTGTTGTCCGCCGCCTCGTCAAGCGATGCGGACGGCGAGGTTGTCCGCTTTGCATGGTCGTGGGACGGAACCACCTTCTCAGGAGAAACCCTGAACGTGGTGCTCACTGAGGACACGGAGGTGATGCTCACGGTGACCGATGACAGTGGAGCAACATCAAACACAACCGTTCAACTCGAGGTCGACATTGGACCGAATATCCAGAATTTGGCCGTGTTTTCAGACGATAAGGGCAACGTGAAACTCACATGGTCGTGGACGGGTGAGACGGTGGCGTTCAACATCCTCCGAAACGACAACCTCGTGGGAACCACCGAAGCGATGACCTTCGAAGACCAGCCTCCGCTCAGCGGACGCAACACCTACGTCGTGCAACCGGTGAACGAGGAACGCGTCTTCATCAACGGCGCTGACGAAACGTCCGTCCTCCTCGAGGCGTTTGCGATTGAAGAACCCGGACCTGAAACCGGGCTTGGCTTTGGCCTCGGGGCTCTGATGCTGGTTGGGTTGCTCTTGGCTCAATTCTTGGGCGGCCGAAAGGGAGGTGAGGCGTGATGAGGCGTGTGACCGTCCTCTTGGTCGTCCTTACCTTGCTCTTTGCTCCCGTGCTCGGCTCGGCCAACCCGAACGGCGTGGGCTCAGGAACCTTCGATGCACAATGCGGCGGTGCATGCCACGGCGACGCCGACATGAACCGCTCGTCAACGTCAAACGTTGTGGTCGAAGCACCGAGCGTGGCCTACGAAGGCCTGCTTACCAGCGTCGCTGTCACCGTGTCCGATATCGAAACCACGACTTCAGGGCTGCTCGGGTTCTTCCTTTTGTCCAGCCTCACCGGAGCAGAAGACACACCGGCCGATGCAGGATGGTCCATTGTTTCCAACAGCGAAGGGGGGACTGGAAACTACGTCGAAGTCGTGGTTGACCCGGGCCAGACCGAACATACGGTGCACTGGACGGTTCGTGCCCCGCCCGTAGGCACCTACGCCCTTCACGCTGCCATTCACCACGGCACGGAAGACGGAAGCGAAGCCCCGTTCTTCGGGTCCACCGCCGCACCCGCCACCGTGGATGTTCGTGAAGTTCCCGAAGATCTCCCACGCCTCGCAGCGGACTTCGAGCCTCCTGTGCGACGGGATGTCGGTCAAGCGACCACCGTAGCGCTGACCACCGAGTTTGTGTCATCGGTGATGGTGGAGTGGCGTGTGGTGGGCGGCGAGACCAACACAGCGGGCGTGACCGCTGCGGACAACGGTCGCTGGACCTTTGACCTCCCTGCGAGCCTTCAACCGGTGACCGTTGAATGGCGGGCTCATCTTCAGGGAGAGGGACCAGAGCAAACCACGCCTTGGTTCCAATTGCAAAGTGATGAACCCTCATGGACGGTGGATGAAACAGCTGCCTACCTCCAATCCATCACCATGCTCGTCGTCTTCACGGCCGCCTTCTTGGCGGTCCAACGACAGGGGGAGGGGTCGGACAAAGACGTTCCACTCCTCAATGAGGAGGAGGTGGTCTGATGGTGTCGGCACCCACCCTCCACGTGGTCACCACCGAACTGGCCGTTGGTTCGTTCGCTCTTGCGGGCGTCTCGTTCCTGCTCGCAGGGTTGGGCAGCCACCAACTCTTCGGCCTGAAACGTTCGCTGACGATGGCCGACCATGTCGCTCATGCTGCGCTTGCATTTGGCCTTCTTGCCATGCCCTTTGCCATCATCACCGGAATTCAGTCAAGTCCGGGCGACGGGATTGACCATCCCGTTCTCATCAACAAAATGTTGCTTGGTTCTTCGGCGTTCGGGTTGGCGCTGGGCGTCCTTCTCGCCCGTCGAAAACACGGCGATGCCATTTGGACCCGACCGTGGGGGCGACGCTGGCAAGCCCTCGGTGGATTGGGCGCCGTGGGCCTGGTGCTGTTGACCGCCTCCTTGGGTGGCACCTTCAGTCGAGGTGAATCCTTGCTTGACGTGTTCAGTCTCCCTTACGACACCGTTCCTCTCATGCCGATTTGGCTCTCAGGAGCCCTGTTGGTGGTTGCCATCACCAACCTGGTGCTCATGCGACGACAGCCAACGGCGTGATCACAAGCCGGCCATGTCGCCAGTTTGAATGGTCCATTGACTGGCGTAAACGCCGCCCGAGGCCACCAAGTCATCGTGAAGGCCGCGCTCAACGATGGCACCGTCGACCATGGAGAGAATTTCGTTGGCGTTCCGAATGGTGCTGAGCCGGTGGGCGACGGCGATGGTCGCTCGCTCCTTGCCCGATGAAAGGAGATTTTCTTGGATGCGCCGCTCCGTCTCGGCGTCGAGTGCACTGCTGGCTTCGTCCAAAATGAGCAGACTCGGCGACTTGAGCAATGCACGGGCGAGGGAGACTCGGGCACGCTGACCACCACTCAGCATGGCACCACGGTCACCGACCATGGTGTTGATGCCGTCCTCAAGTTCCTGGACAAAGTCCCAAGCCCCGGCCATCTTGAGGGCGTCTTCGAGTTGGGCATCGGTCGCTTCTTGGTTGTAAATGACGTTGTCTCGTACGGTGCCGTAGAACAGGAAGGGGTCTTGGCTCACGAAACCAATGGCCTCACGAAGCGAATGAAGGGTGTAGTCCGTGATGGGGCGGCCGTTGACCAAGACCTCGCCGCTGTCGGGAGTGTAGTAGCGCATGAGCAACTTCAGGATGGTGGTTTTACCTGCACCCGTGTGGCCCATCACGCCGAGGAATTCACCCTCGCTGACCTTGAAGGAAATGCCGTTGAGGACTTTGATGGTGGTGTTTGGATAGGTGAAGTACACATCGTTGAATTCAATCGTCTTCATCCCACCCTCAAGTGCAATCGCGTCCTCGCTGTCGACGATGGTGGGTTCGAGGTCAACCGCCGCAAACACGCGCCGGGCCGCTGCCTCGCCGCGCTGAAGTTGGTTGACGAGAATGCCGAAGATGAACATCGGCATGGTCATTCGGGTGCTGATAAGCAGGAAGGTGACGAGTTGCCCCGTGGTGATCTCGCCCTCGCTGGCAAGGTAGCCACCGGCGGTGACCAAGAGGCCGAAGGCGACGCCGGCAACGGCGTAAATCATCGGGATGAAGCGGTTGCGGTCCTTGCTTGCACCCATGGCTTGGTCTCGATAGGTCCCCGATTCTGCACTGACACGGTCCGCTTCCCACTCTTCGGCGTTGTAGGCTTGGACGACGGCAATGCCGGAAATGAGGTTCTCGAGAACGGCGTGAATATCGCCCGTTGATTCTCGCTGTTTGCGGTACTTGCGCTGGACGCGAGTTGAGAACCAGTACACGGCAGGCACGATGAAAAGGAGCGGCGTGAACAGGACGGCAGCCAGTTTCCACGACATCAGCACCAGAATCAGGAAGGCGGTAGCAAACGTGATGACGATCCGAATGATGGACGTTGAGGAATCCGAGACAACGTCTTCCAGTTGATTGACGTCGCTGGAAAGAACCGACATGATCTGGCCCGTCTGTCGCAGGTCGTAATACGACGCCTCCATGGCGATGAGGGAGCGCGTGGCGTCCATCCGCAAATCGTGTTGAATGTTGTAGCCCAAGGTCTGCCAGGCATATTCGGAGATACCCTGACAGACAGCGAGACAGAGGAAACCAAGGAAGATGAGGACACCATAACCGATGGCCGGGTTGCTGTGGAGCGTGGTGACCATGTCCTGAACAATCTGTGGCCCTGAGAGCATGTCCGTCGTGAAATAATCAACGGCAAGACCGATGGCAACAAAGGGCATAAGGTCGAAGAATCGGGCCGCAGCGTTCGCAAAAATTCCCGTGAAGACCCGTTTTGGATACTTCTTGGCGTAGGGCACAATGCGCCAAATCTGCTTGCCGAGAACCTCAGCGCCCTCGTTGATGTCTTCTGGAGACATCTTGTCGCCGTTGGCTTTTGCAGCGTGGGCAGCCGTCATGGTTTAGCGCCAATGACCGAGACTCTTGAACCCTCGCCACGGCGACACAAACGAACGACGCTCCATCCAATCTTTGATGAGGTTCCCCGCGCTGGTCAGCGACATGCAGAGCCATCGCCGCCGAACGTCCATCGTTTTCTTCACCCTTCTGTTGGTGCAAGTTCTCTCACCGCTCGCCTTTGTTCAAGCCGAGCAATCGACGTACGACACCGAGACCGACGCTGAACTCGAAATGCTGCAGCAAGTGGGCATTTCAGCGTCGCCCGATGCCGAACACGGCTGGCTGTCGAGCGACGAAGCGAGCGGTTTAGCGGCCCTCCGCTACCGCGATGTACAACTGGTGGAAACCTCGGAATGGAGCGAGCGCACCGGTGAATCGCTCGTCGACGGATTTCACATCCTCGGCCACACCTATCCTGTCCCCAGCGAGTGGTTCCACGACTTGACCGCCGCTGGCATCAAGTGCTTCTCCTTCTTGCCACCTGCCAGTTTCCACTGCCATGTGAACAGCAAAACGCCTGCTCAGTTGGAGCAACTCGATGTGTTGGGGCTGGCCGTCATGGACGCCACCGACAAGGTGCAGACCGACCTCCTAAGGGGGTTGTTGGGCCTTGACATGATCGCACCCAACCCCTTCGTCAATGAACAGGGGGCCGTTGTCAACATCGTCCTGTCAGGAGATGAACTGCCGAGCGGGTTGAATCAACGAAGCGATGTGGTGCTCGACACCCACAGCGGACGATTTGCCACGATGGCCATCGACACCGATGGATTGGCCTGGTTGGTTCAGCAAGACGCTGTCGAATGGGTGGAGCCGCGACCGTTTTACGAAATTCTCAACTCAAAAGGCATTCAGGTCATGAACATTGATGACACGTGGAGCAGCACCAACATGGCCAGTATTGACACGTCCTGGTCGGGCCTCGACGGAAGCGGCATCATCGTCACCGTCGCCGATACGGGGCTTGACAACGGGGTCAACAATTCCAACATGCACCCCGACTTCCGTGACCACATCACTGGCATTCTTTCCTTCCCACCGTCCGCATCCACCTGCGCCTCCCTCAGTTTGAGTCCGTGCGGTGATGATGCAGAGGATCATCACGGCCACGGCACCCACGTCGCTGGTTCGGTTCTGGGTGATGGTACCCACAGCAACGGCGACATCATAGGCGCAGCCCCCGAGGCGCACCTGCTCGTTCACTCCATCGCCACAACGCACAACGGGGAAGAAAAACTCCTGGGCATCCCCAACGACCTTGATGACATGTTCAAACTCGCATGGGCCAACAACAGCCGCGTCCACACCAACTCTTGGGGCTCGGCGGTATCAGGCCAGTACACCACCTCTTCGATGCAGGCGGATGCAAGTGCTCGGACCCACGATGAACTGGTCATCCTGTTTGCGGCTGCCAACGAAGGCGTTGATTCCGATAAGAACGGCGAAATTGACCTCGATTCAATGGGCTCTCCTGCAACGGCGAAGAACGTCTTGACCGTCGGTGCCAGTGAAAACGACCGAGGCAACATGACTTGGGTCTGGGGAAGCACCGATTACGGGTCACCCATCTCAACCGACCGGTTGGCTGACAATCCCGAAGGCATGGCGGCGTTTTCCTCCCGTGGACCTACCGACGACGGGCGCGTGAAACCGGATTTCTCTGCACCCGGCACGATGATCCTCTCAACAAAATCCCGCAGCACCTCATCGGTTGGATGGTTGGCTCACAACGCCAGCTACACCTACATGGGTGGGACCAGCATGGCCACGCCGTTGACGGCTGGTGCATCTGCCCTGCTGCTTGAACACCTTATGGAAAACCTCGGTGAAAACAATCCCACCTCAGCGCTCGTGAAAGCCATCTTTACGGCGAGTGCCCACGACATGACCGGCCAGTATTCCTCCTCCACCAACGGCGCAGGTGAAGCCGCACCCAACAATCACGAAGGTTGGGGTCGAATCAACATGTCCCAAGCCATCAACACGTCCTATCTGCAAGGCCACTCGGTGACCACCAACGCTGATTCGGGGTGGTCGTTTAACGTCCCAGCGAGTGCTGACGACATCAACATCGCGTTGACATGGACCGACCCTGCCTCAACGCCAACCGCCTCCACGAACCTGGTAAACGACGTGGATTTGGCACTGAAAAGCCCTTCAGGCACCTGGACCAACGTGAGTAACAACCTCGACAATCTCCGAGGATTGACCCTCTCCTCCCCCGCTCAAGGAACATGGGAACTCCACGTTCTCGGCACCAGTATCCCCACCGGACCGCAGTTCTTTGCCGTGGCCATGACGGGCGATTACACCCTCTCCAACCTGACACAAGACAGCGACCTTGACGGCTACGAAGACGATGAAGATGACTGCAACACCACCGCTGGCACCTCGAGTGCTGACCGTACCGGTTGCCCCGATACCGACGGCGACGGCTATTCCAACCCCGACAGCAACTGGACGGTGAACGACGGGGCGGACGCTTTCCCAAGCGAAATCAGTCAGTGGGCGGATTCGGATTATGACGGCTACGGCGACAATGCTGCGGGCCATCAACCCGATGCGTGCACCTCTACCGCAGGAAACTCCACCGGCGACCGTTATGGCTGCACCGACACCGACGGTGACGGTTATTCAGACGGCGACAGCAGTTGGACCACGGCGAACGGCGCCGATGCTTGTGCAAGCGTCGCCGGCCCCTCAAGCCAAGACCGCAACGGATGTGCCGACCAGGACGGCGACGGCTATTCCGACCCCGACGGTTCATGGGGAACCACCAACGGTGCGGATGCGTTCCCCACCGACGACACCCAGTGGGCCGACAGCGACAACGACGGTTACGGCGACAACCCTCCACCGGCCACCACGGGAGATGCTTGCCCGACCACGAACGGTGGTTCGGACCAGGACCGATACGGTTGCACCGATAGCGACGGCGACGGCTATTCCGACCCCGACTCGGGCTGGACGGTCGCCAACGGCGCCGATGCCTTTGCCTCTGACGCCACCCAGTGGGCGGACGGCGATAGCGACGGCTACGGCGACAACGCCAGCGGGAACAGTCCTGATGCGTGCCCTACTCAATTTGGAACCTCCAACCAAGCCGGCCGTCTTGGCTGCGCAGACAGCGACGGTGATGGTTACGCCGACATCGACGATGCCTTCCCGAGCGAATCCACACAATGGGCTGACAGCGACGGCGACGGCTTCGGAGATGAAGCCACGGGCTACCAAGCAGATGCCTGTCCTTCAACCAGTGGAACCTCAACGCGAGACCGGTTCGGCTGCCTTGACAGCGATAACGATGGCTCGTCCGATGGCGACACAAGCTGGACCGCAGCAAACGGTGCGGATGCCTTCCCTTCCGATGGCACACAATGGGCCGATAGCGACGGTGACGGCTACGGCGACAACCCATCAGGAACGAACGGCGATGCCTGTCCAACGACCGTCGGCAACTCGACCGCTGACCGACTTGGTTGTCCCGATACCGACGGCGACGGCTACTCTGACCCCGACGGATCGTGGGGTATTGATGACGGAGCTGATGCGTATCCCAACGACCCGCAACGATGGGGCGACAACGACGGCGACGGCTACGACGACGGCCTCGACGATGATTGCCCAACCTTCTACGGCACCTCCGTGCACGACCGCAAAGGCTGCCCCGACCAGGACGGCGACGGTTATTCAGACCCCGACAGCGGCTGGTCCACCTCGGATGGCGCTGACGCCTTCATGACCGATTCAACCCAATGGAACGACACCGATGGGGACGGCTACGGCGACAACCCAACCGGTTCAGTTCCCGACGCCTGTCCAACGACCCCTGGACCGTCATGGCAGAACGGCACCTATGGATGCCCCGACAGTGACCAGGACGGATGGGCGGACAGCGAGGACACCCACCCCGGTGATAACACGCAGTGGGCCGACAGCGACGGTGATGGCTACGGCGACAACCCAGGCGGCACCATGCCCGATGCATGCAGTACCGAATGGGGCAACTCCACGGAAGGAAATCGATTGGGATGCCCCGATAACGACGGCGACGGTTGGGACAACGTCGTAGACGCTCTGCCGGAACTTCCCACGCAGTGGCTGGACCAAGACGGTGATGGCTACGGCGATAACGCCACGGGACTGCAACCCGATGCCTGTCCCGGTGAGGCGGGTACGTCCACGATCGGTCTCTTCGGTTGTGTCGACGATGACGGCGACGGTTATGCCAACCTCACGGACGACTTCCCCAACGACCCGACTCGTTGGATTGACAGCGATAACGACGGCTTTGACGACGCTGAGGACGCATGCCCGCTCACCACGGGCAATTCGACCACCGACCGCATCGGTTGCTTGGACAGTGACGGCGACGGAACCTCGGACCCCAGTCCTCCCGTTGGAAACGCCAGCGGTTGGAACACCTCGGACGGTGCTGACGCCTTCCCGTACGACCCCACTCAAGATGTTGACAGCGACGGCGATGGCTACGGCGACAACACCTCTGGGTTCCAAGCCGATGTTTGTCCCTCGGAAGCAGGAGGGTCTCACGTTGACCGATTTGGTTGCGTCGATGAAGACGGTGACGGCACCTCCGATGCAAACGATGACTTCCTTGGCGAGCCCACGCAATGGACCGATAGCGATGGAGATGGTTACGGCGACAATCCCAACGGAACGCAGCCCGACATGTGTCCGTCCACGGTGGGCACCTCGACCGTTGACCGACATGGATGCCTTGACGGGGACAGCGACGGTGTGAGCGACGAGCACGACCTGTGGCCAACCGATGATACGCAATGGTACGATAGCGACGGCGACACGTACGGCGATAATCCCTCCGGCACCGACGGTGATGCGTGCCCGAACGCTCACGGCATGTCCATACAAGGGGGCACCTTTGGCTGTCCTGACCAAGACGGCGATGGATGGGCAGACAGCGAAGACGCTTTCCCCGAACATCGAAGTCAATTCGTTGACAGCGATGGCGATGGATGGGGCGATAACGCCACGCTCGGCGCCCACAAACCCGACCACTGGCCCAACGATGCCTCCCGCAGTTCTGCGGAAGCCTCGATGACATGTACTCCGCTTTCCATCGAGGTGGACTTGGCTGCAAGTGGCTGGTTTACGTTCACCTGTACTGTTTCAACCACCATGAGCTCAGCCTTTGCGGCCAACGTTGACTGGCAAACCACCACGAGTATTGCTGGGGAGACGTCCGGTCATTTGCTGACCTTCACGTCGGCCACCGGAAACTCACAGACGGTCACCTTCTCGGGCTCTGCAAAGGATGTCGGCGATCACCAGCTCCTCCTGTCCGCCTTTGAACCCGGTGCGGACTACCCGATGGACACCGTGACGGTGGTCATTCGTACCACGGACTCGAACGCTCCCGTGGTCGATGAGGATGCAACCAGCGGCTCGTTGATGGACACGCTGGCTGACAACACCATGTTCCAAGCCGCTGCGGCTGGGCTTGTCCTCTTCGTGTTGATGGGGAGCCTGATGATTCGAGGGCAGAGCAGGAAAGCCCGCGATGAAGCGCGAAGAATGGCCAGAGCCATTGAAATTCGACAGGCACGGGGCATCGGTGAACTTCCAAAGCGAGAGATGGTCCAGCAGCAGGTACAACCACGGGCACCGAGAGAACGTACGAGTTCAATGTTTGATGAATTCAAGCGGAAACGCTGAGCACGCACCCGAACCGATTCCCTCAAAGGGGAGAGGCTTGTCGGGTTGTTTACCACACTGCGGATATGGTGAAGTGGTTATCATCTGAGGTTTCCAACCTTATGTCGTGGGTTCGACTCCCGCTATCCGCACTTTCTCCCTCCCAACCAGACTGGGCCGTGACACGCCCTTCGCGGGCAAGCATGAAAGGCTCGGTGGAGAAGCCAAGCACACCGGGTGAAGATGCATGGAGTTCCTCTCGCTTTGTCTGCTCACGCTCTGGCTCTACTTGCCGGGCTTCCTTGCCAACACCTTTGCCATGATGTGGGGGAAGTGGTTTCCGAAAACGGGGTATGGCCCGTGGCCCATTGACGGTGGACGTGTCATGGCGGACGGCAACCGAATGCTGGGCGACGGCAAGACATGGAACGGCCTTATCGGCGGTTCACTAACATCTGGATTGCTGTGCATGCTGCTCGCCTCCCTCGTGAGCACGGGCGACATGGCCACCGTCTTCGATGATGGAGCCACCGTGTTTGCCCACCCGCTCGTTGGCGCAGAAGATGCGTGGTTCTACATCGGCGGAGCAAACGGCGCGGCCTTTCTGCTTGGCACCTTCCTCGGATTTGCCTGTCTGGTGGGCGACAGCACCGGCTCCTTTGTGAAGCGTCGTCGTGGACTCAAGCGAGAGGGTGATGTCTCGTCCAAAGCACCGCTCCTCGACACCCTACCGTTTGCCATCATGGTCTTCTTGTGGGGACAACTCTTCCTCGGTCCGTCGGTGCTCGCCGCAGAAGAATTGCGGTTGCCGATGCTGGCTTTGGTGCTCATCACGCCCGTGCTGCATCGGTCGTTCAACCTCATCGGATACAAGATCGGGTGGAAGGATGTCCCGTATTGAAGCCCCGTTCAGACCAAAGGCCAACCCCTATGAAGGCCCAACCGTCCGTTGGAGCATGAACCCCCGCCCGCACGGCATCGTTCGCGCATGTTTGCTCGGCTTGCTGATGTTGGCAGCCCCGCTTTCTGGTTGCATTGGAGAGGGCGAACTGCTTGAGGAAGTGGACCTCACCACCGCCCTCACCATCGACGGAACTTCACCGGAAAACGCCGTCTTTCGGGCCGGTGAATGGCACGATGTATTGCTGATGGGCGAAGGCCTTCGAGTCGCTGCTCCCGCCCATGATGTCTTGCTCTTCGTCGACGGCATCATCGACGTCGACAGTTCTGTACCCGTGGAAGGCGACCGAGTTCTCGTTCAATTGCTCACCACCCCGTACACCGAACACGTCGAGTTGGTCGTTTGGGCGAAAGACGGCACGAAATCGGTGTTGAACACGACCGTGACCAACGGCACTCCCATCATCAGCGGTGAGGCTTGGTACGAAAAGATGGATTACATCACCTGCGATACTCCTTCGGACGATTGTGGTGCCTACAACTTCCGTTGGATGGGAAGCCCCAACGCACAATTTGAACGAGCAGCCTCGTACTTCCAAGGTCATTTCGAAGGCTTGGGATACGATACGCACCTTATGCGGGTTATCGACCACCTCAACCCAAGTCAGCCCGAATCACTCAATGTGGTCGCTTGGAAGCGGGGCATGCGAGATGATTGTGTTCAGGGCATGGGCGCTCACATGGACATCGCACCGCCGGCTGGTCCACCCGGTGGTGGAACATGGGAAGGTGCCTACGATAACACGGCCGGAACCGTTGCTGTCATGATGTACGCACAGGTTCTCGTCGACCTCCAAGTTGAATGCGACACCTTCCTTGCCTTGTGGTCCTCGGAAGAGGAAGGACTGCGAGGCTCAAACGCGTTTGCCAACAACGATTGTGAGGCGTGTTTGCCCCAAGACAAAGAGCTGCGGTTCTACATCAACATGGACATGATGGGCATCTCGTGGCCTGCCGTCAAGGAAAACGGCGACCCCTTCCCCTACCATGCCTGGTCTGGACCCGACATTGACCCCGAAGTCCAGGATGTCGCCATCACCAGCGTGCTCGACCACGTCCATCGCAACATCCTCAAGGCGCCCATGGACCTTCGAATCGAAGGCAGTTATGGAGCCGGTTGCGACCAACACTGGGATGACCACTACAACCTCGTCATGGATGTTCATGAAGACACCTTCGGGCGTTCGGACCACGTGACCTTCCGCAACCTGGGCGCACAGACGATCTTCCACCTCGGCGCATACGACGAAGACTACTCAGCCTATCACTCGCCCCAAGACACCCTCGAAAACATGGTCGCTGTCGTGGGTGGTCAGGAAAACCTCGAGGAAAGCATCGAATTTGTGTTGTGGGCGGCGTTCCTTGAGTTCATGTTGGCCGACCAAACCCCCGAAATTCGTAACATTAACGCCTGAGGTTTTGAACGAAACTTCATGTACAGAACCACGGAGTTTCTTCCGTGGACCCGTCCGTAGAATCGACACTGGAGACGGACCTTCCTCCCAAGGTTCAACGGGTTCATCCCGCTTGGGCCGTTCTTGTCGGTTTTGTGCTGGCCTACAGTGAAATCGTGCTCCGATTGTTGATGGGAAAGGACCTGGTCGATGCCATTTGGCCCCACGCTGTTCGTTCCCTTGAGTGGACGCTTGCGCTGCGCGATTCACCCGTTCTGGTGCTTTCTAGCATGCTCATCATGGCGGGAGGAGCCTACGCCTTGCGCAAATGGATGACCAGCCTGGTCCTCGAGAATCGCTTGAAACCGGTTTTTTTCGGCGGAGTAGGGTTGCTTCTTGGCCTAATTTCCATCCATTTTCTAATGGACGTGTTTTACCTTCGGGGCGCCTTCCTGCTTCTTCCCACCTTGATGGGTTGGGCTCTGGCGTGTCTCTTGGTTGGACTTGGGGGTCCACCATCGCTTCGCTCTCAAGGGGAGCAGCACGTTTCGGGTTGGCGGGTGGCCCACATCGCTGGCGTCTTCTTCGCAGCATGGTTGGTGATGCCGGGGGTGCCTGCGGTGATGGGGTTCGCCCCCTCACCCCCCGAGGCGCCTTCGATGGGTTACGGGTCGTTTCCCGGCCCGCACACCGTGGAGCAATACCGTTCACCTTACGTCCTTCCCGATGCCGTAACGCAGGTGCAGGGTGATTTGGAAGACGATGTCGAGTTCAGTGTCTATGTCACGCTGCCCAACCTTGCCGATGACCTACCGGTGAGCACCGTACCGCTGGCAATTTTACTCCACGGATTTGGCTACCCAGATGTTGAAGCCTACCAAGATTGGATCAACCACCTTGCGGCCAAAGGAATGGCCGTGGCCTTCATCCAATACCCGTCGGATCTGCGCCCTGAAGGGCACGAAGACCACGAAGCCACCGACCGTGAGGGCATGTCTGATTTCCTCCAGCACGTCCAACGAGATCTGGCGATTCGTGCAGCGCTTGACCATCTTGACCAGATTCTGCTCCAGCCCCAACGTGAGCCTCAACTCGAAGCGCACCTTGGGCAGCGAACGGTTGACCCCACGGCCTTGTGGGTGGGCGGGCACAGCCTTGGAGCATCGTACACCTTCATCACCCTCGACGATGTACTCCCACGGGGTTGGGGCTCAAAGGCACTGGTCGTTGCTCTTGAATCGCCAGCAAGCCGTCCCATGCAGGCAGAACTTCAACCCGATTTGTCAGGACTTCCGGACGAAACCATCGTGCAAATCGGTGTGCCACAGGACGACATGAGCGTTGGTATGTGCCCAGGTGCGTTTCATCAGCAACTCTTCTCTTCGCTTTCTGACGAGCGAAATCAATTGCTGGAAATACAGTCCGACCATTACGGATTCCCGCGATTGGTGGCCAGCCACTACCTCCAAACCGACCCAGCACACGACACGCTGTCGGATTGGAGCTTCTACCGACGCATCGATGCCCAAGCGGATTATTTGGTCGCCCACGGCCGTGAAGACACGTTCACCGCCGACTGGGCATTTCAGTACATGACCGACGAAACGATGCTGACGGGGATGGGGTCGTGGTCGGATGGGACGCCGGTGCTTCCACTCCTTTGGCACACCGATGCCATCAACAGCGTGGCCTCGTTTGTGGACTGCGTCTAGGAACACATCTTGAAAAAGAAAAGGAGGAAATTCTAACCATGGAGGAGGTCAATGTATCCAACGATGTCAAATCGTTGTGGAGATGGATTGGCGGCTCTGCATTCCTCGCGTCGATGTGTTGCTTCCCGAGCGTGGTCTTGGTCCTCTTTGGTTTGGCCAGCGTCTCGAGTGCTGCAGCGCTCTCCAACGACCTGTACTGGGGAACCAACGGCATGTGGTGGTTCAGACCCTTGTTGATGACAGTGAGCGCTCTGTTGATTGGAACAGGGCTGGTCCTCTACTTCCGCAAGGATGGCATATGCAGCCTCGATGAAGTCAAGCGTCAACGAAAACGCATCGTGAACACATCGCTCCTGGTGTTTACGTTGAGCATCATCACCTACATCGTGTTCAATTTCATCATCCTCACCGAAATCGGCGTGGCCTTGAATCTCCCTTGGGAGAGCAGCCGCTTGTGGAATTGATCAGGCGCCGCTTCGTTGCGTCTTGCACCCGACGCCCCAATCAGGCTGGGACTCCATGGCGCGTCGCGTCTCCTCAAGAAGTCGGTCCTCTGGGGTCAGTTTACGAGGGTTTGCTGGGGCCGTGGCAAGGCTCAGGTGATAGCCATTTTCTGTCCAATATTCCAATTGAATTTTCAAATTTTCAATTGAGATTTCACTCCCCTCACTTCCAATTGGAATTTGAATATCACGAGGGTTGAGATGCATGCCCTTCCCCAGACATTTCTGCACCGCTTCTTTCCCGGTCCACATCCTGAAGACGTCCGCTGGTGTTTGACGAAGATGCTCAAGTTCGTCCCCTTTGGCCATCATATCGTAGGCGTTTTCAGCCAATTGCCGTTCAAGAGGTTCTGCATCCAATCCCACGAAGATATCCGGGGGAGCAAGGGCAACGAAGGCCGTTCCGTCGCTGTGGGAAATGGAAATGTTGGGCAGAGGGGTTCGTTTCCAAACGCCCTGAATAAACGTCAAGGAGGGCGCCCTGTACTCGTTTCGCTCCACCTCGATCGTCGTGAGGTCCGTCACGCCCCATTCGTGCAGAGCCCGCCCCAATAACCAACGTCCAGTCAGGTGTTCCATTCGCCGTTTTTCGGTGGCGAAGGAGGCCACTTCGCCACCCTGTGCCAACGGAACATCACCAATCGGAACGTCACGTACCGCTGTTGAGAACACGTGCACCGCTGCGGTCTTGAGGGCTGTTAATCGCTGAAGAGGTGGTGCCTGCATGCTGACAGCCTCATCGCTCAAGAGCAAAGCGCTGGTGCTCATCAACCGTGGCCATGGCCTTCAGTCGAAGACCCTTGAGGGCCAACACCGGAGCATCGTCTTCACCAACGATGAGGACGTCATGTTCCGTGACACCCTCGTCAAGCGAAGCTGTTTGTACGCTTCGAAGACGGAGCACTTCCTCGGTATCGGGAACCCTGAGCATGGTTGACCAGCCGATGCCCACGGGGAGACTGCTGTACCCCAACAGTTCCATGGCCACAAGACCTGCATTTTGGAATCCAGCTTCAATCAACATCGGAAGCGCTTCGAGAAGGACCTGCTCACCTTCGGTCTCAAGTGTGAATTGGTCGGTCTCGGGAAGTTGATGGCGCATCAGCGCATGACCGTCAATGCCCAATCGGTCGCCTTCGCCAATGCCTCGCAGAACGCCGCCGTGCGATTGGAATCGGGGGCCGTGGAAATACCGGTCGTAAATGAACGAAGCAGGATGGATCAATTCACCGGGAGGTGGCGTTCCAATTTGCGGCAATTCGTCCACCTCACGCTGGAGGAACGGGCAGAGATCATCGCATTTTTCCACAAGACGAACGAGTGCCTCGTGGTGCTCTCGCTCTCCGAACACCTCACCCTTTGAATTGGCCAAGTCGGAAACCAAACGACATCGCACCCAGGTCATATCGCCTTCCGTTCGCTCCACGCTGGCATCCACACGAACCGTCATGGGTCCTTTGAGTAATTTGACGGGAAGGCCAAACTTCACGTCTTCAAAGCCAGCCAGGCATGTTGAGGGTCGCAGAAGGAGAGCGGACTGCGCAAACATCTCCAGCGCCATCACACCTGGATGATACGGCACGCCCTCGATGGCGTGGTCCACAAGGAACGGATGGTCCTCGGTGGAGAGGGTCGATTGGGTCACCATGTGTTGGCCTTCATCCAGTGAAAGCACCTTATCGATGAAGGGGAAACGAGCGGGGTCGGCCATGGTAGCAGCCATGCTTGGCGGAAGCATCAGGGGTGCTTCGCGGAAAGAGGCGTGCTGGTCCATCAATCCAAGCGAACCGCAGCCGAGAACACGGCGTTTGCCTCCTCTCAAGGCTTCTCCAACGAAGAGAGAGACGCCGTCCTCTACCGAGAGCGTCTCAATCCCAGCGGCCGCAAAGACCGCCTCAATGGACCCGCGAGTCGCCATACCGACATCTCGCCAACCGGTCCATCCGATGGCGACGGCCCGACAGTTCGTGGTGGCTGTCAGGCGAGCCATTTCGGCATCCAGCACGGAGTTGGCCGCAGCGTAATCGGTTTGCCCACCGTTTCCAAATCGTCCGGCGACGCTGGTGAAACAGCAAGCGAAATCGGGCACGTCTCGCCCTGAAGCGTTCACGGCCGCCAGTAAGGCTCGCCATCCGTCAATCTTCACGCGAACCACGCGGTCGAACACGGTGTAATCCTTGTCGGCCACCAATTTGGAGTCCTCAAGACCTGCACCGTGAACGATGCCGGTGATGGGTCGTCCAAGGGAAGCCCCGAGGGCTTCAAGGCCGGTCTGGTCCATGACATCGACCGAATGATAAGTCGCATGATTTCCAGTCTTTGCAATGGCGTCCAAGGTGAGGTAAACATCTCGGCTCCGAGTGAAACGCTGCCATGCCCGGTTCCATTCCACCATGGTTACCTTGCCGTTCTCGCTTGCTTCGACCAGACGCTCTCGCAAGGCGTTCTTTTCATCGGTCAGTTGAGCATCACTCCAGTCTATCCACGACGCCGTTGATTCAATCAACGTTGAACGCCCGAGAAGTTCGAAATGTGCACCCGCCTTCGGACTGGCTTGAGCCACGCCGATGATAGAGGCCGCCGTCACGCCTGAACCACCGCCTGAAACCAACCACGTGTCCTCTGCGGCCAAAGGTTGAACCTCCTCAACCAAATCTTCGGCAAAGGCGACAAGGGCCCATCGGCGGCCACCAATGTCAAGCCCAACTTCGACTTCACCGGCGAGTTCGAAGAGGTCCCGCTCAATGCGTTCGGCTGCCTCTGCATCGTCAAGGATGAAGTCGGGGTGCAGGTCCAAGGCCCGGCATCGCAGGTCAGGGCGCTCAAAGGCATAGGATTTGGTGACCCCGCTTGCAGCGCACTGCAAGGCGTTGAATCGGTCCCCTTTGTTGCCATGTCGCCCGTCGAGAGCGGTCACCGATGCGACAAGACCGGGTGCCTCGGTCGAGAGTTTTCCACCGAGTTCCTTGAGCAAACCGAACCATCCGTGGGCGGCGAGCGCAATTTGCGAGGAGGGGTGAGCGTCTTCCATCCACTGCTCGGAAGCGAGTTTGAGGGGCGCCATGTGAACCAAGCCCGCAAGCTGTACATCGCTCAGTTGGTCGGCAATCCATGCCAGATGTTCGGGTTGCTCTGGGTCGGCTCGAAGCACGGTTCGACCACCCTCGTCCTGACTGGATGCGTCTCGGATGCGACTTTCAAAACCGATACGGACCGCCCGAAGGCCACGTGCCTCCATGCGCTGACAGAAGGCCTCAGCAATGCCCCAACCGTCATCGGAAACGACCACGGTGCCGCTCGGTTGAATTGATGCAGGAACACCTGGACACGCTTCAATTTCAACTTGCCAGCGCCGAGTGCCTTCGTGATGACTGGCCGCCTTGGTGGGTGTGCCAGCGTCTGCTGGTTGAACCTGGACGGACGGGGCGGGCTCGGGCGACGACCCTCCGCCCTGCATCTTGACGATGTACGCCGTGAAGTGGTTCAGCGTGGGATGGTCTGCCAACACGAAATCCTCGTCGACGGGAAGAGCGAAGCGGTCTCGGATCTCAGCCATGATTTCCGCTTGCTTCACCGTATCGATGCCCAATTCGCCTTCGAGGTCCTGGTCCATCTCAATGAAATCGGCAGGATATCCGGTGTGGTCAACCACCACCGAGACCAAGACCCCCTCGATGTCAGGATGGGTTCCCGACGCGGTCGGTGCAGGTGAACTGGCAGGGGCAACGGGTGGAGCCTCAGGAGCAGGTTGTGCAGGAGCAGGTGGTGGAGCGTCCGTCTGTTTCGGAACTGGAGCATGACCGCCCTGCATGCGTTGGATGTACCCAATCATGTGGTTCAACGTTGGATGGTCGGCGAGAACAAAGTCCTCGTCAATGGGCAGCCCGAATTTGTCTCGGATGTCCGCCATGATTTCGGCTTGCTTCACCGTATCAATGCCCAACTCACCCTCAAGGTCCTGGTCGAGTTCAATGAAATCGGCAGGATACCCGGTGTGGTCAACAACGACCGCAACAACGGCAGCGGTCATCTCGGCGTCGTCAACGGGCGCTGCGGGAGATGCTGATGGGGTCGCCGCAGATGCAGCGGGTGCTGGCGCTGGTGCTATGGGAACAGGGGCTTCAACTGATGGCGTCGCAGGTGCTGCGGGGGCGGGCGCTGGCGCTTCACCGCCTGTCATGCGTTGGATGTAGCCAATCATGTGATTGAGCGTTGGATAGTCTGCGAGGACGAAATCTTCGTCCACGGGCAAACCAAACTTCTCACGAATATCGGCCATGATTTCAGCTTGCTTCACCGTGTCAATGCCCAATTCGCCCTCAAGGTCTTGGTCGAGTTCAACAAAGTCTGCAGGATAACCGGTGTGGTGAACCACGACTTCAATCACCGTTGCGACCATTCCCTCGTCGTTGACGACAGCGGCCGGTGCAGGTGCGGACACAACAGGTGATGGAGCCGGCGGTGCGGGTTCTGACGCAGGTGCTGTTTGAGGAACGACAGGTTCGGGAGTAGACGCAACCGAAGGCTTGCCTTCCCACGATTCGGTGATGGTCCACGGCTCACCTTGGATGCCACCGTGGAGGTTGTTTTCACCGTCAACATAGGCCACGAGTTTGTTTTGCAGCACCCGCATGACGACATCGTCGGTTCCTGCAAGACCACGAGCCCAGGCCAGCAACCTCGCCCCGTCAATGCGGTCGCCTTCTACCGGCCAACGTCGCATGAGGGACAGCGCAATTTGTGAGCCAAATCCTGCTGCGAAGCGAAGACCGTATTCCAACTCGGGGTAATCGCCTCCTGTCGACAGGTTGAGATCGCCCAACTCCGGGTCCTTTTCCTTGTGATTGGCGATGGGTGGAATACGTCGTGTCTTCAGGCCGTAGAACATGCTCGCATCCTCGATGCCGACCGCCATCGGATGCCCGGTGAACCCTTTCGTATTGGCGATAACGAGGCGATTGGTGGAGTCGCCGAAGGTATCCCGAAGCGCCTTGACTTCAGACTGCGCCGAACCGCCACGAGCTGGCGTGTAGGTTTCGTGTGAGAAAAAGACGGTGTTGGGCGCCATGGCGTGTCGGTCGAGGCCCCAACGTCGCTCCATGTCCGTGATGAAGCCGTTCACGACCTGACCCACGTGTTCAACGTCGAGCCGTGTGCCGTGGTAGGCCGAGTTGGCCGTGGTCGAACCGAGGAACTCAGCGATGGGTTGTACGCCACGCTGCTGCGCTTCTGAATGGCGCTCAACAACAAACGCTGCTGCACCCATGCCCAAAATCAAACCGTTTCGACGACGATCGAAGGGCAAAGCCGTTTCCTCCACGACGTTGTTGGTGGCGGCTGCACCCGAAGCTGCAAACCCACCCGCAATCCACTCCCAGAGGTCATCGCCGGTCACGTCATCGCCGCTGATGATGACAACACGGTCAACACGTCCAGCATCCAACCAATCTTCGGCCACGCCAAAGGCAGCGGTGGCAGAAGCGCATGCCAGATTGATGGTGGTGTTCGGCCCGCGGATGCCCGTGTATTGGGCGAATTGTGAATGGCCCATGTTGAGGGTTTGGAACAGATAGCGACGATCAAACCGTCCCTCGCCGTCGTCCCCGTTGTGTTTGGCGTGCTTGGAGGCCATCTGCAAACCTGGGAAGCACGATGAAAAGACGATGCCCGTGCGTTCACGCTGAACTTGTGGCACCTGCCAGTTACGAATTAAGCGCAAACCGCCCTTCCCGATTTGCTCCACGGGAGTGAGCGGAATGCCTGCATCTCGCAGGGCCAAGAGCCCTGCTGCTACGGCGAGTTGGGTGCTGATATCCCACGCAACGATGGCTTTCGGGTCAATGCCAAACTCCTCGGCCAGGTCAAAGGCACCCTTGAGGCCCGCAAGTTGCGGTATGTCGCCAAACACCGTGGCCTGATCCATGTTGACCGAGCCGTCCCTGCCTTTGATGAGACGAACGATGTTCTTGTCGAGCAATCGTTGCTTGTATTCATCGGAAACCTCGCTGATGCACGTTTCACCGCGTACAAGTTTCTCAAAGGCATCCTCGGAAAAGACACGGTCCATGCCCGGCAACCCCAGCGAAATACCGGTGACCACATAGGGGTCAACATCCCGCTTTGAAGCGGGCTGGAGCGCCGATACCGTCTGCACGGGAGCGGCCTTGAGGGCCGGCGGAGCCGACACGGGAGCCATGGGTGTCCACGAGGACGGTGGGGTGCGGACCCAACGAGCGAGGTCCCCTGCCGTGACGGCTGCATACCCGTCAAATTCAGCATCCGTTTGTGCCTCGGAAGCGATGGTGGACGCCACGCTCTGCACCTGTTCGGGCGAGAGTCCAAGGCCATCGGTCAAGGAAACATGCCCGTGGCAAAAAGACGCAGGGTAGCCGCTGAACCGAGCGATACGGTCGCCAACGTACGCTTTGATGGCTTGGTCCCTTGCATAGTCCGTATCCATGGGGCCTGATTGAACGGCCACAGGCGCTGGTGCAGCAACGGCAACGCCGCTTCCAGGCAAGGGGCGAGCGCGAGTACGCAAGGACTCCAACGCAGCCGTTGTGCTTGAAGGGGTGAGTGCTGAAGCGGTTCGGGCCTCAACGGGTCCTGCTTTGAACGCGTCTTGAAGCGCGTCGGAATCCAAAGCCGGCCAAGAAGGTGGGCGACCTGCGAGCGCCAGTGCACCAATCGCCGTCATGAAACTCGCGATTCCACCCTGCTTGGGATGGTTGGTCATAATGGGGACGTGAGGTTGGCCCTCGAGAATTTGCATGGCAAACATGGTCAGGGCTCGCTTGGGCCCTACTTCGATGAAAATTCGTCCGCCTGCGGCGTACATCGTCTCGATTTGTTTGGTCCACTCGACCGAAGACGCCATTTGCGGTGCCAATTTTTCCAAGATGGCGGACTTCGAATCTGCTCCCTCAACGGGGTAGAACGACCCGTCGACGTTGGCCGTGATGGGGACTTCAGGCCAGCGTATTTCCAAGCCCTCTAAGAATCGACGAAGCGGTTCGTTCGCAGGTGCGACAATGCGTGAATGGAAGGCGTGGGATGTGGCAAGGGCAACGCTGGAGAATCCCTGTTCCTCAAACATTGCCATGGCGGCCTTCACCGGTTCTGTTTCTCCAGCGATGACCGTCATCTTCGGTGAATTTTTGTTGGCCGCAATGACGTAACCTTCTGTCGCCTCCAGCACGGCCTCGACTGCCTCGTAGGGCGCAGTGACGCTGGCCATCAGGCCCTTATCGTCAATCTCAACCGAGCCCATCTCCGTGCCGCGCGCAGCAGCAGCTCGTAGCGCACCGTCCATGTCCAAAATGCCCGAGGACATGAGGGCTGCATATTCGCCAAGTGAGTGGCCTGCGACCATGTCCGGGGCGTGACCGTAGGATTGGAGGGTGCGCTCAATGGCCAAATCGGCCGTCAACATGGCGGGTTGCGTGTATTCGGTTTGCTTGAGTTTGTGCTCCGCTTCCTTGAGTTCCTCTTTGCTGAGTGATGAGCGCAATACGAATCCCGAGAGGGTTTCACCTCCGAGCACCTCGACCATGGTCTCATCTGCCTGCTTCCATACTTCCGAAGGAGCGGTGAAGCGTTGAACAAGGTCGGCGGTCATGCCCACGTATTGACTGCCTTGACCGGGATACATGTGAACGCTCTTGGCCTTGTCCGGCATGGCAGGTTGGTCGGTCAACAGGACACCTTGAGCTTGCAAGAATCCCCATTTTTCTGAGTCCATCATCGCTTGGTCGGCCAGCGATTGACGCTTGGCAAATTCTGCCCATGAGGTGGCAACAAGGGCCATTCGGAAGGCTTGGTTGGAATCAAAGGAAGCACTGGCGGTTTGAAGCGCTTCAGACAACCGACGTCCACGAGGATCATCATCGAACAGTGGCCCATCAAAGCTCACGGCTGCAAGTTGTTGTTGCAAGGCTTCCAGGCTCGTGTCGGAAAGGAGCAAGACGCCACCTTCAACCGCCTTCAACGCCTCATGGGACATGGTGGCAGGAAGTGAGCCGTCGAAAATGGAAGGTGCCGAAGCGGTTGCTTGTCCACTGTAGGTTGCCCAGCGGGCGTCCCAATCCGACGCCATCGGCCCGTGATAATCGGGCTCATAACCCTCGAGTGCGATGTGGAAATTGGTGCCACCGAATCCGAATGCGGACACACCTGCACGGCGTGGATGCGACGCTGGACGGGGCCATTCGAGGGGTGCGGTCGGTACGAAGAACGGAATGTTGGACCAATCAACCGTAGGATTCGGCGTCTCGAAATTGGCACTTGGAGGGATGGTACGGTGGTGCAGAGCCATGACCGATTTCATGATGCCAGCAATACCCGCCGCTGCTTTCAGGTGACCAATTTGAGATTTGATGGACCCAACGGCCACGTTTCCAGTTCCTTCAACACCGGTCCAAAGTCGAGAAAGCGTGGAGAGTTCCGTGGCGTCGCCAACCTTGGTGGACGTTCCGTGAGCCTCCACGAGTTCAACGGACGATGCAGGGTATCCAGCTTGACTGTAAGCCCGTGCAATGGCCTGAATTTGCCCCCGCTGACTGGGTGCCGTGATACCTTTGCCACGGCCGTCCGAAGAGCCTCCAATGCCTCGAATGACACTGAAAATTTCGTCGTCGTCTCGAATGGCATCGCTCAATCGCTTCAACACCAGAACGCCTGCGCCTTCACCCATCACGAAGCCGTTGGCTCGTGCATCAAAGGGCGAGGAGTGCGATGGCGAGAGCGCCCCGATGGCGGAAAATTTCGCAAAGGTGGCCGGGTCCATGGTTCGGTCGGTAGCGCCTGCAAGCATGACGTCGACCTGTCGTGTCTGCAGCAAGCGGCACGCATCCAGAACGGCGGCCATTGACGAGGCGCATGCAGCGTCCATGGCATGATTGGGACCTTGCAAATCCAACAGGTTGGCAACACGACCGGAAACGACGTTTGCCAATTCTCCGGGCATCGTGTCTTCATCGACACGAGGCGTGCCTTCCAATATCGCCTCGGTGAAGGCTTGGCTGTTGGCATCGGGAAGGCCGTGCTGTTTGGCCAGAGATTCGGTGTGATGGGCCCACACCCTGATGTTGGACATGTTTCGATTTTCACCGCCGAGCGCATTGGCAAACACGACGCCCGTTCGGGTGCGGTCAATGTCGTTGGACTCACCGTCGTAACCGGCGTGCTCAATGGCATCGGCCGATACCGTAACCGCCCAAAGTTGACAGGGGTCAATTTGGGGAAGTGTGCCCGGGGGTTGCCGCCAGCGACGCCAGTCAAATTCTGCGTCGGAAACAAGCGCTCCAATTTTTGCGTACGTGAAGCCTTCCGTGTGCTGGCCCGGCCCACCTTCTTTCCAAAAATGGTCAACGGGTCCAGGCCAACGGCCTTCGGGAAGCGGGCGAATGCTAACCTTCGCGTCGAGAATGTTTTGCCAGAAGGCATCGATGTCGTGGGCATCGGGCATCAGCGCCCCAAGTCCAATGACAGCAATTGGCTCAAAGGGACCCTGCTCAATCCCCTCGCACGGTTTGCCATCTGCTGTGGTCAATGACATCTGAACACCTCAATTCATGATGCTCTCGGGCACCATCGTGATGGAGTAGCCTGCGTCAACGTAAACACACTGTCCGGTGACGCCTGCTGAGAGAGGGCTGGCAAGCCACAGCGTTGCACCAGCGACATCGTCCTGACTGACGTTTCTTCGCAAGGGAGCGTTGGCTTCGACGTGGTCAAGGATGCGGTCAAAACCTGGAATGCCACTGGCAGCGATGGTCCGTATTGGGCCGGAGGAAATCGCATTGACGCGATGACCTTCGGGGCCAAGGTGGCAAGCCAATTCTCGTGTCCAGCACTCAAGGGCAGCTTTCGCCATTGACATGATGCCGTAGCTCGGGACGAAACGGTTGGAAGCAGCGTAGGTGAGCGTAATGGTCGACGAACCCGGATTGAGATAGGGGAGCGCGTGCTTAAGGCAGCGCTGAAGGGAATTGGCAGAGATCGTCATCGCCGTGTTGATGTCGTCGTCTTCAACGAAGAGAATGGGGCGATCGAAGCAGGAGCGAGGGGCGAAGCCAATGGCGTGAATGAGAATGTCGGCTTTTTTTCCGGGATGGTCGGCGGCAAAGGCCGTGAAAAATTCCTGCGTGGTGTCGTCCGAAGCGACATCGAGCGGGTAAAAACCTCCAATGGCAGGCAACTCGTCCTTGAGTTTGAAGACACGGCTCATGAATCGCTTCTGGTACCCCAAATAGAGGGTGACGCCCGCTGCGGCCAATTGCTTGCAAATCGCCCAAGCGATGGAGTCTTCGCTCGCCACACCGAAGACAAAGGCCGTTTTTCCTTCCAGTCCAAGCATGAAAAACCTCCTCGGGGATTAGGTGTAGTGCGCTACACCAAGCCTTTGAGTGTTGCCTATGAAATCGTGTCACATCGGCTGAGTTCACGACCAAAATTAAGAGGCCAGAATCGAGGCTCACAAGTCGGCGAAAACATCGTCGAAGTCATCGTCATCCGCATCGGAAAACAGGTCATCAAGTTCTGAGAGGTCCAAGTCGTCAAGGTCCTCCTCCTCTTCGGGCTCATCGTCCACTTCCACGGGAGGGACATACATGGGTTGAGCATTGGCTCGGCGACGCAGGGTTCGTGCGAGCGCAACAACGAAAATCAAGCCAAAGAGGACAGCAGCACCGATGCTACCGTACATGACGAGCGTGTCCTTGTCAACCTCTTCGAGACCGCCCCCAAGCCCTCCAGCCGTGTTGCTGGCTTCGAGTTGAATTGAGATGGAACTCTCGCTCACGGGCGCCTGATCATCGTTCCCACTTGCGGCTTGGAAGGTCACTTGGAAGCGTTCATCGGCGGCGACCTCCGATGGTGCTCTGATGGTCAATTCTCGGACGGTAGAGATGCCGTCCTCAACAACGTCCTCGGCGACAAAGGTACCAGCCGGGAACGTGAAGCCTGCTTCTTCAAGTTCAGCGGCGTTGGTGATGGTGACCTGAATCTTGTCGTCATCGTTGCCGTTGTTTTGGAACTGGAAGGAAATCTTCGTTTCATCGCCTTCGCTCATGGTTCGGGTGCTCTTGTCGGAAATGTCCAAATCGACCATGCCAAAGGTGGCGATGTTGAGGTCGCCGCTTACCGTGGCGTTGGAAGAAAGGGCTTCAGGCCAGTCGAGCATGGCGACGTTGGTTACCGTTGCAACGAGGGTGAAGTCGTAGGAGAGTTCGGAGGACAATCGGGTTTGACCGTTGAACGTGACGGTGAAGTCCTCTTCCTCATCTGGGCCGAGGTCAAAGGTGTCCTCTTCCAACATCATGTCAACTTCAATGCCGTCCCATTCTTTCTCCACGCTGATGGATTCTTGGAATGAGGAGGGGTTTTTCACCGTGCATGTGATTTCTACGACGGGGTCGTTGAGTGGGTGAACATCCATTTCGGGTTGCTTTTCGTCGCAGTCGATTTCGACCCCTGGGGCCGTCGGCACCTGTGCGGAAGCAAGCGGTGCAAAACTGCAGAGCATGAGCGCCATGACAATCATGCCCCAACGGCGTGCAGATAGCATGGCCCTCACGGGGGTTCCTGTTGATTCTCTTTCATCAATGTGATGGGGAGATGTCGTCTAACCACGGAGATTGTAGCGAGCGAGACTCAATCGCCGTAGACCTTGGATGGAAGGGCGCTGTGTGTATTCCACATGACCTCCTCGTCCACACCTGCAGCGAGGAGTTGCTGGGTTCGCTTCGGGACGGTTTTTGGCCCCAAAACAGCACCGGGTCTGCGAGGATCGTCCATGTAATCGGTTTCGAGGAAAAAACCTGATTTGGCCATGCGATGGGTCTCAAGCAATCGTTCCAGGGCACCTTTTCCACACAGCACGCTGGGCGTCAATCCGTGGGTGTGCTCTTCCCGAACATCAGGAGGCGAGTAGTGGCGGACCAATTTTTGCAGGTCCATGCCCTGACGAAGGGCTCGTCGTGCTAAATCGGGATAGGTGTCGTCGCTTTCTCCTTCCACGTGAAGTTGGAGCGGCAGGCCTTCCTGCGCCGCAAGGTGCATCGTTTCGTCCAAGAGGTCATTGGAAAGCTCCCAAATCTCATCCGATACGGGCCAGTGCGGACGGCCAACTTCACCGATGGCGTGGGCTTTCCCCTCGTGTACAAAGTCAAGCGCAGCTTGGATAGAGTGGCGGTAATTCTCAACGGCTCGCTCTTTTCCAGCCTCACCGTCTTCTGAAACCCAGCGTTCAAACTGATGAGCAAACGCAGCGGGATGCGGTCCAAGCACAACACGAACACCCAGACCCACCTCTTCGCGAACGGATTGTGCCATGCTCAATGTATCTGCATAAGCGGCCCGGTGACCTTCCAATGTTTCGGGTGGAGCCGAGAAATCGGGGCAATGCACCAACACAAGGTCGGTTCCTCCTACTCGCTGAAAGGCACGAGCAGCGTCGAGGAACAGTCCCTGACGGTTAAGATGGAAGTGGTTGTCCAAAATCGGGCCGTCATAGACCATGCGGCTCCCTCAAATACGGTCAACAAAGATGCCTTTGTCGCTGAACACACCGTTCCAGTAAACCGCCGCCATGGCGACCATGTTTGGGTGTCGTGCGTCCGCAACGATGCACTTGCCGTTGGGCCAAATCTGAACCGTCAAACTGTGGCGAGCATCGGCGAGGGTGGTGCAGCCAAGACGGGCGTCGTATTCTGCTGTACCTGAGGCGAGGGTGGCAGGAATAGCTTCGAGATTGACCGCCCGGTCAAACTGAAACGAAACGACCACAGGGCCCATCTCTGCAACCAAGCCGCTGTCGTCCATGCCCATTCTGAGCAGGAGTTCCTTAGCAGCGGCTCGGGCGGCCTCGATGCGGTGGGTGCCGTGAACAACAATTCGCCCCTCTTCGTCGACCACCAGGGTCGCTCGTGGACGTTCCATGGCTTTGATGACCACACCGCTGTTTCGTTGGCCACCTACTTCGGAGATGACCCGATCGTGGTCAAGAGGCGTGGGGCACACGAATCGAACGAGTTGATTTTCAACTCGAACGTCGATTGAACCGGTGGCCATCTCACTCCTCCTCCGTGTGGGTGGGGTCGGTCAATGTTGATGAAATCTCCTCAGGTTCAGGTCGTGCGTTCAAGGCCTCAAGCATGGCGGAGCGATGGGGAAGGTGGGTGACCAAAAGCAGCGTGGCGTCCGAGCCTTCGGTTTCGCGGAGTGAGGCAAGAGCGCCACGAACACGGGCCGCATAGCGATCATTCCTTCGCTTGGCCAACACAGGTGTGCTCAACCATTCGGAGAGTTCCCACCACGCCGCCGACAAAACGCTGGCTGTGGCATAATCCACCGATTGACCCTTCGGAGGCGGTTGCGCGTTGAAGAGATGGTGTTTTACGCTCTTTTTCCAGCGCTTGCTCACCCGAATCATCCCCAATAATTTCTTCCAGTGGGACACTGCGCGAGCCTCCTGTGTTAGGTAGTCACCCCAGTCGTCATCATCGGCCAAGGGTTCGATGAAGAACACTGGACGTGCGTGGCGGTCAGCGATGCGCTGGATGCGGCGTGGCTCAGGGTCGGGAAAACGCCCGCCCTGAAGATTCTCGAGCGTGGAAATACCTTCGATGTATTTCCCAAAAGCACCGCCAGAAAGCAACGCATGGGTCATGTTCACGCCTTGAGATTCAGCCTCGTCCGCTTCTTCTTGCACCCAGAGATCAACCACGTCCGGGGACTCCAGTAACGCAAGGCCGTGCCACGTGATGCGAGGTCGCATAGCGTTGGGATAGACGACCGTCGGCATGGTGCCGTGAACGACCACGGTGCCGCCGTCCGGGTCTTCCCAGACCGCATCGGTCCATCCCTCGGAAGGCATGGATTCCACTCACTGATTGTTGACCCAATCTTGGAGCGATTCAACGGTCCACCCTTGGTCAAAGTAGCCTTGGATCTCCTGTTGCGTCCACTGCGGGAAGGTTTCCATGGCCCTGGCCATTTCGGGGTCAACATCCGCCGGGATTTCAGCGAGCACCTTGGATTCACCGTAGGCTACCTCGTCTTCGTCGTCTTCGTATTCGTCATCCAGCATGGATGAACCGCCACCGCCTCGACGGGCGAGCACGAAGACGAGCGTTCCGAGCACACCGATGACGGCCACGAGAAGAATGACGATGAGCAGCAGGTTTCCAGAGTCTTCCTCGGCTTGCACCTTCACGTTGAATACATCGGCCCATTGCGATTGGGAGCCGTCGTAGATGCTCTCACTGCTGCCGTTCAGACTGATGACGTAGTACATGCCTGTCGTCTGCGCCGCAAACGGTGCGAGCGTGATGTCCACCCAGTCGCTGACCTCTTGGATGCCGAGTTCAGGGGTGGAGACCGTGTCTTCAACCACAGGCGTGCCACCGTCGGTGACCGACTTGATGACCAAATCTGCGACGCCGGCCATCGAACCGGTGTTCTTGACCTTGATGCGGAGCTTCATGCTTTCACCGACCCGTGGGTCATCAGAAAGCAGAACATCCTGAATCTCAAAGGTGGCTTTTTCCTCAATGAAGGTGTATTCCGACTTGTGCTGTGCTTGGCCGGAGAAGATGGGCAGAACCGAGCCGTCTTCTTGTGGACCGCCGCCCAATCGGACGGTGGAACCTGCAGAGTCGGCGCCAGAAACCCAGAACATCAGCGTGGGTTGTTGTTGCTCGTTCACCTCAGCGTCAAAGACCCGGGGTTCAGCATCCGAGAGCGGCCAAAGGTCAAGACAGGTCGAGGTCGCCAAGTAGCCGCCGCTCAACGTGCTCAACGAGAGCGGTGCTGAGGACGGTTCGAACCCGAAGTATTCGGCGTACTCTGACCATGGCGTGTAGTCGATCGTGTTGCTGTAGAACATCCAGTTGACCTGAAGATCGCCTGGGAACATCGCTTCTTGCTCCTTGATTTGAACTTGAAGGTCGACGCAGTGGTAGTTGGCCGTTGACAGCGTGTTCTTGATGATTCGGTCGTCAGAGCCGGTTGGCAGAGCGCCCTTCTCAGCAAGCCATGTGTTGGACAAAACCTCCGGAGGAGTTCGGTCAACCCTTAGGGTGAACTCACCGCAGCCATAGGAGGTCGACGTGGCGCACAGGGCCGCCGTGAAGTCTTCCGCACCGTCTGGCAGATTGATGAGCTGGTAGGTGTAGGAGTATTCGTTGGTGAACACCGGTGCGGTGATGTTGATGTCAAACACGCCACCTGTGAAGGTGTGGGTGATGGTTTCACCGGGCGTGGCGATGTAGCCCTTGTTGAAGTCCTCAGCCGCATCTTGCCGAACGATTTCCATTGTCAATTCAATTTCAGGGTTGATGTAAACACTGTCATAGATACCTTCACGGAACGCGAATTGGCCGGTGAACTGCACGGTATCACCTGCGAAGATGAAGCCTTGGCGTACGTCGCTCGTGAACGGTTCACTCACGTCTTCGAACATCGGCGTGACCATCTTGTTGTTGACCTCGTCGGTTCGGAAGTCGAGTTGCATACCGTCGCTGTAGCGCCAAATCTGGATGTATCGGCCGGGCACACCGGAGAGCATCGTGTAGAGCGGGTTGTCAAGGTCTTGCATCTGGAGTTTGGGCTCGATGTCCTTTCCGTCCATGCCGACGATGCCCCAGTCAATGCGGATGGGGATGTTGAGGATGAAGTCCGACTCGAACGGGTCGATGAGGGCCGTGTTGTCCATGGTGAGCATGGTGGGCCCGACGTCACCGTCGTAGACGATTTCGAGGTGGGGGCTGTCGGTCCATGCCGTTTGGTTTCGTGGGAAGTACCACACGGTCATGTCGTCGCCGGTTTTGTCGAGGTTGACTTGGAAGAAGTCAACGTCTCGCCAACCGTTGTCATCGCTGGCCTCGAGAATGAGGTGATAGGTGTTGCCTGCATACATCGTTTGGTTCCAGGTACCGTCCCATTGCATCTCGTTGGAATTAAGGAAACCGTTGCCCTTTGAATCCTCGATGAAGAAGTTGCGAATGACCGGTGTCTTGGACGACATGGACACGTACGTGACCTGGTCGTTGTCAAACCCGGGGCCACCACCGTCAATCGGGTTGCCTGCAAGGTCGTAGCCTTCAATCCAAATGGAGACCTTTCCTTCCAGGCCTTCGTTGGCATAGTCGTTGTATTCGCCGGAGTAATTTGCCGTTGGCGCCTCACCGTCGCCGTTGAGCGTGACGGTGATGTATTCGTCTGCATCGGGAAGACCGTCGCTGTTGGTGTCGTGGTCGTGCTCAACCCAAAGGTGCATGTCCAAGGTGGCCGGTGGACTTGGCAAGTCTTGGCTTGACATGCGGATTTTTTGCGTGGTTTGCGGCACCACCCACGTGTCATCGAGCAGGGTTCGCCAGTTGGAGTCAACGTTGGCGTCGGTTCCCGGACTCAACACCTGCATGTCGAGCAAATTCGGTTCGTAGGTGTCGATGGTGATGTCGAACGGAATGGCGCAGGTCTCGTCGGGGTTGTACTGCGACGGCGGGCAGAGGAGGTCTCCGCCCTCGTAGCCACGCACAGCAAACCGGTAGGTCTCGCTACCTGCCGCGTCCCCAAGGTCGATGTTCCAGTTGAAGTTACCACCGATGACACCCGAGCGGTTGGCCACCTCTTCCCACTCAACGGTGATGTTGCCGTCGGTGGTGTTGACGTGCTTCAATTCCAAAACGAGGAAGTATGCACTTGGGTCGGGGGCCTCGCCGAGGTCTTCAAGTCGGATTTCGCCGATGAGGTTGATGTCCTGTCCCGATTCTGCGTTGGTCAGCGATTGTGGTGCACCGATGCTGTTTTGGAGTTCGAACGTGGTAATGCCTGCATCGTTCTCCACGGCATTTCCAACCGCTGGGTCCAACAGCACGGCATCGGGCAAGCCGTTGACGCCGCTTGTGGTGGTCAAACCTGCGTACATACGGACAGCTTCTGTATCATCCCACGTTGGGTTGACTCGGAAATGCCAGGTGATTTCTTTGCCGTTGGCGACGTCGGCTACCGAGGACGTGGATTCGAGTTGGACGTAATTCTGCTCGTCGCTGGCTTCAGAGAACGACATGAAGTCGCTCCATGCGAACTTGATGTAGCCGGATTCAGCCTCAAAGGTCAACCAGGCTTCAGAGAGCGCCGAGCCGGTGAGCGGGTCAACAGTATGCGTGGTCACCACTTCGTAAATGTCGCCGTTGGGGTAAAGCCCGACCGGGTTGTCGGTCATTGCAAGCGAGTTGGCGTAGCCGGTGCTGGTGGAGACGCTCAGATCGCTGAACGAGACACCGCCCCCTGAATCCGAATAAACGGCCACAGGAACGCTTGCGGTTGCACCGCCAGTCCAGAGTGCGACGCCTTGATTCAGTTCAATGTCAAGGCCGTCAGCGGCGTTGAGGGTGGTTTCGTAGTCGTAAACGATGTCCAAATCCACGAAGTCGATGGAGGTGCCAGATGAGGCGTTGGGAGAGTCCACCATGAAGCGGAACATCACCCAGTAGCGGCCAAACTCATCTTCATGGGTGCCCGCAACGGACGGGTTGGTCAAGAGAGAGTTCAAAGCAGCCTCGAAGTCAATCGGAGAGGTGAGCATTTCTTGGACCAGCGTAGTCGCGTTGGGCATGTCGCCGAGTACTTGGGATTGTGAACCGGCCATGAGGGTCAACTCAAACCCTTCAGCAGGGTCGCTGTTGGAGCGCACGGAAATCTGGTCCATGCCGAAATCTGCGGCCGTCACTTCAGCCCCTTCTGGTAGAAGGAAGAAGCCACCCGTGGCTTGACCGTTCACTCCGAGGGTCAGCGTCGCCTTGTCGGTGGCGTAATTCACGCCGTCAACCGTGCCGGAGACAAAGGTCGTCTGGCGGCCAAACATGTCGAAGGCAGGTTCGGTGAATCCGTAGTCAATATCACCGTCGTCGGCGACGTCAATTCGGAGATTGGAGGCGTGGTGGCCAAATTCAAGGTCAAACCAGATGCCACCCACGTCGCACGGCCCCTGATAGGACGTGACGGCGTTGAAGCCAAAGATGGGGTTGTCAAAGACGGTCATGACGCCGTCTTCAACCGACACGCTGGAGGTTTGTCCTGTGGGCGTGATTTCAATGGACGGCGATTCCGAACAATCGTCCTGAATCATCGGTGTCATCGCCGTGATGGGTTTGCTGAACTTGCTGCGTTCAAGCGCAGTGGAGTAGGCATCACGCTTGGTTTCTGGGATGTAGATCATCGGCTCGCCGCCGCCCATCGTTTGCCAGATGCCGCCGTCGATTTGCGTCGGTCCAAAAGCGGTGAAATTGAAGCCTGTTCCAACACGAGTGCCGATGCTGAATCCGTGCAGAACGGGCGTGGAAAGGCGGTCCGGTCCGGAATCAAAGTTGAACTTGAGGTTCACCGAACGGTACTGTTGGGAGTCGATGTCCCACAGTTCAATGACATCGCCTGAAAGCCCCGTCATGGGGTTGCCGCTCTTGTCGTTGATGACGTTGTTATTGGTGTCAAGAACGTCCACCGTCAAGGTGGCGGTCAGCGAGGTTTCTGCTTCCAAGGCCAACACGCCGTAGCCGTTGGGGTGGTTTTCTCCGCCAAGAGCATTTGGCGTCATGCTGCGAACGGTCATGCTCGCTCGCTGCGGGAGAAGGTCGCCAAGGCGGAAGTTGTCGATGTACCAGCCCGACATGTTGTCGTCGATGTTCATGGCGGAGCTACCGGTGTGGTGCATCACAAATCGAATTTGGACGTACTCGTCAATGTAATCGGTCAAGTCGACCGCGATGTTGGCCCAGCCAGATGGGTTTTGAGCGGTGACCGAGGTGCCGGCGAGGCCCCATCCCCACTGGGTCTGACCAGAACTCTGGTCGTAGTATTGGAGACCACCACAGTTTGAGGTGATCTTGGAATCCCAGTTGGAACCCGTACCTCCACCCAACGCGTAGTTGGTGCTCATCACGACACCGGTGCTGTTGGCTTGGTCGATGGACACGTACTCAAAGGCAGAATTGTCGGGAGGGAAGCCTGGGTTGGGTGAAGAACGAATTTGGAGATAGGCGCAATCACGGAAACGCACGGAGTTTGGTTGAGAGCCCGTGGACGTCTCAAGGTTCCACCACGAATCAAAGAAGGCCGTTTTGCTCTTGAGCAGCGGGTCAACGAAGAGTTCGGTACTGGTCATGCCGAGCACGAACGGCATGTAGGATGGAGGGGTGTTGCCGTCGGAGTTGTCGTCCGTGTAGTTGGTGTCGGCCAGGTTGGTTCCCCAGCACTCTTGCCCGGAGGAACATCCTGCGGGAATGTCGGAAGCCGAGAGCGAACCGTGTTCCCAACCCACACCGCTCGAGGGCATCAGGGTCGGGTCCGTGGAGTCAGAGAATCCACCGTCCGTTCCTTCGAAGTCGGTCAAGAAGCCCTCGGAAATCAGGGACACCGGTGTGGCTTGGGTACCGTCTTCGTACTGGAAGAGCGATTCATCGGAGAACTCCGTCAGTTGGTTGTTGTAGTCCGGGTTCCAAACTCGCTGTGTTGTATCCAAATCAATACGAGACTGGTGACCGTGTTCAACGGCGTGAGTGTGCACCTTCATGGTCGCACCCGTCACCGTTTCACCATCGGGGAGATTGATGGCTCCGTCGACGAGATTTTGCAAATCATTGCCGTCTCGGATTTCAACATCAACGCTTTCGTCGCCGTTGGCGAATGTGGTCACATTGGCCGAAGCAAAGGGGGCGAGAAGCATCAACAACACGAGGAATATTGGCTTCGTTTTTCGGTGTGTTTCGTTTGACATGGTGTCACCTGCACCTCGGCGAGGGTTTGTCCCCCTAAAATCTCGTCGCTTATCGGACTCGGTCCCTTTTTACATCTCATTTACCAAGAAGAATGAACATGAATTATGAGGGTGGAGCGTGTGGAGCCATCATGGAGCCTTATTCCACCGAGCCAGTGACCCTCATTGAAGAGGTCTTTCCTCAGGACACCAACGCTTACAACACCCTGTTCGGAGGTCGCTTACTGTCCCTGATGGACAAGGCTGGTGGAATCGCCTGTGCAAAATTTGCTCATCGGGAATTCGTAACGATTTCGATTGACACGTTGACCTTCATCGCTCCGGCACGGCAAGGCGACCTGCTCGAAGTCACCGGCCAAATCGTCTACACCAGCAGCCGTACAGCGTGCACCAAAGTCACTGCCTACACCATGAGCAAGGCGACATGGGAGAAGAACATCATTTGCGAAGGTTACTTCTTCTTCGTCGCCATCGATTCGAACATGCAGGCCATCCCTATTCCTCAATTCACTCCGGAATCGGACGAAGAACAAGAAGAATGGGGGAAGGCGAAAGCCATCCGCGACAACATGCTGGCTCAGAAGGCCAAGCGAGACGCTTGAGCACCCATTGCTTCTTCAAGCGCAGCCAACTCGGCGGGCTATGGTCGTATTGAACATCGCCGTCATCGCATCGGATGAACTTGCCCGGGACATCGCCAAACCGGCTGACCAAAGGGACGTTCACACCTATGTTCACAAGGAAAACGGGCCCGAGGGCGCACGCATTCTTTCGCTGATACGGCCTGCGAAATATCCGGAACGACTGCCTCCGTTTCTCAATGCCCTCTCAACCTCTCAGGCGGGCATCATTGAAGTGACGGCTATCGATGCTTCTCTTGGAGAGGTGTTGGTCGCTTTTGCAAGCGCAGGCATTCAGCGAGGCCTTGCCGTCATCAATCCAACTGACGGCGGATGGGTTGACGAAGATCAGGTCAAGATGCTGTTTAAACAAGCAGGCCTTGCTTCATGGACCTTTGAGAAAAACGACGGCGTGCATCTGAGGGAACGCATGTATGCGCTCATGGACGAAATTCAGAGCGTGCTCGAGGCCAACGCCAACGCACCACTCGTTCTCCCCGTCGACCAGCACTTCAACGTCAAAGGGATCGGACTGGTAGCCATTGGATACGTACAGTCCGGTCGCGTCAGCGTCCACGACGAAGTGCTTCTTCTCCCAGCCAACGGCACGGGGAACGCCAAGTCGCTTCAGGTCATGGACGACGATGTCGAGGTTGCATCTGCGGGAGACCGTGTCGGTCTGGCCCTTCGCAACACCAAAGAAGAGCATTTGACGGGCAACACCATCATCGTCCATCCCCCCGTTGAAGACAAGCGGGCCAACGTTTCAACACCGATGGCTCTTGACCAGCACGGTCGTTCCTTGGTGGAGCTTGACACCTCGCCGTTCCAAAAGCGAGTCCTTGCGCCTGGTGATGTGATTCATGCGAGTGTGGACCTTCAGTTCGTGGTGGGGCGTATCGTTGAGGTTGACGGACGCTCGCTCACCGTGGACTGGGAGCATCCCCTGTTCATCCGAAAGGAGGCCCCACCAAGCGTACTCATCGCTCAATTGGACTCCAAACCACGCATCATGGGTTCAGCCGTGCTCACCGCCATGGATGAGTGACGGCGTCGGCGCTCACCGCTGATTTTGCAGGGGCCAACTCGGACCTTTGGCGGTGGTTTGATAACCTCAAACATGTGGCTACGACATGGGATGCGCGAAATTGGACAGGAGACTGTGCCAACCAGCGAGATTGACAAGGAAACCTTCCTGTCCCTCAGGTTGGCAGAACCCTCAGAGCGGGTGAAAATCACCTTGGATGAGCGCATGCTGAGCATTGAAGGCAAGCGAAACGCCACCATCGACATGCGCCTCAATGCCATCGCAACGATGAAGCATCACTCAACGAACTTGGTTCCAACTTGGCTCATTCTCCTCGGCCTGGCCCTGATTTGGATTGGCTATCGCGTCATGGTTCCGCCGACCTACAAGTTAACCTTCATCAGCATCGGTGTCGCCCTCATAGCCGCTCGATTCCTCACCAAAAAACCGACCTTAACCGTTCAAACATCCTCCGGCGACACCCATGTACTCTACGGCAGCGAGCGAGCCCTCAATCGCCTGAGTTTCATGTTCAATCACCTGGCCAACAACAAGAGCATGGCCGAAGTGCGGGCAAAATTGCAAGCGATTGAGACCGAACTTGACGGTGGTTGGCGAGACGTTGAGGTCCTTCCTGCCCCCGTATTGCCGACCGTTCTCGATGTCCCACAAGCGGTGAATATCTTCCTCTCGGACGAACGAGAAGAGATGGAACAAAACGCGGTGGTTGAACCTGCACCGGACTGGATGCCGACCAACGAACCAGAACCGGCGTATGCGCCCCCAGTGGTCGGATTCATCTCCAGTTTTCAGCCAGTGACCGGATCACCTGAACCCATCGCCTACCCGCCAGACCATCGACCTGCTCCGCTCACTCGTCCCGTGTTGGTACCTGCCCCTCCAATGCATCAAGGTGCATACGACCAAGGCCAACCCACCTTTTTCCCATCGTTCATCAATCAGGACGGCGCACATATTCCCGGTCTGCGGGAAGAACCTGAAACAGAAGAAGAAGCCGAGGAGATGATCCTTGATGCAGAATTGTTTGAGGCTCTTGACGATGCCATCGAGACGGGAGCGGAACCCGTGCAGATACCGACCGTTGCTCCCCAACCACAGCGCGAAACATTGTTGAAGCCAAAAACGCGCAAATCCATTGAGGACAGTTCGTTCAAACCACGTCGAACAGAGGCACTTCACCCAAGGAGGGGGCGGCGTTCAGGATTTATTTCTCGAATTCGTGAAACCTCAAGTGACATCTTGGAGCGAACATCAAACATTGGTCGCCCTCGTCCGTTTTCCACCTCCGACACCTCAGGTGCGCTACGAGAACAAGCAGCTGAAGCAGCCGCCCAAACCACGCCGGAGGTTCACCGATCGCTCTCTCAGGAACGTGGAGGGGTTCTTTCGGCAGAAGAGACGGAACGTCTTCGGCAGCGGAGCGAACAATTGCTTGCGGCTGCAGCCGAACTTCAAGCCGCTGAAAAAAACACGCTGGAATCCCTTTCATTTGGAGATTTACGAGCCAGCAGCAACGACGATGGCGTCAAGGTTCCTCGATTGGATGAGGAATGATTCAGTGGCCAAGCATCCGCCGATAGGCTTCCAGACGCTGGTCAAACATGTCGCCCTTCAGCTCGCTTAGCGCCGTCGTTCCAAAGGCTTCGAGCGTAAAACTGGCCATGACGGTGGCCATCATCAAACCGTCCCGCAATTCGTCCAATGTGAGTTGCCCCGAACCCGAAGCAAGATGTGCTGCCAGGGCTCCAGCAAAGGTATCCCCGCAACCTGTTGGGTCAACGACATCCGATGTTGGAACAGCAGGAAGGGCGAGAAGGGCTCCTTCGTGAAGCGCGAGGACACCGTGTTCACCGCGCTTGACGATGAGCGTAGGTGTGTTCGTTTGCTCGGCGAGCATGTGCATTGCGCGAACCAAATTTTCATCTTCAGAGAGCATTCTTGCTTCGCCGTCGTTGATGATGATCACATCCACGGCTTGCATAACCTCCAACAGCGCAGGCTTTGCAATCGTGATCCACAAGTTCATTGAATCAAGCATCGTCAAGCGTCCGGCCGTGGTCTGTTCGAGGACGCTGTTTTGGAGTGCGGGGTGGAGGTTGGCACAAAAGACCACGTTGGGTTCCTGCCACGTTGCAGGGACCGTGGGCTGAAAATGCTCGAAGACGTTGAGGTAGGTCGCTTTTGTTTCGGCTTCGGCCATGGCCCCGTGATACGCGCCCTCCCATCGGAACGTCTCGCCTTCAGCCGTTTCAAGACCCTCAAGGTCGAGACCTGCATCAGCGAGGATGTGACGATCGGCATCGGCAAAATCTTCGCCAACCACGCCGACCAGACCGGTTTCACGGCCTGTCATGTGTCGCTGCAAAAAACGGCAGGACAAGCCTCCGTAAGTGGCTGAACCCCCGAGCGCTCGTTCAACGGAGCCTTCGGGAGAAGCAACGGAGTCGTAAGCGATGCTACCAACGATGAGAACACCCATGAACACCACTCCTCATCCAAGCAACTCTTGATGCATGTCAATGTACTGAATCGTGATATCGCCATTGTTGAAATCTTCCTCATCCATGATGCGGCGGTGAAGCGGAATCAAATGCTCCACACCCGTGATCATCGTTTCATCCAGCGCCGTCTTCATACGGCGAATGGCGTCTTCGCGGTCTCGACCCCAAACCAAGAGTTTGGCCAGCAAGGAGTCGAAGCATCCTGGCATCTCGTAGCCTGGATGGGCATGCGTGTCGCAGCGAATACCGAACCCGCTTGGGAAATGGCACTCCCACAAACGACCAGGACTTGGAACAAATTCACGTGGATCCTCGGCGTTTAGACGGCATTGGATTGAATGGCCTCGCCACGTGATGTCCTCTTGCTTAAGGGATAGGGCTTCACCTTGAGCGACACGAATACCGAGTTCAACGAGGTTGTGGCCCGTGATGAGTTCGGTGACGGTGTGCTCCACCTGTACACGAGGGTTGACTTCGAGGAAGTAGAAATCGCCGTTAGCATCCCGAAGGAATTCAAAGGTGGCGAGCCCTTTGTAGCCAACCGATTCTGCACCCTTGCAAACAAGTGCTCCGATTTCTGCTCGCTTCTCATCGGTCAGCCACGGGCCTTCTTCCACCAGCTTCTGGTGGCGGCGTTGAATCGAGCAAAAACGCTCACCAAAGTGGATGGCGTTCTTGCCGTCCGCCAGCACTTGGAATTCCACGTGCTGTGCCCCTTGGATGTACTTCTCCACAAAGACGCGTTCGTCGCCAAAGGCCGACTTCGCACGCGACTGACAGAGCTTGAGCGCACTCTCGAACTCGTCGGCCTGCTGCACGATCTGCATGCCGATGCCACCGCCGCCGGCGGCCGCCTTGATGATGACAGGGTAGCCGATTTCATCAGCGAGCGCACTGGCAACATCGGCGCTAGCGATGGGTTCAGACGAACCCTTGGCAGTTGGAAGGCCTGCAGCCTCCATCGCCGCTCGAGCCTCGATTTTGTCGCCAAGCAACGTAATGACGCCCGAGGCTGGTCCGATGAACGTGATGCCTTCCTCCTCAAGGCGAGCGACGAAGGCAGCATTCTCTGCAAGGAACCCGTAGCCTGGGTGAACGGCATCGCACTCAAGTTCCTTGGCCGCTTGCACCACCGCCTCGATATCCAAGTAGGAATCAAGTGGATTGGTTCGATAGTTCGGATAGGCGATGTCCGCCATCTGAACCGGGAGTGAGAGTCGGTCTTCTCGGCCGTGGATGATGGCCGCCTCAATGCCCATGTCTCGGAGAGTGCGAAGAATACGGAGAGCGATTTCGCCGCGGTTAGCAATCAGCACGCGTTTGAAGCCCATGGGCACCCGTCAGCCGAGTCAATCTATGAGCAAAGCGGTGCACACAGGTCGCGAAACCCGCAACTGATGCTCGACACCGCTGCCCGGTTTCAAAGTCATCTTCGTGCAAATCTCAGAGGATTGTCAAACATAGGTGACGGTTCGTGAGAAAAGAAGCCACCACAATTCAATGCCATCGGTACCGTCATCGGCTGAGAAGTAAAGATTGGTCTCATGGACATGAATTTTGTA
>JBMYQB010000016.1:0-11665 GCA_049600935.1 Candidatus Poseidonia sp.
ATCGATGGTTAAACCCGCCTCGTCCGCTCCAGTCACCCAAATTCTGAGTTCCACAGCCTTTGTGCGGAAGGCAGGGAGCATCAACGCATCAACGTCCAAAGAACAACGCACGGGTATGGATTCACCGTTTCTTCGCTCACCCAGAATCTCAAGGGGAAGGCTGCCGTTGTCAAAGACATAGGAGTTCAGTCCAAGCCCTGCCTCGTTCAATGACCAGTGCAGGCGAAGCGTGGATTCGTCCAGCCTTGCGTTTTCATCCAGCCTCAATTCAAATTCCATGTCCTTCCATTCATTTTCGGCCAGCATGGTGTTGAATCCAGGTCGGTCAACCGCCGCTACACGCGGGGCTTCGTTGTCGACGATGAACCAAACAAAGGCGGATTCTTCCCCTCTATAGACCGCTCCATTCGGAGCATCTTGCAAGTCGCCGTAAAGACCGTACGTGCCATCCACCAAAGGAGCGAGCATGCTTCCAGAGAACTTGCCTTCCACCACGCTCGTCTCAAGATTGTTTTCTCCCAATGTCAATTCCACATCAAGATCTTGGCTCGGTAGCACACCGGTCCGGTACCAGACCACATCGCCCTCAACGTTGAAGTTGGTACGTGGTTGGACCCAGTAACCTTGTGCGTCCGCCTCCTCATTGGGCAAGGAAATACGAAGCGAGTCAGGGTCGATGGAGAGTTCACCCGAAAAACGCCAATTGAGCGGCTCCAGCATGAAACGATTGGATTGACCGGATTGGTCGAGGAGGGTGATCTCTGGGATGCGCTCAATTGAGACATCTGGGTCATAACCCCATTCGATTGAGAAATTGACGACGTATTCTCCATTGCGGGAAAAGAGGTCATTCTCATCTGCAGGAACCAAATCACACGTCTCAATTTCGACATAGGGGTCAAGTGAGGTGCAGATGTCCGTGGTTTGATTCCACAGAATCGTGGCGGGGTTTGGTGTATTTGCAGCCAGTTTGAGTTCGATTTCTGCTAAATCATAAATTCCGTTTTGCTCCCAAACAGGAATGCGAATCTCATACCACTCGTGAGGGTGGAACCAGGGTGATGCCTCGCCGTTGGCCCAACCGAGGTAGGAAGCGCCAAGGGACGGGGCACCGTTGGTGTTGAGTTGAACATGGAACATGGGCTCAGCCATGCTTCCGCCTCCCTCCATGACATGCCCCGCACTGTCGGCGACCTCGATCCATCCAACGAAATAATCGCCTTGCTCTGCCATACCGGTATTCACATCCAAAGTGTATTCACCCATCAGGGTCGAGAGGTTTTCAGGTAGGTTCAGCGAGGTATCCCGTACTTCTTGTGCATCCATCACGCCGTTATCGTTGGCATCGTCGAGCCAGGAGTGCCATAGGTGCACCTTTGCGTGTGTGGGAAGGTGGGGCCGGTCAGCCACCGTAAAGGAAAGCGGTGTGCGAGGAGAGATGTCTCGGCTGTCAAAGCGTTCCACAGAACTGCTCATCAAGGTGGGTGCCACATTGTCAAAGAGGAAGGTGAGGCTTCCGGGCAAGTGACTGACGACATCTTGACCACGCAATGGAACAACCTCAATACCAAGGTCAAGGGACGGGCGTCCAAGTGGGACGGTGTAGGGGAACAACGCCACTCCCTCATCGAGAATCGTTGTCGTGGCGTATTCATTGCCGTCAACAAGGAAACGAACGAGTGCTTGACCTGAACGAGGAACGCCCTCGCTGGTGTTTTCGAACCCGAGGGCCACCTCAAGGTGCACCACCTCGCCACCTCGGAGATAGGGGAACGAAGCATCCGACCGAATCCCTTCGCTGGAAAGTACGGACCAGGCTTTGACCTCGATGTCGTTCTCTACGCCCTGGTCGTGGCCCAGGCCGAACACCTTGGAAACCGGTAGAAGAGGGCCAGCGGATGAAATGAGGCTGACGGAAAGGGTAGCGGATGATTCGTCATTCCATCCGTCCGGGAATCTGAAATGATGACGGAATTCAACATAGGAACCGGAACCAACCACAGAAATTGAGCCAGCAGAGGCATCGTCAAACCACAAGAGGGCTGTCCCTGATGCCGTACAGGCGGCAAGTGAGGTGGAGGTAATCGGGAGCGAAGCCACAGGACATCGCAGTTTGGATTGCTGCTGTGCTCCGGCCAGATGAAGTTCGACCTGCCAACCCGACTGCGTGGCATGGGTCAGGGCGTCAGAAATACCAATGGTGGAGAAATCAAAGGTTCCAACGGATTCAACCCAATCCAAACCCGGCACAAAGGTGTCCGAAACGTTGTGTACTTCTAGCCCAACGGCTTTTACAGATGCTTGAGATTCTACATGGTTCAGAGTCATGTAGACCGAACCCGTACCGTCCATTCGAACCGGCAACTTGACCGTACGCTGACCAGCGTCAGGTATGGTTTGCGAAAGCGCGTGATTCAATCCCAAAACCAGCGAATGTCCGGCGTTGAGGTTCATGCTAAGATCTGCATCATAAGGAGCAAAAACACCACCAAAGAGCAAGTCAGCTGAGGTCAAAGAAGAGCCAACTCGAACCTCAACGGTCGCCATGGGCAGTCCTGTTAGTCCATGTTGGTCACTCGCCTGTACAAGTGCACCGTTGAGCGTGTTCAGTTCGCTGTCCGTAAGGGTCACGACTTGCAAATCATCGACATTCGGCAAGTTTCGGCTGAGGATATCCTGTCCGTTGACCGCCATGGCCATGAAGGGGCTTGCAATGGTTGCGGAAGGCGATGCCAGGGCGAAGGAAAATGCACCGACACCTTGCGTTGGGACCGCAATTTCAAGCGAGGCGGTGTTCGCTGGAGCGATGGCTTGTGAAACCCACAACTCGTCGGTAACCATCCTGTTTTGCAAACCAAAGGCGCCAATGCCTGAACGGTCCATTGACCACTCATTCGCACCGTCAATCCCAACATCCAAACGCAATCCGTCGGGTATGGAGGTACGTACCAACTCTGCCTCGAAGGAATTCCACGTATAGGAGCCTCCACCCGCCCCAACAACCATTCGAAATTGAATCATGTAAGCAGGTGCGTTGAGCGATGCACGGCCTTGCGCATCCACGTCAACCCAGGAAGTTCCCCCGTCCGTTGAAAACTGGAGTTGTCCGTTGCTGGTTTGAGCACTGTTGACATCAACAGCAGAGAATCCGCTTCGAACATGGTACACATCGGAAAGAACGGTGCCCGATCCGATGATGGCACCGTTTGACCAACTCCCTCCTTGTATGGTCCAGCCCTCATCGGTTGGGTCAGATTCAAAGGATTTGGCCAGATGACCGTTAAGCGACCAACTTCGAATTTCCGATGAACCACCGCCTGCGGCTTCTTTCATGTGAATTTTAAATTTCAGCAGAGGGTGTGCCTCCCAGTCGATCATACCGAGGTCGGCCCACGTGGAAGTCAACCGTTCAAACCCTGGAACGGGTGCGTTGGTCGTTGCATCCAAGATTTGCCACTCAAAGACCGACCCGGGGTAGACATAGGCATCCATGTGAAGCAGCCCGTGCATCAAACCTTCACCTCGGCCAAGTAATGAAGGCCCAAAGACATCCGAGGTCCAATTTCCTTCGCCGTTTCCTGAACCTCCTTGAGGGGTGATGACAATGTCATCCACCCAAGCCGTATCTGAGCCGCTGTTGACGCTTCCGTCTTTCACATACTTCCACGTCAACGACTGTGCTGTTGCGGGGAAAGAAAATGTCTGGAGGCCGTTGTTCACTGTGCCTGACCATCGATAACTGTAACCGCTGTAGCGAGAACATCCCGTGTTGTCGATACAAAATAGAAGATAATCAAAACTTGACTCCGAGGATACACTGTAGCGGAATGTGCCCGTTGAGGCAGGGAGTTGAGAGACGTCCAAGGTCATTCGAGATTCTTGGTTGTGACTGATGGTCCCTGCCTTCGCCAGCTGGGCGCCCTGGAGGCGGGTATCGGCGACAATGGCCCAGTTGGATGTACCTGACCGCGTCCATTCAGGAGCCCATGCTCCCGATTCGAAATCATAGCGCCAATCTTGTGGAAGGATTTGAAGAGAGGATTTGTTTACATCCATGCCATCGTAGACGGCGTTGCCGTCAAAATCCCCCACCTGAGAAAGGTTCGTGGCGATGGAATTGCTCAATGTTCCTGCCGTGATGTTCAGATCGACCGATTTGATGGAGTGGCCGTCTGGAACACTGAGTTCGACCCGTTGATTTGCTCCATCGGGCCACGAGCCAATGGTCAATTTTTGACTCTGTCCGAGAGGTGTTGATTCGTGTTGCTCAGTCTCGAGACCAAGCGCCTTTCCTTGGTTGTGCGTGAGCGGTGCGAGTGACAGAAGAAACAGAGCGACCAACCCGAGGGCGACGATGGCTGGCCTCCCCCCGGTCCTCATAGCGTATGTACGCTCGCTTCAAGGTCTAAAGGGTTGGGACTTTTTGCCACGGAACAACTCCGTGAGAAAGTCCATAGATGGCGAGTTGAAAGCAAACCCATGGACGTTGAAGCGCTCAAGGAAGAAGCGGGCATTGCGGCGTGTGCTTATGTTCACGATGGAATGAATGTCGGGCTGGGAACGGGCTCAACCGTGAAGTATACCATTTTGGAATTGGGGCGACAGGTACGCGAAGAAAACCTTCGAATTGTCGGCGTACCAACCTCCATCGCCACGCGAGATTTGGCGATTGAAGTCGGGATTCCGTTGGCTGATTTAGACGACCTGGAAGGGTTGGATGTGGTCATCGACGGAACGGATGAATTTGACCCGAACTTTCAGCTCATCAAAGGTGGAGGGGCTGCATTGCTGCGAGAAAAAGTGGTCGCACAGGCATCCAGGAGCATGGTGGTTGTTGCCGACGAACGGAAGCAAGTCAAGACCCTCGGTGCATTTCCTCTCCCCATCGAGGTGACACCGTTTTCCTTTGCGACAACAAAACGGGCTATTGAGCACCTACTTGACTGTGAAGTCACCATGCGGATGGCGGAAGACCGATTGCTTGAAACCGATAACGGGAATTACATCGCCGATGCTCACACTGGGCCATCGTTGACCGACCCAGAGAACACCGAACGAGAACTGCTCAACATCGCTGGTGTGGTTCAGGTTGGTCTCTTCAACAACATGTGCAACGTGGTGGTTTTGGCATCAACGGAAGGCGTTTCCATCCTAACCAAGAACGATTGAAGCCAATTGAGAATCCACCTGCATGAAGCATTAAATACACGCGGCAAAAGGCCAACTCGGGCCTGTAGCTTAGTCAGGTAGAGCGACGGACTCTTAATCCGTCGGTCGCGGGTTCGAACCCCGTCAGGCCCGCCACCCTTACCCGGTCCATTTTGCCCGAACGCTTTCAGGTGAAACCGGTCCAAAATTGTGAGAATCCTCGCTTGCGAGCGGGTCAGGGTGATCACCAGAAAGGAACAATCGACCGTCCTGTTCAATTCGCACAATTCGCTTTACCATGACCACGCCCTTCTTCATTGGGTGATGCACCAACACCACCTCACCCTCCCTCAGCGTCGCTGCGTCATCGAGCGTACGAAAGGTCAAGATTTGACCGTCTTCAAACGTCGGCCACATGCTTTCGCCTTGGATGCGGACATCCAAGAGGCTGGACATAGAACGGCCTCAAGAAGCGCGAATCCAAGGAACTTCGCGTCCCTTGGCAGACCAGAACATCTCGTGAATGGCCTCGCAGGCATCCATCAGTTCCTGGGCGTGGTCGGCGGATACTTCAACCTTACACGCAGAGCAAAGTTTTGCAGCGTGCCAAAACGTGTCGTGAAGGTCTGGGTTGGACTCCAAATGTTGTGGTTTGAAGAAATCCGTCCAAAGCACGAGAAGTTCATCCTTGCACTTCTGCGCTTCTTCTTCTTTGACGGCTGCGTAGCGAGACATGGTGTTCATGTAGGCGGCCATGGCCGCACCGTCGCTGGTGTCAGGACAGGTCATGGCGAGCATTTTCTTAGTCATGGACTGAACGGCTTCGGCAGCAATTCGAGCACTGGCTGGGTCGTACACGCCGCATGGGGCATCACAGTGGGCTTCGGCAATGATTGGGGTCTTCATGGTTTAGCCGAGAGGATGGAACCATAAGAACATGATTCTTTTTCGGCGTTTATCAGGATGCCGTGATGGTTGTACCGCTTTCCCCTCGCAGTGCTTGAAGCACCTCGCCGGGGGCACAAAGGAGAGCCATCCCCTCCACCGAATGCTGCGAAAACTCACAAAGAGCGTTCACTTTTGGAGCCATTGAGCCAGGAGGGAATTCACCTGCTTCATCCATCGAGCGAGCCTCTGCCACGGTCAACGTCTTCAACGCCTCTTCTGCCTCGGTGCCAAACCCGCGATAGATCGCTCCTGATTCCGTGCTGATGATGAGCGCATGTGCCCCAAGGTCCTTTGCGAGGAGGGAGGAAAATAGGTCCTTATCCACCACGGCTGGCATACCCGTAAGATGTCGATCCAACCGTGCCGTTGGAACGCCTCCTCCCCCTCCGCAAATGACCACGGCATTAAGCTCAACCAAGCGCTTGATAACATCAAGGTCCATGATGTTGACCGGTTTTGGACTGGCCACGACACGGCGTGGCCCATGGACGGTTTGAGCGATGTCCCAATCTGCTGTCATCACGGTCTCGGATGACAACACGGGTCCAATCGGCTTCGTAGGCCAATGGAACCCTTCGTCCTCGCTGTCCACCTCAACACGAGTCAGGACAACCGCCGTGCGCTCTGGTCTTCGCCGACGCTCAAGGATGGCTTGGAGATGCATGGACAAATCGTGACCGATCATGCCTTGCGTTGCGGCGACCCAAGCATCGAGGGAGTGGGATTGCTCCTGGTCCATCGCCAAGAGATGGCCTACTTGGGGGCCATTGCCGTGGGTGAGCACGACGCTCCAATCCTTCTCGAGCAGGTCGATAACGTCGCTCATGACCCTTGCAAGCACCTCTGCTGCATCCTGAGAGCCTCTCCCGGGAGACTGCAGGGCATTTCCTCCGAGAGCATAGACCGCTGTCTTTCTCACACGATATCCTGTCCCCAAACGGTTTTGACCCTTTGTGCAATATTCAGGTCCGTCGGCCAAATATTGAGGTCTTTCAAGGGAGACATTCACATAGGCAAGGAGACTGGGTTTCCTTGGTGAGAGCATGGTCAAGACCACGTGGATAGGCGATGTGCAGAAAGGTCAACACACCGACCAAACGGTGGAACTGAAAGGCTGGATTAAACGCACACGTGGAAACAACAACATCCGCTTCATCGTTTTGCGTGACTCGACCGGAACTATCCAATGCGTCGGCAAAAAAGACACGTTGGGCCCCGAGATGTTTGACGCCCTCAAGGGGGCTCTCATCGAGAGCAGCGTGGTGTTCACCGGCCTCGTTCGGTCAGATGAACGAGCAGATGGTGGGCACGAACTTGACATCGCTTCGCTCGAGATCGTAGGAGCCGTGAATTCTGAACGGCCCTTCCCGATCACCGAGGCCGACATGTTGGTTGAAGACGAAGATGGCGAACTTACCTACGGCGGGACGGAACACACCCTGAACCACCGCCACCTCTATCTTCGCACAACTCGCTCAACGACCATGCTTAAACTACGAAGTTCAGCGTTCGGAGCCATTCACAACTACTTCCGTGGGCATGATTTCTTGGAATACCAAGCGCCGAATTTTGTTGCCGGCGCCGTTGAAGGAGGGTCGACGTTGTTCGAGGTCCCTTACTTTGGAAAGCAGGCCTATTTGACCCAATCATGGCAGCTTTACGCCGAGGCGGCCATGCCGGCTCTCGAACGACTTTACACCATTGCGCCGTCCTTCCGTGCTGAAAAGTCACGAACCCGACGCCACCTCACAGAGTTTTGGCACGCAGAAATGGAGATGGCATGGGCCACCAACAACGACATCATGGCGCACGGCGAGGGCGTGGTGCGCCACATCGCATCAACGCTCCTCGATGAACGTGAGGAGGAACTTACGTATCTTGAACGCGACCTTTCGCTCATCGCTCGCTACGCTGACAATCCTTACCCGCGTATGCGCTATGATGAAGCCATTGAAATCCTCCAAGGAAAGGGTGTTGCCGTGGAATGGGGTCAGGATTTGGATTATTCAAAAGAGAAGGTGCTAACCCAGGATTTTGATGTCCCGCATTTCCTGACGCACTACCCCAAGGTTGCCAAACCGTTCTATCACCGCGTCGATCCTGACGATGGAAACTATGTTCTGTGCCATGATCTGCTCGCCCCAGAAGGCTACGGAGAAATCATCGGCGGTGGAGAACGTACGTGGTCGGAAGAGGAAATCCTCCAACGAATCGACGAAGAAGGGACCCCCCGAGAGCCGTATCAGTTCTACATCGATGTCCGTTCGTACGGTGGTGTACCCCACGGTGGCTTTGGGCTGGGCGTTGACCGTGTCGTAAGTTGGCTGGCAGGTGCCACACACATCCGAGAAGTCATTCCCTTCCCCAGAACTTCTCGTCGTGTCACGCCTTGATTCACAAGAGTGTTTCACCGCACATCGGGCAAGGCATGCCTGGAATGAAGGCACCGAGCAAGAAACCACAATGAGGGCAGATGGACATCAAGTCGTCAACGACCATGGTGGTGTTTGTTCATCTCTTCTCATTCAAGGTTTTGGCAAGTCCAATTGTTCACAAATGAGGTTGAGGACCAGCTGAAGGTCCTTTTCCACGATGACATGGTCGGCAAATTCTCTTGGCCGGTCATCCCACGGGTTGAACAAAATAGCACACCCGCTTTCACCAAACATACCCACGTCACCCATTGAATCACCGACCGCTGCGGTGTTGGATTTCACAACGCCAAGACGACGTTGCAGCATCTTCACAATGGCTCCCTTGCCGTTCATTTGAACTTGATAACGGCCAAAATCCCCGATTCCCGGAGAAGACCTTCCGTCGCTCGGCTCCATCAACCATCCATTGGTAAAGACGTGGAGGAGGGAATCCTTCCCGTTCGCTTGTTCTCGTGCAGTGTGTCGGTCAATGCCCCCCCAGCGTCGTCGCCATTGGTGCTCTGAGGGGAAGGTTGCTGCGATGTCTCTCGCAGTTTTCTGCAGACCACCACTGACAATGGCCACATGCACATTGTGGTCGAGTAAGTGTTGAATCAACATCCGCCAACCCTTCATCATGGGCATGCCTTCCATAAGATGGCGCAATCGCTCATCGGTGATGTCGCCCCCAGGCGCTGACTTGATCAGGGCCAAATCAAGCTTAATCCAATCCCACTCGTCAAGAAGTCCTTGATTGTACAATTCAAACGACTCGTCGTTTGAGATGCCCAACTGGTCGTAGACGTATTGCCAGGTGGACAAATGGTCGACCAAAACACGGTCCATGTCAAGACAAACCAAACGAGGAGGCACGCACTCAACTCCCTTTTGGCCAGTTGTACTGATTTTGAATTCGAGCCACCTGCTTGCCCATGATGTACAAAATGAGAGCCACCATCATGGCAAACAGTCCAATCAACGTCATGGCGATGGTCACCAGCGTGACCCCAATGGATGTTGAATTGAGTTCGGTGAACATTGAAGCGAGGTCTCCAGAAAGCCGATAGCCAAGCACGAAAAGAACCACACCAGGAATACCGAACAACAAGAGAGGGTGTTTCGATTCGAGCATCCAATAGAACAACTGCGTAAATCTTGAAGCAGTTGCAAGGGATTGACGTTGCGGGAGGCGAATGGGTGCATCGCTCTTTACGAAACGAGCGCGAACATCGTTCGATATATCCTCAGGCGTGGCATCGTCGCCGAGTCCTGCCAGCTGCTCGGCACCCCTGGAACTCACGATGAGGTGCCCGAGTTCCGTAGCGCCCAATGGCCTCGGTTCTTCTTCGTCTACACCCGCTGGAAGGCGATAGAGGTGATGGATATCCCAACCCTCACGGGCTCTGTTCACACTCAATGGCAAATCAGACATCTTCCAGTGTGACGAAATAGGAAGAAAAAGGGTCTGTGTTGCCTTCATGTTCGCCTTTTCGAGAGCACGAGCAAGCGATTGTGGCGAAAGGTCGCCGTCGTAATGATGAACCTCGCAGCCAACCTCATTTGCTAATTCGACGGTTTCGTCATTTGAACCCGTATCAAAGAGCGCAACGTGATTCGCCACCTCACGACATCGAACGACCAGCGACACAATGCGCAGTTCGATGTCCCCTCCGATGAGGACCACACGCTCAAGAGGACCATCCACGACCTTCTGGCTGCTCAAGAGGCTATCAAACCTGCTCTTCTCCTGACGACACCAAACCCGTTTCAAGCATAGGTTGATTGAATCCGGAGACAACGAAGGCCCATGTTGCAGGGCATGCACATCGCCGTTGTCATCCCCGCACGCAACGAGGAAGACCACATCGAGGAGGTCCTGACGACACTTCCTGTGTGTGTTGACTCCGTCGTTGTTGTGGACGACGGTTCGACCGATCAAACAGCCCAACGCGCAAAAAAGGCTGATTCACCGTGTCCTGTTGAACTCGTCCAATTGGATGGAAAAGGCGTTGGCGCTGCCATAGATGCCGGTCACCAACACCATCTGAAAACGTTGGACAAACCGTTCATTAGCGTGGTCATGGCCGGTGACGGACAAATGGACCCCGACGACTTGGAGTCCCTGGTTCAACCTCTTTTGTCAGGCGAAGCCGACCATGTCAAAGGCAACAGAATGCACCATGAACTCGGCTTCAACCGGATGCCGCGCCATCGTCAGCGTGCCTCGAAATTGCTTGGTTTCTTCACCACACTGGCGGCCGGTCAGCCGTTCAGCGACCCGCAATGCGGATACACGGCAACGTCTTCAACGGTGCTGAGAAATTGGGATTGGAATCGGTCATGGAAGGGATACGGATACCCCAACTTTTGGCTCGTCAATTTATCAAAAGCAGGTTATCGTGTGCGAGAAGTACCGGTTCAATCTATCTATAGAAACGAGGTTAGCGGTATACAGCCGGCGCGATTCTTCTTGACAGTCGGCATCATGTTGGCTGTTGAACATCATCGTCGAAACCTGTCATGGCTACGACCTCGAAACCTCACACCCCATACGATGTTTGCCTTCATCGCTTACGTGCTGGGTTGGTCAGCCCTTCTCCCCGTTGTATCAAACGACCTTGAACATGAATTGTTGGCAAGGGGCGTACCTACTCTCATTTTGGGGTTGTTCTTTTGGTGCATGGCGCATCTTTTTGATAGAGGAGCAGCACGTGTCCACAGGGAGTTAAGACAGCATGCGCCGCCACGATAAACGTCGCAAACCCCGCAGGGCGCATGTGAGGCACATTTTGGTTGCCAACAAACCCGAGGCGAAACAGATTCTGGATGAACTGCACCGTTCAAAAAAACCGCTGCGCTCCTTCAAAAAATTAGCCAAGAAATATTCGAACTGCCCCAGTGGGAGCAAAGGAGGCGACCTTGGAGAATTTGTTGAAGGTCAGATGGTTCAGGCGTTTGAAGATGCAGTTTGGGCATCGGACCTCGAGGTCGTACCGGAATCCTTCATCAAAACACAATTTGGATTCCACGTGCTGTGGGTCCACAGCGTGGTGCACCCTGAGTAATGGTGGGCGTACCAAGATTTGAACTTGGGTCCAAGCGTCCCAAACGCCCGAGTATAGGCCAAACTAACCCATACGCCCTTGGTGTGTGCC
>JBMYQB010000016.1:11675-37736 GCA_049600935.1 Candidatus Poseidonia sp.
CACGGCGTCTCACCTATGAACTTCACTCAAAGAACATCCAGTGGCCTTCGGTGAGCCTGAGCAAGACCCCCTCAAGTTCGGCTTGCTCCATAAAGGCCTCAGCAGGAATGTCAACTTCCTTTTTGCTCAGAAATTGTTGAACTGAATCGAGTGAGATTTCGCCACGTTCATCAGCCAGCGTTCGAAGTTCCCGCAGAAGGGAACGAGGCGAAACGTCACGTTGTTCATGCCCACCCAAATCCGTTGTTGAAAGGCGTGAGCGAAGTTCTTCTCTGAGTTCCGGGGGTGTATTTGCCAGCGCCACCTCAATGTGAAGGGTTGTGCTTGAATCACAGATCTTGACCACTTCAGCGTCTGCCCCCATGCTGGAGCCACAATGGGGACAGCGTCCACCTTGGCGCCGTTGTCCCGAGCACTGCTGACAGGCTTGGCATCGAATCACCAACCACTGTTGCTCCGACACGCCATTCCCTCAAAGCGAGAAATCATGCTTGTTTTGGGGCTGACCGGGGCGCCTTGCGGGTGCCGCAGGAGCTTTGGTGTCCACGCGCTTTCGTTGTTCAGGAGCCGCTTTTCGGGTCAAAGCACCTCGAATCGGACCTGTTTTGGTCCGTGCGCCCAGTGAAAGTGATTCAGGCAAAATGAGGGCAGCAACCGCCACACCGTGGTGGTCCTGGCCTGCTGTCACTTCATCGACGGCGACGTCAAACTCAACAACCTCAAGGTCCCGACTGGCCAAACGGCGTTGCAGGTTTCTTCGCAGCAACAGGACCGTTTCTTCGTAATCTCGATCCGTTGTGATGGTGGCGACAATCGCACACTCATCTCCTTCCGGAGTTACGCAAGAGGCCCAAGCAACGCCGGCCGAGGCCGATGAGCCGTTCCATGCATACGCAGTTGCTAAATGGCATTCGACCAGGGAACCCATTGGAAGAGGGCGTGGCGGTGTCGCTCCAAACCCAAGGGGTAGCATGGCTCCTTGAGCCTGAATCAATCGAACATCCCCAAGACCGAGTTCAACCAAACCTTGGTCAAAGGCGTCTTCGGCATTTTCACCCCACGGGGCTACGGCGGTCATCAACCAACCTGGACATGAGGGTGTGCTTGAGGATTGCATGAATGGACTTCAAGCGCAAGGGGTTCATGAACAACATGGTGGTAGGGGTTGACATGAGTGGAGCAACGCGACCCCTCCTCATCCTCGGTGCAGGATTGGTCCTTGTGGGAGCAATGGTTGCCGGATTGGTTTCTGGTGAGTATACGCTTACATTGGCACTTGGGGCGCTTACGGCGACCCTCATTGGCCTCGTCATGCTGATGCAGACAGGTGCAGAACAGTCGGGCCAACGCGTCGTATCACTTGACCACGAATCCAGAGCGATGAGCCGCAACAGCGAGATTCGAGACAAGGATGACTTGCCCGACCCAATGGACCAAGATTTCGATATGCCGCTTTGATCAGAAGAGGCGGACGGTTTCGAGATTGCTGGGAGCGAAGGTCAAACAGTTGTAGCGTTCCCTCAATGTGAGTCCCAATTCGTTGCACTTTTGGTAATCCCCATGGTGGCAAATGATGTTTTTTGGTGCAGGGTTGATGCGGTCAACAAAGTCGAGGAGTTGCCGTCGGTCGGAATGACCAGAGAACCCGTCGATGGTGACCATCTCGCAGCCAATTTTGACGATCTCAGTCTTTCCATTGATTAGCATGGGGACTTCACCAAAGCCTTTCTGCAGGCGTCGGCCGAGAGTTCCTTCTGCTTGATAGCCAACAAAACAAAGAGAATTGCGCTCTTCGTGCGCCCAGTTCTTGAAATACTCCATGACAGGGCCGCCGTTGAGCATGCCGGAAGTGGCCAGAACGATACAGGGCGACGAATCCATCACGATGCTTTCTCGCAATTCACGTCCTTTCACAGGACGGAACCATTCGCTCGTGAACGGGTTTTCTCCATCGTCCTTCAACAGGGACTTGCTGAGCGCTTTGGTGAGGTAGTTTGGATGCGATGCGTGAATGGCGGTGGCTTCCTGAATCATCCCGTCAAGCCATACTGGGACGGGCTTAACGGTGCCCGAGCGGAAGAGTTCATCAATCGCAATCATCACTTCCTGACTTCGGCCAACAGCAAAGACAGGACAAATCATCTTCCCGCCTCTCATCAAAGTTCGAGAAACGATGTCTTGCAGTTCTTGGTTTGCTTCCTGGCGGGAGGGTTGGTAGTCGCCCGAGGCACCGTAGGTCGATTCGATGACCAAGGTTTCAACACGGGGGAAACGGGTGTTGGCGGCATCAAACAACCAAGATTTCTCGTATTTTTGGTCACCGCTGAACACGATGTTGTGCTTTCCGTCAGCGATGTTCAGGTGCACCGCAGATGAACCAAGGATGTGACCTGCGTTGGAGAAGGTCAGTTTGACATCCGGTGCAATATCGGTCGTTGAATCCCAATCAACATCCACCACGTGCTTCATGCACATGCGAATGTCTTCCATGTCGTAGGGCGTTCGCTTTCCTTCAGCACCACCAACTTTGAGGTAGTCCGTTTGCAGAAGCAGCATCAAATCTCGGGTAGGCGGTGTGCAATACACAGGCCCACGGTATCCGTACTTGAACAACACAGGCAGCATGCCTGCATGGTCCAAATGTGAGTGGGTGAGGACGACGGCATCCAGCTTATCGAGCGGAAGGGCTTCGGGGGCATTGAAGAACGGCATTGGGTCGGTGTCCGAGGCAATGTTGACGCCCACATCGATCATGATTCTGGATTCGTTGGTGGTCACGTAGTGGCAAGCCCGACCGACTTCACGGTAGGAACCCAAAGCCGTCACTCTCGCCCATGTGCCACCGGGACGGGTTGGGCGGTGGATGTTCAAACCGAAATCCTTCAGCAATTTGCGACGTTCATCGCCGTGCGTTTGTCGGTACATTCGAATGTCGTGAACGGTTTTTGAAAAGAGAGGGGGCGTTCGCTCAACTTTGACGGCCCAACCGGTCTTGTCGCGGATGGCGTTGCTGTTTTCACCTCGCCGACCGATGGCCGTCCCTGGCTGTTTGCATTGAATGATAACTTCCCGGTAGCAGGCGTCGAAATACATCTCCGTTATCTCGGCCTCTTCGGGGATGATGTCCTGAATCACGTCCTTGGCAGCGTCCATGTCCATCATGGAATCAATGGGTGTTCGCAAGACAATTTTTCGCTTGATTCGCCGTGCGATTTTACCGATCAAACCGTCTTGACCCGTGAAGGGCTTCATTTCCGTAGTGATGATGGCAATGTTTCCTGCCTCAAGGTCAACCTCGTACTCAATGTTCCGAGGGATAATTTTGGCAATCTCGTCTTTCAATTCTCTGTAGGTCATTTGCATGATGTTCACCTCATGCTCCCGCAGTCAACCTGGACCACAGCGCACCCGAGGGTGCAAAGCGGCGAAGCCGCGGGAATAGGAGCCTCACTTCAGAAGTTTGGCAATCTCGTCTTGAGTGACTTGTTGGTAGCCAGAACCGGGCGTGATGACGGCCAAATCCATGCCGTTTCCGGAGGCCGCATCACGCTGTCCTGATGCATGGAGGGCTCGTGCGGCCAGTCTTAAGGCCTCCGCTTGAGTCATGTTTTCTTTGAAACCGTCTTCAAGAACACCGTACATGTACGGAGAACCGGAACCCGTGGCACAGTAAACATCAGGGATTGAGCCACCGGCCGAATCGATGGAATACACGTGGCTGCCGTCATCATCAACGCCTACGATGAGAAGTTGGACCCAGTGCGGTCGCCCTGAGAGGATGTTGGCCGTCAAGGTGGCGGCTCCTTTGACCGTCATGGGTTGTTGACGGCGAAGTTCGAACAGGGCAACCTCTGCGGCGAGGGTGCGAGAAAGGGATTGGGCGTGACCGACCAATCCTGCCGTGGTCAGGGCAAGGTTATCTCCAATTTTGAAGAGCTTCTGTACGCTCTTGTTGGCGATGAAGTGTCCCATGGTCGCTCGATGATCGGCACCAACCACCACGCCACCCTTGAAGGTGATTCCCACGGTACTTGTTCCGGTCTTCATCACGGTCTGCTGTTCTGACATATTCTCCTCTCCACACCGACACTTCTTGAACCTTGGGCATGGCAGGGTTCACTGACACGATTCCATCGCTGGCGCACCGGCATGGGTTGGAGAACATCGGTTCAAACATTGATTGAACAGGAGTGTTGAAGAAGCCTCGTGAACGCTGCAACCTTATGCGACGGAGAAGGCGGAAGGAAAAGGATGAGGCGCAGTCCTCGCTCGATGCCTTCACACAATCCGATGCAACACCCATCCCCTCGGATGAACCCGCCGTTCCTGCGATGCCTGACCTTGACCTTCTTGAAGCCGCTGAGGCCAAATTGGAAGAGACCAGGGAGACGGTTGAACCGTCTCCGTCCTCGACCACAAAGCCAGCAGGACCCCGAAGTTTTTCCATGCCGAGTTCAAAACCAACGCCCGCCGCCACCATGCCTCGGGCAGAGGTCACTTATCACAATCTCGAGCAGCTTTACCCAAACGCACCCGTTCCCCTCTACGAAGGAGAAATGGTTCTGCACAATTCGACATTGATTGACCTCACGGGATGCGGGACGCTCATGGACTGGGTTGCTGATGGCCACGGTTGTATCGTAGAGATGAAGCGAATGATGAAACGAAAAACCGAGTTTAACCAAGCCCTCAGCATCTTGAATCAATTCGTTGAAGGGGACGTGCAAGGGCAAATCATCCGCATTACGGACACCCGATTGCTGTTGCTTCCGCAAGGGTGCAGAGGCATCAAGGGAACAGAGATGGAAAGTTTCGCCGTTTCACCTGATGATTTGACGGACGTGTATGGATGAAAGAACAAGCCATAGACCTTCCGTGCCCCATTTGTGCCTCATCGGGGAACGTCAACATGATTGCACACGTTGACGAGATACCGTACTTCGGGGAACACACCCAAGTGACCATCCTCTGCCACGATTGCGGCTGGCGCCAAACAGATTTCATACCCGCAGAAGGAAAAAAGGCGGGTGGTTGGTCGCTCGTCATCGATGATGAAGAGAAATTGCGGGCTCGCGTGGTTCGGTCCTCATCGTGCACCGTTTGCATACCCGAACTCGATTTGCAGGTCAATCCTGGAAGCAGCGCAACCGGATATGTCTCCAATGTTGAAGGCGTGCTGAATCGATTTCAAGAGATCATCGACATGGTTGAGCGGGATTTATCTCAGCAATTCCTCCAGGCAGAGGGCGAAGAACGTCAGGCACTGATGGACCAAATGGCCTCGTTGCAAACCATGACCCTCACCTTGGCCAATCTTGGTGGCCCTGATGCAGAGGCGGTCACGCTGGTCCTGCTTGACCCGCACGGCCACTCCATGATTCTTCATCCAGACGCAAGCGAGCGGGAATTGACGGCCGAGGAACTTGGCGAGCTCCCGGTAGGACCTGACCCTGCTGTCTTTTCTACTGATGACGTCAACGACTCATCGTGAATCCTCGGCAAGGAACTCATCGACGAGATGAGCGGTTTGGTCTCGCATCTCGTGAAGATGGTTCATCCAAACCGTCGCACGTTCAATACAGTGTTGTTTCATCTCACCCGCAAGCAATGCGCCTGAACGGAAGGCGGCGTTGAGTTCGCTCAGGTAAGCGTCGTCCTCCTCAAAGAAATACATCATGTACTGATAGGCCACATCGATATCGGGGTTTCCACCCAAGCGCCGATGCTCTTCAACGGTGGGCTGACCACCGGAAAAGGCGCGCTTGATTTTCTTCTCGACCGTTGCAAGGTCATCTCGCAAAAACAGCGTTGTTTTCGGCTGGCTGCTGCTCATTTTGTCTCCTGTCATCCCAACAGCAAAGTGGTGGTAGGTTGACGAGGGAGCCATCAGACCGAGGCCGCCCAACTCGCGCTCGAGCCTCAAGAGAGACATACGGAGGCCATGCTTGTCTCGCTGTGTAGCGGAGGGAATGTGAACGTGGCCTTGTTTAGGACTCGACATGATGTCTGAAAAGCCAAGGTCGGAGGCGGCGTCCACGACCTTTTGGAAAACGGAAGCGACCTTTTCTTTGTCCACTCGGCCGTTTGCCAACTGTCCAAATGCCTCGGCGTTTTCGTCGTGAATTGACAGGCTCACGAGCAGCCCCTTCGAAGACGCATCTCGAATGTTGAACCAGTTCGTTTTCCCCGCCAGTCCCCGGGTTAAGCGGAGGTGAGGGTCTTGATCGACACCAACAGGCACGACGATGGGCCGAAGGCCACCGTATTCATCCAGTTGTGGATGTAAGATGTCACCTACTTGTACGAGAGGGGCTTGAACATGAGCTAAATTCGTCTCCCCACCAAAGCCGTAAATGGACTCAAATTCATTGAGATTCGTCCGTTTACCGAGTTGGAAACCCAAGCGTTGAACCACCGGGCGAGTGGATTGAAAGTACACATTGGTGCGTTCGGGATCTAAACCGAGCGCAGCGTAATGGGCAATGTACTCTTGTAGGGCCACGGCACGACCCTTTTCCAGCGACACCCCACGTGTGGCTTGGCTCTCTAAATCAGCGACGGCGATGGTGACATCGCCACCTTGTTGTTGAAACCATTTGACCTGCTCAACCACCATGGAGTGACCCAGATGCATTTGGCCGCTCGGCATCAAACCGGTGAGGACACCGAAAGAGGAACCCGTCCGCTGAGCCTCGAGAATTTGGTCCACATCTCGGTGAGCAAACACAATACCGCGTCGATGGAGTTTGGAAGGTTCGTTAAGGGCAACACCGTCCATTGGCGTCAAACCAAACTGCTCGATGATACGGTCATAATCCGTGGATTGAGCGCTTCCCCAGGGGTCGATGACAAGGTCGTCGTTCGCCATATCATTCCCCCCTTCGTGAGCTTCACGCTTCCTCGTCAGCATCAAGGCTTCGCTTGGTCAGCAGCGGTTGCCCTTGGTTTTGAGGGAGTTCTTTGTTGGCCAAATGGGACCAGGGCCCGATACCCTCTCTGCCGAGCACACCGAGCATAACAAAGGACGTTAAGACACCAATGCCAACCACAGCGTAGGGAATCCACGCATCCGCACTCTCGGCTGGACGGGGTTGAACCAACCATGTGAATCGAACGTTGGTCTCGTCAACAAATCGTTTGGCCCACTTGAACAAGTCAGTGGTCTCATGACCCGCAACGGTCACAGCGGCCGAATGGTTGTTGAAGAACTCGGCCTGAGCCAAGATATCGTGTTCAACATCCGATTCGTTGAGTTCAATTTCAACAGCATGCCCGTTCACAACCGAGAGGACGAGGGTTCCGTCAGCTTGCTGCCACCACCCCTCCATGGTGTTCTTTTCTCCCTCTATAGAAGCAAGGCTATCTTGCTTTTTTGAAGAAACCGAAACAACCTCCGCACCCCCGACATCAATCAGCCAGGTCAGTGGTACATTCCATGGGAGACTGTTTGAGACGGCCTCGCAGGCTTGGGCTTCTAGAGACTCAAAGGAGAGGACCGATGTATTGTCAACCTCGTTCATTTGATGGGTGTACTCATAGCATCGTTTGCCGGACCATGACGACCAAACTTCACCCCAAGTCGTCAACCAAATATTGGGTGTTTCGTCAAGGTAGGCCAAAACATCACGGTCGTGGCGAACCGTTGCATCGTTCACACGACCGATCCAGTACATGTTGACCAATCCCCCGCGCTCAACCTCATCCTGAAGGTCCTCAAGCGAGGCGATGCCTTTCTCCAAACTTCCACCTCTTCGCCCGAGATTGTACCAATCCCACAAATCGACCGGCGTGTCGGTTTCGTTGTGCCATGCTGTATCCTCTAGGCCGGTGTTGTCGCCGTGGACGGTGAACCCTTGGCTTGCAATCTTTGTATGGTCGGCCATCGTGAGTTCATCGGGGGCATAAGATGACAGCGGCGACCCACCCCATTGGCTTGCATTGATCCTGTCTTCGATGTAGGTTTTACAGGCATGAGCGACAGCCCCCGGGTCGTTTTGCCACGACAATCCCGGGACTCCATAACAACCGAATTCATCCCCCGCATCGAGCCGTTCTTGTCCGAAGGAGGTGCGCAACCACCCGTCCTCTTCCCATGCTGATTGAGCGAGCACAACCGGATGGAGCATGACGGTGAGAATAAGGAAACCAAGGAAGCTCGGCAAAGCAAGGCCACGGCTCGGTCCCATGGTGGGGGCTTTCAGCAATGCCCTTTCACGCTTGTCCTTGGGCCGCCTTGCGAGGTGGTGAAAATCACCTGCAGGACCCAACCGATGGAGCAAGCATCAAAACAAAGGAGAAATCGTGGCAAGCCGTGAGTGAGATGCAAAGCCTTGAGGAAGCGTGGAATCTTCTTCAACCTCATTGGTCCATTGAGCCAAGCCCGCAGCCTCTTCCACGTATGCCCTTTTACGCTGGCCTTCGCATGTTTTTGTCCCCGCTCCTACGACCCGCCTTGCGGTGGAGGATTCGTGGTGCGGAACACATCCCCCGCCGGGGCGCCACCATTCTGGCAGCAAACCATTTGTCGCACGTTGACCCGATTGCCGTGATCGCAGCGGCACGTCGAACAACGCACTACTTGGCCAAAGACGGCCACTTTAGCAACCCGCTCACGCGATTTGTCATGCGTGCAACGGGTCAAATCGAAACGCACAGAGAAGCAGGCGCCAGTGATGCACTCGCCAGTGCAGCCAACATCCTTCACAACGAATGTGCGCTGGGAATTTTTCCGGAAGGTACGCGCTCAAAACGTAAGGAGCCCCCTTATCTTCTTCCTGGGAAAACGGGTGTGGCTCGCTTGGCTGCCGCTCACCCTCACGCCGTGGTTGTTCCAGTCTCTCTGGTGGGAACCCGCAGCATTATGGAACCCCAACATCACAAATGGCCACGATTGTGGAGGCGGTTTGATGTTCATGCCGCCAAGGGCGTCACCTGGCTCGAATGGCTCGGTTCCACTGAAGGCGGGGGCCAATCCACAACGAGCCTGCAACAACTGGCCGAAAACGACGAACATGAAATCAGAGCAGAATTGGCCCGCCTCTTCCGACGCTTTACTGACCAGTTGATGGCCAGTCTCTTGGCCAACGGTGCCCCTTGAATCTTGATATAACGTAGAACGATAGGGATTTCGTGGCTGTTTACCCTTCGCCGTTTGGAGTTCTCAATGAGGAAGGGCGGTTTGAAGACGTGAGTGACGCGAGCATCAATGCGGAACTTCGTGGCCTCTCTCTCCTTGATTCCATTCTGCTAAGCACGCAGGCATGGGAAAGGACGGCGTGTTCAACCACGGGACACACGCTTTTGGTGACCAAAACCGACGGGTATGAACTTCATATTGACGTCGTACGAACCGTTGAATCCTACCTCGTCACGGGCGACCAGCACCTCGTGGTCTCCATTCTCAAAGGACGCAATCGAAGCGTAGGTGCTGTTGAACGAGTGTGTATTCATCACAACATGAACTACCCTGACTGCGCCATCGCTGATGCGCTGATTTCGCTGGTCCTCCTCGGTGAATCAAATTGGCCAGAGGGGGCGACGCCGCACACGCTTCGGGAATTCAGCCACGCTGCCCAGCGCATACAAATCGCTCGGCGATTCAAGCTCGGCATCATCGAATTGACGCAGGAAGACCTCGATGAAATACGGGATATTCGTGAGGCCATGCAGTGGGGCATTGCCTATGCCGCCATCGACATGCTGTGCGGTTTCGCTCGCCGCTGCTATACCTGCAAAGGCATGGAGATAGAAGATGTCCGACTGCACACTCAAGGCCTGTTTGATGAAATTGAAAGGGAGGAGCTCCTCGCTTATGGGGCAAACCCGAGCACGCCCAGCGATGTGTTGTTCCTGCCGGACTTTGCACGACCCAATTGAAGAAGGCCTAAGTGCTTCCTTGGCTGCCTTCGGTTGGGTGATGGTGTGGACGCTTACTTGGACTTGATGCGGCACATTCTCGAGCACGGAGCGGACAAGGGCGACCGCACCGGGACGGGTACGAAATCTGTGTTTGGATACCAAATGCGCTTCGACTTGGCCGATGGCTTTCCGATGGTCACCACCAAAAAACTGCACCTTCCCTCCATCGTCCATGAATTGCTTTGGTTTCTGAAAGGCGATACGAATGTCCGCTATCTCCAAGAAAACGGTGTGCGGATATGGAACGAATGGGCCGATGAAAACGGAGACCTCGGCCCCGTATACGGAAAACAATGGAGGAAATGGGAGTCAAAGGACGGACGCATCATCGACCAGGTACAGCAGGCCATTGAGACCATAAAGGACAATCCCAACAGCCGTCGAATCATCGTCTCGGCATGGAACGTTGGTGAGTTGGACGAGATGGCGTTGATGCCCTGTCATGCCTTTTTCCAGTTCCATGTGGCCGAGGGGCGACTGAACTGTCAGCTCTACCAACGAAGCGCTGATGTGTTTCTGGGCGTCCCGTTCAACATCGCCTCCTACGCACTCCTCACGCACATGATGGCGCAGGTATGCGATTTGAAACCCGGTGTTTTTGTTCACACACTGGGTGATGCCCATCTTTACAACAATCACCTCGAGCAAGCCCAACTCCAAATCACTCGACAGCCGCTTCCACTTCCTATGCTAAAGTTGAATCCGGCCATCACCGATATTGACGCCTTCACCTACGACGATATTGAAGTGGTCGGGTATGAGCATCACCCCCACATCAAAGCACCCATCTCCATTTGAGGCCGTTTGCATGTTGTCGATGATCTTCGCTTGCGATGAAAAGGGAGCCATTGGTAAAGACGGTGACCTGCCGTGGCGTCAATCAACGGACCTCCAGCATTTCAAGCGTGTAACATTAGGAAAAACCGTGGTGATGGGGCGGAAAACATGGCAAAGCCTCGGACGCCCTCTCCCCCAGCGACGCAACGTGGTCATGACGCGACAAGGTATTGAGGATGACATTGAAACCATGACCTTTCAGGAAGTCCTCAGTCTCGGAGAAGCCGAAGAAGTCATCATCATCGGAGGAGGAGAGATTTACGAGTTGTTTTTGGACCACGCCAAGGAGATTCATCGAACCATCATCCACACCGTGGTGGAGGACGCTGACACGTTCGCCCCCGACATCGAAGCGGTTGGTTTCTACCTCATGACCGAGCGCACCGTGCCATCAGGAGAACGGGACGAACACCCCATGACGTTTCAACATTGGATTGTATGATCACTCAGGACGATATTCGGTGACCCGCACACCCAGGCGACCCTGCAACGCTTCTCGCTTCATGATACGGGCGTATTTCTTCTCAAAAGCTGCCTTCAAATCCACTTCCATCGCCAAACTGTGCCCCATCAGGAGAATGAGAACATCCGCCATCTCCTCAGCGCATTCTTCAATGGGTTTTCCTTTGGTCACCGCAGCCGCCAATTCCCCGAGTTCCTCAATGGTGAGGGCCAACCTGTATCCCATGTCGTGTCCGTTTTGACCAGCAAAATCGTGCTTGGCATGAAAAGCCGCCACTTTCTTCATCATCACGTCCCACTCATTTGCAGGCTCATGATTCATCCACTGGTCAACAGAACGGCCGTTCATGAGCGGAAATGGACCTCGCCGCTTCATGATGTTTGTGTCATCCAAGCATCCCAAAAATACAGGCCCACACGGGTTCCAATCGTTTGTTGGCTTGGGCGGATACCTCAAGATGGTCAAGTGCTTTTGAGTCGTCCTCTGGGTGGCGCCCTGCTGCCCAGTTTGACGAAATGCAGAGCGCAGCGTAGGGCAATTCCAATTCTGCCGCCAACTTCGCTTCGCGTGGCATGGTCATCCCCACCATGTCTCCACCCAAACGTTCGATGGCGTTCACTTCGGCCACTGTTTCAAACTGTGGGCCTTGGGTCAACCAATAGGTGTAGCGCATCTGTTCATCATGGCTGTAGGCTTGGCCCGTGCGGAGGATGGCTTCGAGTTTGGCGTTGATGGTTGCATCAAACGGCACAGTAACGGAAGTAAACACGGCCTCGTCGTCATGGTAGGTGGTTTCTACACCGGTGAAATCAACGTATTGGTCAGCCAAGGCCACCTTTCCTGGTGGGAAGTTTGAAGCGATGGCACCAACCGAGCAAACGGAAAGAACAGCCTCAACATTGGACTCGTTCATGGCCATCATGTTGGCGCGGTGATTGATGTTGTGAGGGGGACATCCGTGTCCTGAAGCATTGTGGTGACGCTGGAGAAATATCAATTCATGAGTTGTACCCTGAACGCTCAACGAAAAGCAACGCAATGGCACCCTGCCAAAGGGGGTGTCGACATTGACATCATCGGTGCGAAGAACTTCACCTCCAACATCGACGATTCGCTTGGTGAGGTCCATGTTGATCAGGCCGGTTCCCCCAATCACGCCCAGTCGCATGGTTCCCGGACCCGGTGTTGACTTGTCAAGTCTACGGCGATTCAGAAACTTCCACGCTGAAATCAAGTTCATTGATCGCTCGGGCAGCAGCCACAACATCACCATCTTCCCACCAGTCAACAGCGATGAAGGTGGGCCGTTTTCCATGCATTTGCCAGCACTCAACTGCCCGCTCAACCAAAAATTCGGGGTCGTTGGTTTCGTCAGCATTGTTGGGACTCGATAGCCCCAATGGGCCGCTGAGCCAATTGTTCATGTGGAACACAACCTGTTTTTCATCACCACGGTGTGGATTGCAATCCATCTCTTCCTTGCTTTCTTCTGCGTAGTCTGTTGTCCAACTGTGGGTGAGGAAATCATGAAACCAAGGAAAGGCTTCATCGGAGGATTGTTCCCAAAAAACAACCATCCGCTCCTCGTTCTGAATCATCTCTCGAAGGGTTGGCCATGGTTCATCCAAACCATGAACGAAGACATGCTCCATGAGGCCTGTCTCCTTCAACACCTCATGAAGATGGGTGGGTTCAACGTAGTTCTCAATGAGAAGGGTCACCACATCGTTTGGTGCGCTCATCATGTGATTCTGTAACGCCGTGAGCCATGCTCGTGCGTCCACACTGCCATAGCTGCACGGGTTGATGGCTCCACCACTGCTCCCATGACAGAAACGTACACCGTCCACACTCGGATTGGATGGGTCGGCATAGTGCGTATCCAACATGAATGCCCTCATGCCTGCGTCCCACTGTGCATCAAGGCCGGTGCGATGGTTGCTTGCAGGGTAAAAAATGCCATCCTCATGGGTTGCAAAGGCATTGTGTGTTTCAGGAAAGGTGACGTTGTCGTAGGTGCGTGAGCACAATTGACTCCATCCGTTACAAACCATGCCATCATCAAGTGCATCCTCATGAATCAATTCCGGACCACCGGGGGAGACGGAGGTGCACCCCGGCAAAGCCAGGGGCACGACCAGAAGGAGGGCGACCAAAAGCCGCTGCATGGATAACCCTGCAGGTTAACGGCCATCAAATCGATGGTGCTGACAACTTCACTCGTTGAGTCGAGCGATGAGGTCGGCCTTCTTACCTGAAACAGGCTTGCCAGCAGCCTTGAGCAGTTCCTTCAACTCAGCCACCGTCATGCTGTCGTAATCCGATGCTTGGTCATCATCGGCGGGTGCCGGAGATTCTTCCTCAGTTGCTTCTTCTTCAGCAGGTTCAGCAACCTCTTCCACTGGTTCTGCGGGTTCTTCATCCTCAGCATCTTCGCCAGGGGACTCGCCGGCTTCCTCAGCCATAGCAGCAGCCAAAGCGGCGGCTTTCTTGGCCTTGAGTTCTGCAGCCTGACGCTCTTCTTGAGCGTGGATTTCGTCAAGGGTGGGACCGTCGGAGGCCACCACACCTTCCTGCAAGAGTTGGCTCTTGCGGATGGCGACGGAGCGAACAGGGTAAATGGATTTGACACCCTTTTCAATTTCGTCTTCGAGTTTTCCTTCAAGAAGCGCACGCTGAACATCAGCGTAGGTGTTCTTTGCAGCGAACGAGATGATGATGTCGCGGGTGCGGGTGCGCATGTCTTGCTTGAGCGATGTTTGAACACGCTGCTGCGTGATGATCAGAGGCTTCATTCTGACCAAGTAGCCGTCGGTGGTGACAACATCCACAACATCGTCGACTTTTCCACGGTAGCGACGAATTTGACGTCGAGTGTGGTCGGTCTGGTGGTGGTGTCCAATGAACGTGGTCAAGGCATCCTGACCAACACATTCAGTGACACGGAATCGCATGACGACGTGCATCTTGGAGAAGTTGCCGTCGAATTCTTGCTGTGTCATTTCATAGACACGGCCGATGATGTGTTCATCAGACTCACCGATGGTTTCGCCAATTCGCTTGAAATCCCATGGATGACGAGGTGCTCGGATGGTGTACCATCGCTTCATCTTCCACTTGTCACGCTGTTTACGCGCTGCTGCGCGTGCCTTTGCACTGATTTTCTTCGCCATGTCGATCCACTCGGTGTGTCTTGCGGGGGCTACCCCACTTGCAAGTTGCCGACAAACCTCCCCTATTTGAAGGAGCCTCATGCCTTGACGAGGACGGATGACGGCGATTCGGCAACCTCTTGAGCCATGCCCTGCAGGCAACCATCGTGGGGCTTCATCACATCACGTGGAGGGCAACGGGCAGCGCCGTCTCCAATACGAATGCCATCGCCGATGCGTTGGCTTGGCTCATCGGTGACCAAGAAGAGGTCGAGATTGACCGAAGCACCTCCTACCACGGCCCTGAACTAACCCTCATCACGGCCACAACATCAAACAAGCGAAAAGCGATGCACTCCTTTGCACGATTGGGGAAAAAGAACCTCCAGATGTTGACGAGCGAACTTGACCAGCGTATGGATGACGAAAACATCCTGCACTTTCGACTCTCGCTCAGTGCCCTCATCAACGGCGACGTAGAACTGGTATCTGAAAGCGGTACAGGAACGGTCAAGGGTCAAGCAAAGTTTGAGATTTATGCTGGTCGTTCCCCTGATGAACAACGGCTCGCTACCCTTCATGAAGCGGTTGAGAAAGCTGAAGGGAGCGAGGTAGCATGACAATTCGGAGGTGGTGGTTGACCGCTCTGGTCATGGCCATGCTTCTTCTGAGTACAACCCCGATGGTTCACGCTGATACTGAAGAAATCGTGGAGCATCCTACGCCTACGTGCAACGCTGACCGGACAAATTGGACGATGGGACTGATGTACTGCTCTGAAGGAGCAACAATCGGGTATACGCTGTTTTCTCCCATCCCGTCCAACACGACCTACCTCATTGACCACGAAGGACGAGAACTTCATTCGTGGTCCTCCCCAGGGGAACATCGGCCCGGACTCTCAGCCTACCTCCTGCCCGACGGTGATTTGCTACGAACCGCCAACATCGCTCAGGAGGCAGTCGGTAATTTCTCGGGGGGCGGGACTGCTGGAAAAGTGGAACGAATTGCCTGGGACGGGACATTGGAATGGTCGTGGGAATATTCCTCAACGCTTCACATCTCTCATCACGACATTGAGCCCATGCCAAACGGAAATGTCTTGATGATTGCCTGGGAAGAGCGAACCGAAGAGGAAGCGCTTCAAGCAGGACGGAATCCAGCCATCGCCAGCGATTCACCCGGAGGACAAAACAACGTTTGGCCGGACCAAATCATCGAAGTCAAGCCAGTAGGTGCTGATGATGCAGAAATCGTTTGGCGCTGGCACGCATGGGACCATCTCATCCAAGATTATGACGAAACGAAGGAGAATTACGGCGTGGTGGCCGACCATCCAGAACTTCTGAACATCAACTATGTTGGCGGAACGGGAAATCAAGCCGGTCGTGCCGATTGGATGCACTGCAACGGCATTGATTACAACGCCGTCCTTGACCAAATCGCTCTCTCTTGCAAGAGCATGAACGAGATTTACATCATTGACCACAGCACCACTACAGAAGAAGCAGCGGGACATGTCGGCGGCAATGCCGGCAAGGGCGGTGATTTCCTTTACCGTTGGGGAAACCCACAGGTTTACCACCACGGTTTGTCAAGCGACCAACAATTGTTCGGCCAACACGATGTTCAATGGATTGAGGCGGGCCACCCAGACGAAGGAGGCCTAATCGTCTTCAACAACGGAAACGGGCGATACCCTTCCTATTCATCGGTTGACATCGTCCACCCGCTGATGCAAAACGGGACGTATGTGCTGCAGTCAAACGGTACCTTTGGACCGAACGAGCCCCACTGGACCTGGAACCAGGGTGAAGCCATGTATTCGGGATCTATTTCTGGGGCTCAGGCGCTACCGAACGGAAACGTACTTGTCACGCACGGGACACAAGGTACGCTCTACGAAGTGAACAGAACAGGGGATATCGTGTGGGAATACATCGGACCTGTTGGGCCGGACGGCCCTTACACGCAGAGGGAACCTATTCCAGACGGAAACCGAGCAGGGACGACAGCGAATGCCATCTTCAAAGCAACCCACTACCCAACCGACCATCCTGCTTTCGTCAACCGTGACCTATCGGGTTCCGATTACATCGAACACTGGAACGATGACTGCCCGAGCCAGGAAGCATGGGGGTGGGACCGGGATGGAGACGGTTGCATTGACGACACCGACGAGGACGGGGTGCTTGATCCGTACGATCGATGCGAGCGAGGTGCCGACCACCTTGACGAAGATGGCGATGGCGTACCTGACCCGTGCGATTCGCTGGTGGACACCGACGGTGACGGTGTAGCCAACGCAGAAGACCGATGCGAAGGTCATGACGATGCCGTTGATGCTGACCAAGACGGTGTGCCCGAACCGTGCGATGACCTGATTGACAGCGATAACGACGCAGTAGCGGATGAAGATGACCTGTGCGATGGATTCGATGACACCGTTGACATCGATAACGATTCCATCCCCGATGATTGCGATGATTTACTCGACAGCGACGGTGATGGGGTGGCTGACGAGGAGGATGTCTGCGTGAGCGGGGACGATCGCTCCGATGCGGACGGTGATGGTGTACCCGATGCCTGCGATGAAACGCCCCTTCCAGTTGTTGAAGACGGCGACAATCAAGAGAATACCACGGATGGAAACGTAGGTACCGACCCACTAAGCACCGAAGGCGAAGGCTCGCTCCTGAGGACCTATGCTGTAGAAATCGCCATCCTCACGGGCCTCGTTCTCATTGCTATGTTGCGCGTCGGCAACCGTGCTTCACCGCCATAATTTTCGTGCTCACGAAACTCAAATTTTATCCTAACAAGGAATTAAGTAGAGCAGCCGGCGTGGTTGGGGTGAGGAATAACCATGCCCCACGTCGTTACATCCGCTTGCGTCGACCACAAATACCAGGAATGCGTTGCTGTTTGCCCAGTTGAGGCGTTCCGCGAAGCTGAGACCTACCTCGTCATTGACCCCGATGAGTGCATTGATTGCGGCGCCTGCATTCCAGAGTGCCCCGTCGATGCCATCTTCGCTGACACCGATGTTCCAGAAGGCGAAGAAGCATGGATTGACCGCAACGCTGAGGAATCGGTGGATGCTGAAATCGCTGAAGGTGACTCCCCCGTCCTCGCTGACTGAATTCGTTCACCCTTACGGCGAAGAACCAACCGTCATAAGGGAGGCCGCCCAGCGACGGAGTGACCACCATGAAGACCGACTTTTCACAACTCCGAATGGGAAGCGATTTGCTCAAGCGAGGCTTTGCCAGAATGCAGCAGGGCGGCGTCATCATGGACGTTGTTAACCCGGAACAAGCAGCGGTGGCCGAAGACGCAGGAGCCGTGGCCGTCATGGCACTCGAGCGCGTTCCCGCCGACATCCGCAAAGCTGGTGGTGTCGCACGCATGAGTCATCCTGACATGATTCAAGGCATCCTTGATTGCACCTCCATTCCCGTCATGGCAAAATCTCGCATCGGACACGACGGCGAAGCCCGTATCCTCGAAGCCATGGGTGTTGACATGGTGGACGAAAGTGAAGTTCTCACGCCCGCCGACCCTTACTTCCACATCAACAAGCACGAGTACAGCATCCCGTTCGTTTGCGGAGCCACCGGTCTGGGCGAAGCCGTGCGCCGGATTTGGGAAGGCGCTGCCATGATTCGAACCAAGGGAGAGGCCGGAACAGGAAACGTTGTTGCAGCCGTTACCCATGCTCGCCTCATCGACCAAGAGATCAACCAGATTCAATCCCTTGACGACCATGGCCTCGACCTGGCAACGGAGAAAATCATGGAGCGATACCGTGTTCTCGCTTCGCACTCCGAACTTCCCGGCACCCACTTGATGACGCCGTTTGGAGGCATAGGCGAAGAAATGCACAAGGGCATTCGCTCCGTTCTTGATGACGTCCACCGATTGGGACGCCTGCCCGTCGTCACCTTCTCTGCAGGTGGCATTGCAACGCCTGCCGATGCATCCTTGATGATGCGAATGGGCATGGACGGAATTTTCGTCGGCTCAGGGATTTTCAAGTCCAGTGACCCGCCAACCATGGCCGACGCCATCGTGATGGCTACGGCCCACTACGATGAGCCCAGCAAGGTCGCCGAAGCCATGGCCATGATGGAAGGCGTCCCGATGAAGGGCGATGAATTGGAAACGCTGGAAATCCGACTGGACCAGCGCGGCTGGTGAATCAGTTCAGCGGATCAGAGATGCCCTCTTCGCCGAGCGTCCACTTGAGGGTCTTTACCACGCCTTCGAGTGCCTTGTGATTACGGGCAGCTTCCTTCATTCCTGACTTATCGTCTTCTTCTTTGCACATTTCATACCAAGCCTTCCACTCATGCATTTTGGCGGTTGCCTGGTCAAGCATTTCTTCAATTTCTGCCCACGTGCGCTCATAGGTACGATGCGGTGTTGATGACATGTTAACGACCACCTCCGATATGCGACCCTACATAGGGTCTTGCCCTCCACTCAGGAAGAAAGACCAATCTTTTCATCCACGTAGATGGCTCCAGCCTTGAGTTCCACATCGTCCCCAAGAACACATCGATTGACGGTGCAACCCTCGGGAACCTTGACACGCTCACCCAGCACAGAATGTTGTACTGCGGCGCCTTTAGCCACATGACAACCAGCCATTAACAGCGAGGAGGTGACCACGGCCCGATCATCAATCGTGCATCCAGGGCCAATCACCGAAGCTTCGAGTTCACCTTGGCTCAACACGTCATCGGATTGCAACACGCCGTTGTGTTCGGAAAAACCCTCAGGGTAGACAAAGGGCAGGTCGTCGTAGCGTTCAATCAATGTAGATTGGGCATTGAGTAACTCGAAGGGTTGACCGACATCGAACCACACTCCGTCGATGGTTTGGGCGTACATTGGCCAATCCAATTCGAGAAGCCGTGGAAAGAGTTGTTTGCTGAAATCAAACTTCTCACCGAGAGGGACATGGTCGAAGACATCGGGCTCGAGAATGTAGAGGCCTGCGTTAATGACATTGCTGAAGGCTTCCGTTGGCGAAGGTTTCTCCAAAAAACGGCGGATGAAGCCTTGTCGTAAATCGCCGTTCACCTCGCCATGCCGTGTTTCTGAAAGGCCGACGATTCCAAACTCGGAAGGGTCCTCAACCTCCCAAAGCGCCATCGTCACCTTTGCCCCACTTTCACGATGAGCCTTGAGTAACGAAGCGATGTCAAAGGAGGCGACTGCATCGCCTGAACCGACGACGCACGTGCTGGAGATGAGGTCACGAAGGAGGCCAACGCTACCTGCAGTTCCCATTGGCGTTGCCTCTTGATTGATACGGCCCGTTATGCCACGGCTCGGGTCGGTCCACGATTCAACATGAGCGTGAAGTTGATCACCCCGATACCCCGTGGTGACCACGAGTTCGTTGATGTTGGCCTCAACCATGGCGTCTTTAACATAATCAATAACGGGCCGGCCAAGCACCTCAACCATTGGTTTTGGTCGGGTGGCCGTGAGGGGCATCAAGCGGGTGCCTTGTCCACCGGCCATGATGATGCCCAACATCCTACGACCTCATCGTCGTCGGACAGCACCGATGCGGCGCATGTTCTTCTTTTTCGAAGATTTTGAGCTGCGCTTTGCCGTCTTGGCGCCGTCGTCTTTGCCGACACCACCGAACATCAATTCTCCATCAGAGAGCAAGGATTGCACCAACATATCTGCGACTTCATCAGATTCGGCGCCCGTCTTCATCTCAGCCTTGACCGCTTTGTTGTGGTCGGTGATCCAAGATTCGCGTTCCTGACGAGCCATGTTGAGTTCGTCTCGAGCCTTGTTGACGTTGACCATCATCTCCTCAATTTTCTCGTGAACACCGTTGGCCTTTTCATGGAATTCCACCGATTCATTGTGGTGTCGGTCGCCCTCAGATTTCAAGAAATCACGGTGGTCGAGTGCTTCCTTGTACTCTGCCCACTTCTCATCGGCCAACTTCAGAGCCTCAACAAACAGGTTGTGGGCATCGTCCGATTCTGCCTTGAGGGTTGCAATGGCTTCGTCGAGGTTTGAGAGGTCAACAGACACCATCTCAAACTTGGCCACCTCGGGCTCAAGTTCGTCTGCTCGGCGCTTCATTCGCTTGATGCGCTCCATGGTTTCTTTTTCCTTCTTGGTACTGGAGGACGTGGTCTGGAATTGCTCCTCAAGATTGTTGATTTGGTTGACGAGGTGCGAGTATTCCGCCGTAGCAGACTTCTTTTCACCGTGTTCGCCTCGGCGCCCTTTGACCTGGGAAAAGAGGTCTCGGAGTTGCTGGTTGATGGCATCTCGCTTGGCCTTGTGGGCGTTGCGCTCGGCGTGAATTGCATCGAGTTCGGCCTTCATCAGGCCGAGTTTTTCGCGGTGCTCTTTGTATTGGTCTTGAACCGCATTTCGCTTTTTTGCGACCGCTCGGCCTTGGTCGCGTAGGGAATTTCGCGTTTCACGCAATCTTCGGACCTTCGCTTCCATGTCGCGAAGTTCTGACAACTTGTCCGCATCGGGGTTCTTCTCACCGTCGTTGGGCATGCCGCGCATGAACTGCTCCACCACCTACACCATTTCAAGGCTGTGGCTGGCAAGAATCTTGGATTCAAGCAGCGAATCCGCCAAAGATTTCCATCAACAAGAGGATTCCTGAAACCAAGAGCCCAAACCCACCAAACAGATAGGCAACATAGGTTGTGGTGCTTCGCAACCATTGTCGGAATTCAGCGCGTACACGAACGTTGATTTGGCGTCCAAGAAGCAATTCACCGTTGATCTCTTCCAAACGGACGGAAACAGTGGCGTCCCCAGAAGTGGTAGGGATGAGGGTTTGCCATGAAACCGTGCTGTCCTTGAGAAGACCCGACATTTTTCCCAAAACGTCGTCGTCACCTTCTGCAGCGAGCGGAAGGGCTTCGGTTGACCACCAATACTTCTCGCCAGGCTCCAAGCGATAAGTAAGCGCCAAATCCTTAGGCTCAAAATTGGGCGTTTGAACCCGGAAAACGACGGTTCGTGTTTTGTCAGAAAGATTGTGAAACAGCGTGAACAAGTTGGCCTTGTCGGTGACCACGTTTTCCATATCGACCTCAAAGATCAAATCAGACATCGCAGGTTCTCGTCCGTTTTCAAGGTCCTGCTTAAGTCGGTCCACCATGCGGAAGAACGCCGGACAGCGTTGGTTGATCAGCCCAAGGAGGACCAGCCAGGCCTCGAGCGTGAATGTATCATGAGAAAACACATGCTCCATACCTTTCTTTGTGAGAATTTCACTCATTTCTGTTGTCAGGGTTTTCCGGTCGAGGCCGGTGGCGTGGCGGTACAACGTCATGAGAAATTTCTCATGGGCAAAATGGCGGTCGATGCCTCGCTTAAAGCACCCTTCCAAGATTTTGGTGTATTCGTCGTACTGCGAACGAAGAAGCGGGTCCATGTGTGTCTTGATGAGGTCGCTAAACACCATGTTGAGCGTTGACGGATGAACGGGAGGAATGTAGGCTGGAAGCAGGCCCGTTTGTTCAACCATGTTGAAAGGGGTTGCTCGCGTAGGCAAATGTTGACCCACGGACAGCATCAAAAAGGAAACGGAAACGAGGAGGAAAAGATTGCCAAGAACCGTTCCCGTGCCGTACCAGAACACGGCGATGAGAACCAGCGCAGAACAAATGGCGAGAATCAACGACTTTGTGTGGTGGGCCATCGCAGATTGCAGTTGATAGAGAAGACCATCGTAGCCGTGGAGGGATTGGACCGAGCGATGCTCGCTGTTTGAGGCTTCAACGCGCTCGTGGAAAGTTGCAAGCGAGATTCGGACCCTGTAGCGGTGAAAACTCACCGCAAGGATGTATCCAAGGACCACCACGAAGGTGAGGCTGGCCATGAACGTTGCAAAGCCCATGCCCAGGTTTGGTGCGATGTTGGCTTCCCAAAACGTCGGCGACGATTGAGCGAAGGCCCAACTCGAGAAATATGTCAGCGCAGCAAAGGCGGGCAGGAACATGATGAGGCGAAGCCCTGAACTCACAATCTGACGGTCAATGGCGTGAACAATCGACTCGGAGAGTCGAAATCCAAAACGGGTGGATTCGACTGGAAGGGAACCCTCAACCTCTTCGGTTGCAACCTGTTCCTCTTCTGCCATGGTTCGGGATAATTTACCCTGTTCTAAAGTGTTCACACCGTATCACTCACGATGTCAACAAAAATTGAGTCCATCCATCGGCCCGAAAAGTGAGCTTCACCATCTTCAGAATTGAAGGCTGTATCTCCTGTACGACGAAGCGTTCTACCCACTCCAAATCCATGGTCGTGGAGTGTTGCGACATCCTCAGCAGGGAGAAAGATGGCCGTCATGCGGGCGGTTCTTCCCTCTGGAAGTTGGGAAAGAGGGACGGATGAAGCGCTCTGCGACAAGCGTGCCGCAATGTCCGGGGTGGGTTGGGGTATTTCCCGGCCGCTGGGATCTTTTGTTTCCGGAGTGATGAGACGCGAGAGTGCAACTTCCATGTCGTCATCAATCGCGTGTTCGAGACGACAGGCTGTTTCATGCGGATTTCCTTCGTATGGCAGGATGGCGAGGAGTACCTCAGCGAGCCTGTGTCGTCGCTTCATTTTCTGGCCGTGAATCAATCCTTCCGCAGTCAAGCGGGCCCCTTTGTAGGGGACATACTCAAGATAACCTCGAGACGCAAGACGTTGTACCATTTCAGTGGCCGAAGCGGGACTCACATCGAGTTTTGCAGCAAGGTCACCCGTACGGACCATGCCACCCGGTTCGTCCTCGTGGAATTCGTACATCATTTCGAGGTACTCATCTTCAAATTCTTGAAAATGGCCGACCACGATTGACCCCTCTGATTACGACTTTCCTTCGTGTGCTTTGAATATTTTTGTGCAGGCAGGGCAACGCACTGAGCCTGTGTATGAGGAGGGGATACGAAGTGTTTGAGAGCAATCCGGGCAAGAAATCTCAATTTTTTCGCTTACCACAGAGGGAGGTGTTGGTTGAACCTCAACCTCGTCATCCACCTCGAACTCTGGCTGGTCTGTAGCCTCTGGCTCCACTTTGAACTTGTGAGAACAGTCGGGGCACCCAACCGAACCTTGGTAGTCAACGGGAACACGAAGACGGCGAGCACACTCTGGACATGAGATTTCACGTTTTTCATCGGAGGTGGTGCTCGTGGGCTTTAAGACCGAAGGTTTGGGTGATTTGGTGGTTGAAGGCGATGCCCTTCGAGCGCGTAGACGGAGAAGAAGTACCGTTGCGCCGCCAAGCACCAAGCCCCAGGCCACGGCGGCTACCGGCCATTCATCGGAGGTTTCAGCCACCTCCTCGCCTGAAATGTAGGTGGTTTCTGCTGTGACAACCGTTCCGTCGATGTTCCACAACACCTGCAAGGCGACGTTGCTGCCTTTGGGCCATGAAAGAACCACTGAGAGTTCTTGGCTGGACTCGCCGCTCCAAGGTGGAGATTCGACCTTTGTGAGTCTTGAACCGTAGGCATCAACCAACCAGACATCACCGACAACATCACGACTCGGACCGGATTGATGGAAGGTTAACTGAAGCGTTACATCATCACCTTGCACCGGCCGAATCGGATTGGTTGTTGGAGAGAATTCAATCCAAAATTGGGTTTGGTCATCGGTCAACGAAGCCGTTGCGGCGAGCGGCCCTGGTCCAATCAACCAACCAAGCGGTGAAATTTGCGCAACGATACGGTCTGCTTCAATGTCTCCAAAGGTGAAGGACTGCTGATACTTGCCTGCTTGCAGTTGGACATCGTTTTCTTGCAAGAAAACGGTTGTACCGCCGGTTTCGTATCCGACCTGCAGGCGAACATCCCTAGCTTTTCCTTCGTCCAAAACAAGTTCAAGGGAGAACTGAATCTCTGCTTGCTCTGACACTACAATTTCCGAAAGAAGGATCTGAACGGATTGTTGGTCCTTGATGACAAAGGTGGATGCCCCCGAGTTCACACCAGAAACAAGGCCGTTGTCGCTTTCCAGTGCCCAAACAAGTTCAGTCTCGCCCTCACCGAGGAACTGCAAGGAGGCGCTGACCTCCCCCGCAGCACCCTCACTCATCTCCACCCATTCCCCTGGAGACGTGTATGCACCTGAAGAAAGGACCATCCGCACTCGTCCATCCATGCTCCCCGTGTTCCGCAGAAGCATGTTGGCACCCACGGAATCACCCTTGTGCCACGGACCCCCACTGAACGACGGTAGGGTTGAACCCGCAGACTCAAACACTGCTGAGGGCATGCTTACTGTGAGATTCACCGGGAACCCTGAAGAGGCACTTACTCGCTGGCCGTCGGTTGTGCAAACCACATCAAGAGGTTTGGCTGAAAGTTCGAATGTCCAATTCATGCTCGTACCGGGGCCGATGTTCGAATTTGATACAGCGAAAACGTCCACGTCATCCACCGAACACTGGAGACCACCGGTGTAGGTGACCGAACCGTTGTTCCACACCTCCAACGCAACTGTGAGGGTCTCACCCGCACGTACTGCATCAGCATTGGAGGTAAGTTCTCCTTCCAATACAGGGAGCGGTGGCGGTCCAACCTCCCACGTTCCGTTCAGTTCATGTGTTCCTGGTTCACTTTCGCTTACATTGTGGAGTTCAATACTCCACGTGATGTGTCCTTCAACCAACTGAAGAACCGGTGCCGTGGTGAGAAGGTACGATGAAGAGGCATTGACGGTGATGTTCTCAACAACCACATCTTCGTTTTGTCCCTCATTGAGGAGCTGAAGAGCAACACCTCCAGTCCAGTTGACATCGCCGTTATTGATGATGGGGAAGTCCACTTGAAGATGATCGCCGTCGTGAAGCGAAAAATTACCCGTGGCCACTCCGGCGTGGTCAACAGGGTTTGCTACAACGCTCGTAGGCCCACCGAGTGTTATCGCCAGCGGTCGAAGCCGTTGAACCGTCCGTGAGAGAGAATCCACGTGCGTGGAGGTATTGACTCCAACATCGCCTTCGAGCAAGACCGTGACCTCGCTAAACCCGAAAGGAAGATTCTCAAAGACAGCAGAAACATTTCGCTCTTCGAGGGGTGTCATCTCTCCAACGGTCTGCGTGGTGCTCGAAAGCAGGGTGCCCTCGAGGGTGTTCACCAACAGCGTGAGGTTCACGTTGGCTGTTGCACCCGACTGCTCGTGCAATTCAACTGTGAACGGAAGAGAGGCGCCTTGGAAGGAAGCATAATCATCAACACTGAAGGATTCGGCGTCAAGAAGGACCTCACCGGATTGTGCCTGAACACCGGGCAAGAGTGAGAAGGTCATGACCAAGACGAGAAGGAGACTGACACCCTTCCGTGGCTCGGTTCGGCCCTCCATGGATGAGCGTGAATCTCGTGGTTCTTCACCTTCGCGCCGCTGGAGGGGGTGAGCGGTTGTTTCTTTTACGTTGATTCACCCCCCGAAAACGATGCAGGCCAATGAATTGTTGTCCGTTGAGCCTGCTGAACTGATTCAGGCCATTCTCGCTAGGCGACAATCCGTTGCCTCACGCTTGCCTGATGACTTGAAGCGGCGTCAGGAAGAAAACAATCGCGCCTACGCCTTGACGAAAGAAGCCAAAGCGCATTTGGATGCCCTCACAGAGCAGGGTGAAACGACGAAGGAGGCTCAAGAATCCCTACAAAAAGCGAGGGACGC
>JBMYQB010000017.1:0-36998 GCA_049600935.1 Candidatus Poseidonia sp.
TGTGACTGTCATCAAGTTGACCGGTGAAAACCACAAAGACATTGATGACGTCGCTGCCCAAATCAAAACCATCTGCGACAGCGGAGGCATCAACCTCCGTGGACCGATTCCTCTCCCAACCCGCCGACTCGTCGTGCCTGTTCGCAAAGCACCCGACGGCGAAGGAAGCGAAACCTACGACCACTGGGAAATGCGCATCCACAAGCGTCTGCTTGAGATGGACATCTCCACGGCTAAGGACCAAACCGCTCTTCGCTCGGTCACCAAGATTCCCATTCCTGACACCGTCAGCATTGAGATCTCGATGAGAAACATCAACTGAGTACTTGCTCGGTTGGTCTTCCAACGGTAAGCCTGCGAAAGCCACGCGTGATATCCCGCTCAGAGTTCGGCTCGCTCAGCGACGCCTGCGTCGACCAGCCAGGCGGCGGTCTCCTCATCGAGGAAGTGAACATCGCCGGCTTCGAGCGACAACGGCTCGCCAGCAGAATCCATCACCGGTTCAGGCATTGTTTCGAGGATTCGAACGCGAACGTTCTCCTCATCAGGTTCGGGTTGAGGCGCCTTTTCCTCAACGGGCTGTTCGTCCGTTAGAGGCTCGTCTTGAATCGTTTCAATCGGTTCTTTTGACGGCGCCAATTCCATGGCAGCACCGTGTTTTGCTCCAGCAAGGACCTCGGTTTTCTCCATAGCTTGCGCAGGTGCATCACCGTCTCGTTGAGCCATATCAGCGAGGAGATAGGCTTCCTCGTCAACCCAAGCCGCCTCGTCCATCCAGCGCTCCTCAAGGTCCTCGTCCGCCGAAGGAAGCGGTTCAAGCGGGTCTTCAAAAGCCAAATCGGGAGGCGGCTGTGAGGTGATTTTTCCATCATCAACAAATGCATCCAACTGCATCGTTCCCGGAGCGTGTGTACGAGGTGCGCCGAGCACCTCACCGAGGAGACCTTGCTGCATACCCAGCCAGTCAATCTCCTTCTTGAAACGGTCAACGTTCATTTGCAAGGCGTGGTAGAAGGCCTTCTCTGCAGGGTCGTGTCGTTGCCAATCGATCGAGGGAAGTTCGTGAGCCATGCTGGGATTGACGCCACTGCGAAGTTCCTGACTCGCAACGTGTTGCATCATCGCCACCATGCGCTTGCGAGCTAACTCAGACGCAATTCTCCGAATGTTTGTTTGACGCTTCTGCAGGTTTTGGAGTCGCATATCGGTCGAGCCTTTCCGAACCATGTCTTGGATTTCAACGTCAAGGCTGGACAGAAGGGCTCGAACCATTTCCCAGAAATCCTGTCGAGGCAGCGCAACGGGAACGTGCCTTGGGAGTTGCTGTCGATGAGTTGTGAACAATTGTTCCTCGATCTCCTGCGCTTGTGCGCTGTCGAGATCTCGGACAGGGGTCATGTGGGGGACGTGGAGGTGACGGGATTTGAATGCTCTTCCACCTTTCCAAAGGGTCCTGTTCACTTGACGCAATCGTGACACCCTTTCATATCACAAAACCTCACCTCGCGGAGCGAGGTGTTTTGCCCGTGCCCACCGTTCAGCGTCCGATTTCCCTCCCCCATGGGAGCCTATCGGCTTTGATACTGTGCTTCTTGATGCTGTTTGTCTCGGCCTCGCCAATGGTCGCTCCTGCACCGAAGTTCTCGATTCCTGCAACCTCCCACTCAACGTATTACACGCCTCAGGCCAACGAAACCGGATTGAACTTATCCAGCACCGGTGTTCTCAACATTCCGTACAATCAAACGTTCACGGGTGGCCAACTGTCCATCACACCGATGTGGACGGAGGCACCGGATACATCCGCCAGGTTTGGCATTGATGCCAATACGGGGTGGAGCGGAACGCATGACGGCACGCAGGGCCTTGGCCACGGCGGTCAATTGAGCCTCGCCACCGAATCGACGTTGGCGACGCTCACTGATTTTGAGACGCTCATCGAGACTCTACCGGATTGGGAGGGGCAGGGTCCGGACCACAATGCTTGGAACGTCGTTCCCCTGAACGGCACCGCTGTTTCACCAGATCACCCGTCCACCGCCACACAAGGTCAGCGCGTCCTCGCCACCCAGGCCTTGGGCGGCCTGTCTGCGAACATGAGTGGCTGCCTTGCATCACCCGCCGAACCAATCCCAGCTTTCGTCAATCAGTACAATTTGACGGTTGACCATTGGCTTTCGCTCCAAGACGGCGATGCTGCTTGGATGGAAGGGCGCACCACCGGAGGGAACTGGCAGGTCTTAACGCCGAGTGGAGGTTATTCAAACACCTCTTCGCTCAGCAACACCCCAAGCGCGGTTTGGGCTGGCCAATCAGGAACATGGCAGCAGGCACATGTCAACCTCGATGCGCTGATTCCGTCCGCAGCCACCACCTTCGAAGTGCGGTTTTGTTTCCAAACGTCCACCGCTCAAGGCGTGCGGGAGGGTTGGTTCTTGGACAACTTTACCCTTTCCAACCTCGGTGATTTACCCGGCGCATGGTTCCATGGGAACATGACCGGTGACTACGCCAACAACGCAGACGGGCGACTCTATCTGCCAGCGAACCTGTCTCAATTCACGGGGCCAATGAAGATTGAATTCGCAGCGAACTGGGACATCGAGGGCTCGTTTTATGACAACCTCCTGGTCTACGTTAGCGTCAACAACGGCACGACCTGGGCGCCCGTATCGGGTATTCCTGGCCTTCCTGGAAACGGGCTCAACATCCAAGGCACCTACTATACTGACGAATCCCTGGGCTGGCGAACCATTTCCTACAACGTACCCAGCGGTGTCTCCGGTCACGTCAACGCCTCCAACGTGCTGTTCCAGTTCCAAGTCACCACCAACCACCAGAACGGGTACGGTGGATTTGCCTCGTCCGGGTGGGAAGGCGTTGCTATCGATAACGTAGGGATCGTTCATCAACCCGGTACAGCTCAAGAGGAGCGCCTTCAGTTGGCAAATTTCTCAAGCCTCACCACGGGTCAATTCGGCGATGAACGCGGCTGGCTGGACAATGCGACGACGCGAATCAACGAATGGAACTGGACCACCGACTTCGGCGTCAACCCGTCAGAAGAAACCCGACACTCCTTCGAGGTCTCGATGACCACACCGCCGGGTTGGGTCATCGAAGGTACATGGCCCGACGGCTGGGAAATCGGAGAGACGCGCAACACCTCGGGTTACGGTCCCGGTCTCTTCCACTCGGGACAGAACGGCGCTGCGGTGAACTTGACAACAAAATACACCAACAACATCTACACGCACTTGACCACGCAGGAATACAGCATTCCCGTCAATGCAAGTGCTCGCCTCTCCTTCCGTTCGTGGGTTTGCACGGAAGCCAACTGGGACGGAGGCGGCGTTTCGATTTCAACCGATGGTGGGCAGAACTGGTGGTGGCTTCCGCCACAACTCAACGGGTTCCACGATCAAATCTCCACCGTGAACACCAATTCGCCCCTCTTTGGTGAGGGCATCATTGACGGCTCAAGCGTTCCCAACGGTTGCGGCCCGTCCAACACCCGTGAGTTTGAACTGAAAACCTACGACCTTTCCAACCTCTCTGGCCAATCCCTCAAGGCTCGATTTTCGTTCTTTTCTGACACTTACATCGAGGGCGATGGATGGTACATCGATGACGCCGGCATCGAAATCGACGTCTTTGAACCGAGCGGCCACTGGGTCTCAAGTTCCATTTCTCCCGACGCCCTGTTTGGTTATGGTTGGTTGGACGGCTGGTACGAGCGACCCAACGGAACATCCCTGCTGTTCGACCTCCTCGATGCGCAGCAGCAGCCCATCCCCGCCTATCAAAACCTCACGTTGCCAGCGCATGTTGCCCTCGACCCCAACGAGCACCCTGCGGTTCATGTGCGTGTTCGGATGGCCTCCAACGACACCTACGTAACCCCGCTGGTTCACAGTTTGAGCCTCGGACGAACCACCTACATCGGCCCGCAACACATCGTGGACAGCCAGGTTGCCTCGTCCAGCGTCACCGTTGACAGCAACGGAACGTTGCAGGTCACCGCTCCCTTTTCCATCGATTTGCCCGCTTCCGTTGCCTGCCCCCACGATGGGTATCGCTTGACCACCGTTGGCGACAACCTCACCTGGGCCACATCCAACGGTCAAGTGGTCGGCTCTGCCTATGTTCCTGCACCTGCAAAAATCACCTACCTCAACCATTCACTGGGTGGTGATATTGGCCTCATCCCTTCCTTTACGCTCGTGGCATCCGGCGGTGAATCGTTCATCAGGGCCAAAGCCGAATTGGATTGCGTCGTGCCTCCGCAGGCTCCAAGCATGGCGCTCGGATGGAACAACGTCTCCGTGATGACCTGGCCGCCAAACGGCATGACCGACCTGTTTGGTATGAACACGCAATGGAACGGTGCTGACCACAACGGTAACGATGTCCTCTGGGAGCCCGATGAGCCGGCCCCAAACCTCCACCTTGAGGACGCGACTTTGGACATGTCGTTCTTGACCCTCAGCCGTGTTGTTCAGGGATCATCAGGACTCGGTCCAGCGTTTACGGTGTTGGTCTCAAACACTTCCAGCGACGCTGAGGTTCGTATTGACGGCCTGCTGCACAGCCTGGCAGCCGGCTCCACAGCCCTTCATGTTCAAGCGTCTGAGATGTGCCCGTCCTCCGTGAGTTCTTCGGTCTACTCAACCAATCGAACGGTGCTCAACTGCACGGTGGACATTGAGGTGCAGGGAAGAGCGGACGTTAAGGTGCTCAACCTCATGCATCTTCTTCCCGACACCACGGTTGAAGTTGACGTGAATGCGAGCGCCCTTAACAGTGCGAAACAAGCTTCGTTTGAAGGTGACATGCGCAGCGTTCTCGATGTCCCTCTCCATGTCCAAACCGAACGGGGCGGCCTTCGTGTGGCCCTCGGTGCTGCGACCTTGCCCCTCATGACCGAAGAGGTGGAATCCCCCACCTACACGCGGTGGCTTCCAGAACAGACCGTTTCGTTCACCTCTCACCACACCCGTATCAATCCCCTTGATGCCACCGAAGACGCCCCCGACATCGAGGAAGTCGCCTTCTATCTCTCCCCAACCTCAAGCCTTGATGACGCCGTGGTTCATGTGGAACTTGACCGTATTCAAGAAGCGCCTCGTTTCCGACAGCTCGATGGAGCGGGGCTTGCTCAACTTGACGCCTCATCGTCAAGCGTCTCATGCAGTCTCAACACCTGTTCCGTGACGTGGGTGTTGACCAGCACGTGGTTGTTGGACGATGTTGACGATCTGGTGGTGCTCACCGTCGCCGAGGACGTTGATGGGCTAGAAACAGGGCCCGAGGTGTTCGTGCGGAAAACCGCCTTCAATGAAATTGAGAACGATTTGGAGGTGGTCGATTTCACGGTCACCGATGCATCCCAGCGCCGAATCGACGATTGGACCAATTCATTTTGGCCCTTCCACCTGAAAGAAAACCAATCCTTGGTGGCTGAAGGGCGGGTGCGCATGGAAGGCATCGCCAACGAGTGGGTTGAAGCCGGGCAGGCCGAAGTCACCGTTACACTTCGTGCGGTTCCACCAAAGAACCTCTCAGGTGGGCCCGATGAATGGGCCGGAACGCCGGTGAACTGGTCGACAACATGGTCGGCAGAGGTGGGTACAGGTGGATGGTTCTCTCTCAGCATGGCGACGCCTGAACTTGACGATTTGATTCCCAGTAACACCTTCTTTGAGATTCGCCCCAGCCTCTCTCGACGGGGGCCAATCGACACGGATGCCTCATCGAGTGAAGACCGGACAGTGGTGTTGACGCCGACGCGATTCCTGCACGATACGGTCCCTCCCCAAGTTGACTCGCTAACGGCCCTTGATGCTGGCAGGGAAACACCCGCTGACGGTCACATTTCCATGTACGGCAAGGACGTCGCCCTCCGACTTCGCTTGAGCGACCCTGAGGGCCTTGCCAGCCAGTTGGAGGTGTGGACGTGGCTTGAACGCATCCACGACACCAACGGAAACGGCATGATGGAACAGGAGGAATACCAAGAACAGACCGTCAGCCTCAATCGAGGTGTCACCGAGATGGAAGTCGATCTCCCGTTGCTCTCTTCCCTCAGCGTTGTGCCCGACAGCAAAACCACCGGCAAAATCAGCGTGGTGTTGGTGGGTGAAGATTTGGCCGGCAATCCGCTGGAAGGCGGTGGTTCGTTCGGTGAAGCGCACGATTTGGCCACCATCAGTGTTCAGCGTCGCTCGGACACCACTGTGGACCCGGAGAGCATTGGCTTGGACCGGGTGAACGGGAAGCTGCTCGCAGGGCACGAACATCATTTCGACGTGGCCCTGGGCGATGCAAACGGCATCACCTCCCTCGATTCCCTTCAATTGGCGTTGATTGGTGAAGCCAACCAAACCGCCTGTTTCGTCCACTACGAGCCTCGGTTCAAACAGGTCACTTACGATGAGGCCTGTTTTGTTGCACCACCCACGGTCGAGGTGACCAAGCGCCCACTGGTGACCACCTACGACGTTCGTTTTTCCTTCCGATTGAGTTGGAATCTGAGCGAGACCTTGTTTGCGAACGGCGGTGTTCCCTCGCTCAAGGTGTTTGATGAGGGGCAAGACCTCGGTCTCGGTCTCTATCAATTGAACAGCGTGGCCTGGTCACCAAGCGATGACGTGGAGCTGCGATGGTTGAACATCACGGACACCGAAGCACCGTACGGACAAAACGCCGATTCAACCTACTGGTTCCATCGAAACGAAATCGTTCACCATCAATTCGGTCTCTTCCACCGAGGTACCGATGTGCTTGCTCGTGATTTCCCTCAAATCGGCGTTTTTGAATGGACGTTGAGCGATGGTGAACGGGTTGAGCGGGGCGATGTCAATTTGACGACGACGGGCGTGATTGAACTCAACGTGTCCATGAACGAGAACGTGATGTACGAGGACAGGGGGTTGTTCATCATCAACGCCTCAGGATTTGTAGGCTACGGATTGAATCCACTCAGTTATGAGGTGGTCGTGGACGATGTTGCCCCCAAACTTGTCATCGCACCGGGCATGCTTGAGAACCTCGCTTCAAACGAGTTGGAAGCGGTTTCCGTTTCCTTGAGCGTAAACGACGACACCGACATGCCGCCCACAGCGTTGCAGATGCACGCTGTGTTTTACCGCCTCGGGCAGCCCGTTGAAGGCAGCAAGCAACAATTTTCCCTGACGTTGACCGACGTGGTGAACGAATTCACGGTGTACAACGGAACCGTGAATTTCCTCCCAACCAACGTGGCCCTGACGCGCAGCGACGTCCTCATCGTGTGGTTCGAAGCCACCGATCGCTCCGGCCGTGCCCTGACCGGCTATGGAACGCAGGCAGCACCGTTGAATGTGGGTCTGACCTGGTACGCTTTTGAACCGGTCCTCACCGACCTTTCGGCAACACCGTTCCGACCAACGGTGGGCGAGAACGTCTCCATCTACGCCCGTATCGCCAACGACGGGTTGTTGTCGGGCGAGATGAACGTCATCCTGCGCGACGACGAAGGTCGCATCATGGCCAACGAGAGCACCATGCTCGACACGGGTGAATGGGTGAACTTTGTCTGGAACGTCGAGGCCTGGAAGGAAGGCCGATTGGGCTTGAACCTTGAGATTGTCAACCATACGCCGCAGGTCCCCGTGCCGCTGGCGGACATCCAAGCAGGTGATGGCGACGATGCGGATGGCAGCATGGCAATGTTGAGTTTGTCCGTTCTGTCCTTGCTCGTTGCTGGTATGGTGTTGTTCGTTGTGCGTCAGCAACGTTCCCAGCGAGAAGAAGCCTACCATCTCGAACGCATCCGACGCATCGTTTCCCACCGCCGCCCTCCGCCCAAACCCTTTGATTTGGTGGACACCATGCAAGAGGAATAGTCAAGAAGAACAGGCTTCACGAACGGACAGAAGCCGGGGTACCCGAGTGGTCAAAGGGGGTGGATTCAAGCTCCTCTGCATATTGCTTCGCAGGTTCGAATCCTGCCCCCGGCATTAAATCCCTTTCAGTCCACTCTTTTTGACACAATTCAACCCTAAAATCGTCGTTAACGGGGGTGCGGTTATAGCGAGGCACGAAATGGTCCGAACATGGACCGGACCGAGGTGCAGAGCATCGACCAAGGTCTCTTCGCCTTTCCAAAACCCACCCTAAGGCACGGTGTCGGTTATTTCTTTTCGGCCGCCTTTGTGGTGGCAGCCTTGGTCTTGTACTCCACCAGCCTCCTCATCCCCGACGTGCCTCGTGTGGAGGAAGCCACGGTTATTCCCTACCTTCACGATGACATGTCGTCCTACGAATACGGCCCGCTTCAGGACGGCTACAACTCGAATGAATACGCCGTTGAGGCCGCCTTTGTCGTGGTTCCGTTGGAACTGGTTGAGGGCGTTCTTGCCTACGACGATTGCGAGTGGGTTGAGGACGACGAAGGCGGAGGAAGTTGGGATTACGATTTCTACATGGCCGATGCAGAACCGTTGACCATGATGGACGCTGAAGGCGTTGTCATCGATGCGGCTTTTTCGTTTGAGGGCTCCCTCTTACCTGAAGGGGAGGTGAACCAACCGTCCTGCGATAGCGAATGGTCGAGGACCATTGAAGGCGAGGGGTTTGGCGAATCAAATTTCAAATTTAATGCGTTTGTGATGGTGGAAGAGGAACCTCCTCGCTACCAGTTGCTCTCCGTGGTGGAAATTGGAAACCTGAACAACCCATCAGCCGAGCCACAGGAGGTCACCCAGAGGGAAGATCGCGGTCGTTGGGCGCTGCTGAATACGGGTATCAGCGGTTTGTTGTTCATGTACAGTACGTCGCCTCCGCTCCTTGACAACCTGCGCAAACTTCGCAAAGCCAACCGCTCCGCCGCCAAAGACATCTCCTCTGCGCCAGGCGTGCTCGGCTTAAGTGGCCGGTACTTCCCGCATTTTGGACCAAATTTTGAGCCGCTGCCTTACTCGGACCACGCTGCTCGCTCTGTTGAGCACGATTGGTTGTTTGGAGCACCCGCACCGACCACGTTCAACGAACCGTATGCAGGCGACCAAGACGGCCGACTCATGCCTGAACATCCGAACATCATCGGCACACCAAAAGCGGCTCTGTTGACGCCCTACAGCATCGGGGCCATCGTGTTTGCAGGGTCGTTCATTTGGCTCTCAGCCGACCTTCGGGCCAGGGACGGCTCTGAATTTCATACACTGGTCGGCTGGGGCATGACCACCGTCGTAACCGTTGTCAACATTCTCTGGTTCTTCAGCGCATGGAAACAATTCAAACTCAATCGCTTGATTCGAGACCTACCGACTTCACCCATTCGCAGCGTGGCCGTCGGCCAAGCAGAACTCGTAGGGCAAGTTCGCCCTTCGGTCGCTGGTACACCCGAAATGTCGGTCGGTGGGCGTACGCACAAGGGACTGGTGTGCTGGCAGTGGAAATCCTATGAGTACGTCTGTCGAACCGACTCGGACGGCGACACGCATTGTTCGTGGGAACACCGGGAAACCAAGGATGGTGGCGTGCCGTTCATGGTTCACGACGGTTCGGGAGGGATGCTCATTGACCCTTCACTCTGGCAAAAGAAGCCCGTGGATTACGGCCCTCTGCTCGATACCTGGCAGCGAGGCGATTGGAAATGGAACCTTGTCGGCATTGGCGTGGGCGACCCCATCTACATTCTCGGTGATTGTGTTCCCCGCGACGTTGACCACATCGAGAAGTGGGGCGGCCATGAAACACTGCCACAGGCGCTTCTGACCATGGTGCCGACCACGGGAACAGGCGACGCATCCATCGTGCACTACGGCACGGAAATGGACGTGCTGGCAAAGAACAGGTCGTTGTTTGAAATCTTCATCGTGCCGCTGCTGATCTTCCTGTTCGGCATCTTCATGTTCATCAATTACACGCCTTGAGGTCCCCGTTCCTTCAGTCTTCACCAGAGCAATGGGCATAGGTATGCGATGTCAAAGTGATATCATTCCAATATCTTTATTTCACGGTCTTCCATCGCCGTGTCATGCAAGCAGTTCAAACAGGCCAGCGTTCAACCACCCCTCGGCCCACGTTCAAGGATGCTCCTCTCTCATCCATCAACGGTTTTGTCGGTCTCGGCGCCCATGCGCTCCTCAGTCTGGTTCTCCTCTTCGGCCAAGTTCTCTGGGCCTTTGCTTGGCCTGTGGCCATCCTGCTCAATGTCGGGGGCGGCATTCTCTGGTTCTTGATGTGGAACAGTTACGTCATCGTCAACCCAAACGAGGCGGTCGTGACGCAGTTCTTCGGCAAATATGTGGGCACCCTCAAGCAAGAGGGTTTTCGATTCTTCATCAATCCCTTGTATGGAAAATCACGAATTTCTCTGCGAATCAACAACTTCGAATCGAGCAAACTCAAGGTGAACGATGTCAACGCCAACCCCATCAACATCGCCGCTGTGGTCGTTTGGCGCGTTTACGACGCCGCCGAAGCCATGTTTGAAGTGGAAAAGTACCAGCATTACGTCCAGATTCAAAGCGAGGCCGCTCTGAGGGAAATGGCCACCAAGTACCCTTACGACGCCATCGAAGAGAAGGACATCGGCGGCATCACGCTTTCTGGCCATCAGGACATCATCGCCAAAGAACTGCAGGCCTCGGTTGAGGCGCGCCTTTCCCGTGCTGGAATCGCCGTGCTCGAGGCTCGCATCAGCTACCTCGCCTACTCCACAGAGATTGCCCAAGCTATGCTTCGCCGTCAACAGGCCAGTGCCGTGGTTGCTGCGCGCAGAGAGATTGTGGACGGTGCCGTGGGCATGGTTGAACTTGCTCTTGAACAACTCAGCGCCAAAGACATCATTGAACTCGATGAAGAAAAGAAGGCGACGATGGTCAGCAACCTCCTGGTCGTCCTCTGCTCTGAAACGGACACGACGCCCGTGGTGAACACGGGCACCTTGTATCAGTGATGCATCGTTGGAGGAGACCACATGGGTGAAAGCACGGAACGGGCCCAAAGCAAAGACGGCATGCCAGGGGGGCGAAAGAAGGTGGAAAAGAAACGCCTTCTGCTCCGTATTGATCCCGCCTTGCACGATGACCTGCGCGTGTGGGCGGAAGACGAATTTCGTTCCATCAACGCTCAAATTGAATTTTTGCTCAAACAAGCCGTTGCCAAGCGCAAGCGAGACGAACGGTAGATGGGACACGGAGATTGAGAGCGTGAAACGATGGGATTGATGGACAAAATATCTGCAGATTCAACGAGCACCACACCGGTGGCACGCCCAAGTCAAGAACGAAAGGTCGATGAGGGCCGAAGCCAGCAACTCATGGACGCAATTGAGGAAAGTGGTGTGCCGAACCATGTGTTTCTTCTCACCGAAGAAGAACACCGTCGAGGTGGCAGGCAAATTGGGGCCTCGATTGGGATGCTCATATTTGGGACGGTCTTTTGCGCCATTCCACTTGTTGCCGTCATTGGGATGGCCCTGGGTGGAGCTCTTGTTTTCCTTCCCTGTTTATTGATCTTCACGATTCCTTTCTTTTGGTTTGGAGGGAAGATTCTCCAAGGCTCCATTCAAAACTTATTCTACCCCGACCCGCTTGAAGATGTCCACACCATCCATTGGTTCGACGAGCGCCATCGCTTCATTGCGGTGGTGGAACACACGTCCGACCCTGAAACGGGACAGGAATTTTATCCCGAGTCGTTGGGCGGCCTCTATCTCAAATCATCGGACGAAATCGCTATTCTTTACGACCCACCAAGCGAGGGCGCAATGACTCAGGGCAATCGAAGGGTGTGTTTGTGGGACCCTCACAGTCAGGAAGAATCGTTTGTTTTGTTGAACCTCGAGTGGTTTTCCTATTACGACGAAGAAGAAGCGAGGGACAGGGCGCGATATTATAGTCGGAAACTCGGCCTCAAATTCAACCTTGAAACGCATGACACGGCTGAATACAACATGGACGTCATCAACCCCGAAGGGAAATTGATGTTCATTCGCCGGTGATCACTTCATTGCGGTGAACAGCACGCCTCAATGGTCTGCACGAGGGTCTTTTGGCCCCTCTGTGCGTTGAATTTCCACCCCGTGGTTTTCGAGATAACCGACCCCGTTCTCGCCCATGAAGCCCCCATCGACGATGACGACGCGCTCAATGCCGGCGTGATGGATCAGTTTTGCACACATCATGCAGGGCTCGCCCGTGACGATGAGCCAGGCGTTGTTGGTGGGCACGCCGTTGGCCGCAGCGTTGCAAATGAGGTTCATCTCAGCGTGATGGCATCCGATTTCGACCCGAGTCCCGGACTCAATGTTCATCGTGTCGCGAAGGCACTCTTCGCCACCGCACAAGCGTCCTCCGCCTCGAGGTCCACCGTTGTAGCCGTCCATCAAGACCACGTTTCGGGCAGGGTCAACCAGCAAGGCACCAAACGTTCGGCGAGGGCAGTTTGACGCTTCGGCCAACGCCAAGCACTGTTGAATCCGAATGGCCAAGTGCTTCTCTTTCACGCTCTCACCAACTCCGATGAATCTGCATCATCGTTTCAGTCCTTCGCCACAATCGCCAGACCTTCGTCATCGTCGGCTCCAAGAGCGGCCAGCACGTTGCCCTGAAGGTAGAGGGACCCAATAGAAAGCACCGTTTTGGCACCGTGTGCTTCCGTCTCCAGCCACGCTATCGCTTTCTCGGGCAGTGAAAACGCCCGTGTAATTTCCAAGCCGTCTTCACGCAACACTGCGGCGATTTCCTCGCACGCTACGCCAGGGTAGCGACCAAATTGTGGTTCGGTTAGTACGAGAGCGACCGGCGGATGCGCTTTGCAGAGGTCCACGAGCGGCTTGAGCATGGACTTCATGTCCTGTTGAGGTGTGCAGCCCAACAGCAACGCCCACGGCTCGTTCCACCGATCGAGGGTTCGTAATTGGGCGCATGAGGCCATCATGCCGCTCGGGTTGTGAGCCCCTTCGAGCAGGTAGTTCATGCCGAGTTGAGCAGGGCTGGGCACGTCCTGCATTCGTCCTGGCCATCGTAGTCCGCGGATTTTAGGAAAGGGACAGTTCTCCGCGCATTTGAGATGCGGCCAAACGGCCTTTGCCAATGTGCCTGCTTCCTCAAAATAGGTTACACTTTCCTTGACGTCCACCCAGGTGAGCAACGCAGGTTCAACCGCACCGTCAACGTCCATGGAACCTGCTTCTGCGGCGCATTGTGTGATGCGCTGTCTTGCAGCGGCATGCTTCACGTTTCGAACGAGCATGGGCCGCCCAGGTCGCGCAATCGCTGCTTTTTCTCCAGCGATGTCCTCAAGGGTGTCTCCCAACACCTCGGTGTGCTCGAGGCTCAAGGCGGTGACGAGCGCCACATCAGCAGGAGCCACGCGTGTGGCGTCAAGTCGCCCACCAAGACCTGTTTCCAACATCAACACCTCAATCGGTTCTTCCGCAGCCACGACCATGGCGATGAGAAACGTCGTTTCGAAAAACGTGAGGGTGAGTCCGGTGCGCTCAACCATCTCGTGAACCTTGACGAGGGCCCGGTCAAATCGCTGACTGGACACCGGATATCCGTTGAGCCGAATGCGCTCTTCCACCCGCACCAGATGCGGTGAGGTGAACGTGAGGTGGGCGATGCCCGTTGCAGAAAAGGCAGCACTCAGCGTGGCCAGAGCGGTGCCTTTTCCATTGCTTCCAGCGACGTGGACCGTTTCGTAATCACGCGGCGGCAACCCGAGTTCACGCAGCGCCCGTTGGGTGTTGAGAAGACCGAGGGCCATCCCCCTTGATTTGGTGTGTTCCAGCCACGCGCGAGCGCTGTGGGCGTCCACCATGAGCCGTGCTATTCCTTGGCCATCATAGGCTCTTTCCTTTGCTTTTCACGCTTTTTTCAAACGCGAGGCTGATATGGAAGGGGAGATTGGCACGACCATGAGCGATGCTGACGCAACCGAAGGGGAGCGCCAAGTCTCTCAGCGGTTTTCGCAGATTGAAGACGAACTTCGCGAAGGCGACAGCCTTGGTTCGTTGATGGCCGAACAGTGGCGAGGCATGGCCGGAATGGCCGGCATGTTCGTCGCCACCATCGCTCTTGCCATGTACATTCGACCGTATTACGACGTGGGTGAGCTTCACGCCTTCGGCGCCTCGGGTGCAACTCAAGTCCGATATGTGGCCATTGAATTGTTGGCGATTTTTGCGTTCACGGCGCTCATCATTTTCCTTGCTCGCTGGGGCAAGGATTACATCATCAAATACGGCATGTACGCCGTTCTCTCCATCGCTCTGATGTACACGATGGTGCCGCTTGCTCACATGTTGGTGCTCGATTTTGAGACCGATCCTTTCGTGATGGAAACCGATGATTCGCTTCCTGGCACGATGCTGGGCACGTGGGGCGACGACGGTTTCATCTTGGCCAACATCAGTGAAGGATTCACCAACACCAGCGTTGACATCACGGCGTGGGACGCCTCAAACGAATACAGAGAACCCGTTTGGCGCATGACCCACGCCCATCAACTCTACGACGTGAATTCACCCGTCTCCATGACCACTTCTGAAGACCACCTCACGTTCGCCAGCGGCGCGTATGCGTGGTCGGTGGCGTCTGAAACCGGCGAATTGACCGAAAGTTATGCCTGCTACAAGTGGGAGGGCGACGAGGCTGTACCGCTTGACAACATGTTCGGAGGGTGCGCCATCGCCGTTTCAACGATGGACGCCATGTACCTGACCAACCCGTTTGACGAACTCTTGCGCTTCAAGACGTTTGAGACCGACCCTGGCCTTCTCGTCCCTGAAGGGCGCTGGCGAATTCCAAATTTTGATACCGGTGACGGTCCCGTGTTAAGCCACCTTCTCGCCGACGATGAATGGCTCCTTGTGACCCCAAACCAAGCGGCTTCGGTCCTCCTTGAGGACACCACGCCAGCCCTTGATATGGGCCAGGGTGGAATGACCAATGCGACCTACCTCATGGAACTTCAGTCCGATGAGGACGTCAACTTCACGTCGGCTGATGTGGGTTGGTCGCCGTTCATGGAAGAGAACATCTCAACCGCCCAAGCCCACCCGGACACACGCCACCAGCGACTCTTGCTGTTTGGGCAATCCGACGGCACCATCACGGGCATCGAATGGAACGGTTCGGTCGCTCAAGAAGAGGCCTACACCATCCAAGACCGAATGAACCTCGACGGACTGGTGGAATCGGTCAGTTCGGTTCGCATCACCGACCTCGATGATTCGGGCTACAGCGACCTGTTGGTGGCCGGCGACGGGGAAGCGCACTGGCTCTACACCACCTCGCTGGTCAATCGTGCCAGTTTCCCCGTTGAGGCCAATGCGTCGGCGGTGTTCTTTGCCGTTGACGAGAACCGCACCGAACTTGTCGTCGTAAGCGCAGCATCCGACGAGACCACCTCGCTTCAGACGGGCGAGTTGACATCAGACATGTTCCCGCTGTACGGCTTGCAACTCTTCTTGGGACCGACATTGGCTGGGCTGGCCGTTTCAATCCTCTTGCTCATTCTTCTCTTTGTTCACAGTGAGTGGTACGTTGTCAACACCACGGGTGTTTTGCTCGGGGCCGGTGTTTCGGTCATGCTTGGCGTTACCTTTGTGCCCGCACTGGCGATCCTGTTCATGGTGCTGGCGGCCGTCTACGATTTCTGGGCAGTCTACAAGTCGAAGCACATGCTGGATTTGGCAGACACCATGGTGGGGCTTCGACTTCCCATTCTGCTCGTCGCTCCTCAGGACAGTGACTATTCCCTCATTGAAGAGACCGAGCGAGGAAAGCGTCCAGCACCTTCCCCTCCTCCTGAAGGTATGCAGGTCAAGCGGGTGAAAAAGAAGAACAGCGAAGCCATGTTCATGGGTCTTGGCGACATCATCTTCCCGGGCATGCTCGTGCTCTCTGCCATGCAGTGGCTCGACCCTAGCGTTGCCTTTGGAATTGCGATGTCCACCCTTGCAGGCGCCCTCCTCGGCTACTTGGCGTTGATGACGTACGTTGCTCGTGGGAAGGCGCAGGCAGGCCTCCCCCTGCTGAACGGCGGCGCCATTCTCGGCTACTTTATCGGCGGCTTGCTCTTGATGGGTGGCGATATTTTCATGTTCAACATCTCGTGGTGACGCTCATGCTCGATATGACGATGTTCAGGGAACACGCCGATGCAATTCGGGCGGACCATACCAAACGAGGCCTTCCTCACGAGAACATCGACAAGGTCATCGAACTCGACCAGGCATGGCGCAACCTTCTCCACGAGACGGACCAGTTGCGCCGAGAGAAGAACGAAGCAGCAAGGGGCATCGGAGCAGCCAAAAAAGCGGGCGACAATGAAGCCGCCGAAGCCATTCTGGCGCAAGTGGCGGATTTGGGACAGAAGATTGCCGAGATGGAAACAAAAACCAACGAAGCCATGAGCGTACGAGACCGCTTGCGCATGTCCATTCCGAACATTCTCCACGAGGACGTGCCCGTGGGTGAAGACGATGCTGGAAACACCGTGCACGCCGTTCAAGGCACAAAGCCCGAGTTTTCATTTGAGCCTCGTACCCACAACGAACTCATTGAGATGAACAAATGGGTTGACCTCAAGCGGGCAGCCAAAATCACCGGCAGTCGCTTCTACTTCCTGAAGGGTGATTTGGCTCGGCTTGAATTCGCCCTTCAGCAGTACGCCGTTGAATTCCTTCGTCAGCGGGATTACACCTTCGTTCAACCGCCGGTCATGATGAATCGGGAGTCCTATGAGGGTGTCACCGACCTCGGTGATTTCGAGACCGTGATGTACGGTGTTGAGCCTGACAAGTACTACATGATCGCAACTTCCGAGCACCCTCTCACAGCGATGTACATGGACGAGACCATTCCCGAAGAGCAGATGCCCATGCGGATGGTCGGTGTTTCGCAGTGCTTCCGCCGTGAGGTTGGCAGCCACGGTCAGAGCGATTTGGGCATTTGGAGGGTGCACCAGTTCACCAAGATTGAACAAATCATCATCGCCAAACCCGAAGATTCCTGGGCGCTCCACGAGGAGCTTCTGAAGAACTGCATGGACCTGTGGAACAGCCTTGGTATTCACTACGAGGTGGTCAACATCTGCACGGGCGACATGGGAACCGTTGCAGCCAAAAAATACGACCTTGAAGCGTGGATTCCCGGTGCTCAGCAGTACAAGGAAATCGTGTCTTGCTCAAACTGCACTGACTATCAGGCCAACCGCCTTCGTATTCGCTACGGGCAGCCAGGCCATCCCAACCAACCCATCGTTCACACCCTCAATTCCACCGCTGTGGCGACATCACGGGCGCTGGTGGCCATCATGGAGCAGTTCCAACTTGAGGACGGACGCGTGGCGGTTCCCGAGGTCCTTCAGCCGTTCATGGGCGGTCAGACCGTTCTGGACCCGTGCAATTGGGGATGACGCCATGGAGCGCTCAATGGCCTTCATCCTCTCCTTGCTCTTTGTCTTGGCCCCGCTTTCAGGATGCTTTGGGGAAGAAGAGGCCTCTGAAATCAAAGCCATGCTGACCGTTGATGAAAACATGCCCACGACGGCCGTGAGGGGGCAATACTTGACGCTGAACCTTGAGAGTACGGTGGCGTGGACCATTAGCCGCTCCCCAGGTGTTTTCTTCCAAGATGAGTTTGGGGTCTTGAGGGACGGCATGGAAATGTCATTCCCAGCCAGCACCACAAGCATCACCGTCTTGGTTCTTGATTCAGAACGCGACAGCGTTTCGTTCAACATTTCTGCAGGCGACCAAACATGGAACACCACCCTTCCACTTGAGGACAGCACAGAATTGATGCTGGTCGATGGCCGTCGAGCCTACGACACCATCGACATGCTCACCAGCCAATACAACAATCGGTGGTGCGCATCCGCTTCCGTTCACGAGGGTGGTGCAGCATATGAGGCTGCAGCCGAGGCCATGGCAGAAGAAATGCGGGGGTATGGATATGACTTTGTCGAGGTCACCCGCTATGATGATGACCCGGACCAACTCAATGTCGTTGGCTATAATTGGGGCCGCACAAATCCCGATGAATACATCGTCATTGGCGGCCATTTTGACATCGCCTATGCGTTCACGCCCCCAAGCGGAGGGACCAACGAGGGCGCAAACGACGACACATCAGGGTCAACCGTTTCTCTCGAAATGGCGCAGGCACTGGCGAAAATGGAGTTTGACCATACCGTGGTCTCGGCTCTCTGGGCCTGTGAAGAGGAGGGCTTGCTCGGCTCTCGCGCTTACGTGGCTCACCTGCCAGCGAACGTCTCTGTCAAGGCCTACATGAATTTCGACATGGTTTCGCTCAACTATCCCATTACCCCGCTGACTGAGCCGATCATCGACCCCTTGACCGGAGATTTGTTTGCACCCACCAAATACGATTGGGACATCAGCATCGCAGGCGCCAATCAAACCAATATGGAGCGTATGATGCAGTGGGTCGGTACGACCATCGAGGATGACCTCGCTTACACGCCAACCGAAGGCAACCCCATCAACTGGCAAATCGCAGAGTCCTGTGCATCAGACCACTGTTCCTTCTTTTCCGCTGGCTACCCTACCTTCAACTTCTTCAGCCCTGGCGGCGATATTTCGTTTTGGCAGGAATGGCATTCCCCATCCGACACCTTGGAATTCATGACAGCTAAAGCCGGCGGAGAAGCAGGTATGGCCAGTGGGTTCAACAGCCTGGTGTGGTCGTCGCTTGACCTGTTCATTCGTGTTGACAACGCGGAGAACTTCTACGGCAATTGGTACAGCGAGTCAGGCGATGCCTGAAATTCCTCAGGATTTGGCCGGTTGTAGGCCAATGGCGCAGCTGTTCCGGTTGAGCAAACCGTTGAACGGGCAGTAGCCAAATGCTGAGGTCAACACGCCCCACAGACCGACGATGAGGAAGACAATTTCAATCTGAACCGTGGCGAGAAAATCGAAGATAACAATGCCCGAACCGAACACGGCACGGAGCATTCGTTCACGTCCTCCAACGTTCTTCATACCGAGAAATTCTGAATATGAGCATTTAAGCCATTGTTTCATGATTTGTTGAAATGCTCAGTGGGTCGAATCATTCGCTAGCCTATGACAAAGCCCACTTTCGGTCAAGCAGCCACAACTTCCGAGTTGCCCTTGTCTTCGTTGTAATCCCGGGTGACCAGCATCCCAAGGAGCGCACCGAGCGGTGCCACCATCATCGAGAACAGAAGGACGGGCATCGAGATGTAAATTGGCTGCCCTGTAGCCACCAATCGCTGCCATGTCCATCGCCCGACGAACAGGTCGAAGGCCAGGTAGTGTAACCAACCGATGAGGATGACCTCTCGCTCGGAAAAGAGGCCCACAACGATGTCGGGCGTGGGCATGTCACTGCCGAGTTGGATGAAAATGTCGAGGAGATTGGGCAGGACAGCGAGAGTGTAGGCCACCGCCAAGGGAGCAAGATAGACCCATTCGCTTCGCATCAGCGCTGCGGTTCGTTCGTGGGTGGGGGCAAACCACATCATCAACCAGAAGGGCAAGATGTAGAGACTCGAAAACCAAAACAGGGCATCAATGAGGGCGACCATGTCAGAGGCCACCCGTCTCCATGATGTTCAAGGCTTCCTCCAAAACAGTGGCGTTGGCCCAGTATGTCTTGGAGGTCCAGACGAGCCGACCTTCGCTGTCAAGCACCTGAAGGGTGGGTGTCACGGGGTTTTGGAAGGCTCGGTAGAGGTTGACGTCCGTCATGCGACCGGTGTCCACGTCAATGACGTTCGTTGATTCCGAAGGAAGAAGCAGTGGCCACGGCGTGTGCGTGGACGAGTTGTTGGTCGTGTAGCGCTCCCGTACATCGTTGATGGACTCAAAGGCGGGATAGCGGTGGACGGAGACGATGTTCGTGGTGTTTGAGATGTTTCCCGCAGCCAACTCGTCGTTCAGCATCGCCGTCCAGTCGTGGCAACCGCTGCATCCCGCTGCGACCCAAAGGAGCAGAACAGGACCGTCAAACGAGTTACGCAGATCATGCTGAGCTCCTTCGTCAACAGCCCGGTCAAAGGTCGGGGCCGTAAAGGAAAGGCGCTCGGGGACGGCCGAAAGAACAGGTTCTTCCTCTTCAGTCGTTGGCTCCGTTGGTGCCGCTGTACACCCTGCCATCAGCATCATGAGAATGAACACCGACATCACACGTGCATGGAGTTCCATGGCATTTCACCACCTTGCTGCGTATATCAACGCCTGTTCTCACCAAGCGAAGTTGGCCACCCAGTAGGTAGCATCCCACCACGTGCACTGAATCGAGAGCATCACAGCGCCAATCAAGGCGATGTTGCTACCGGCCAGCCGCTCACGAGACGGCCAAACCAGCACAGCAAAACCGACGGCCGCCAAACCTGCGGTCCAAAGCACGGCAACGATGGCAACGGCTCCCAGAGCGCTCGGGCCTTCGATGTAGAGTCGGGTCAAGTCAATCCAAACCAGCGAGGTCAGGAGGAACGCCGCATACAGGGCGAACAGACGCTGGACGCCCAGCCCGTCGTTTTCCTTCCAGGGCCAATGCAAGGAAGCCACCTCTTCTTCACTCCAGGCGAAAAAGAAGCGATGGAACATCATGAGGTAGCCTGCTGCAGCAACAAACATCCACGGAACGATGAGGCCCTGCATCCGTTCGGAAACATTGCCCCAGTAAACCGTGGGGTCGTCGAACGCAGCAACGCCTCGCCAGTAGGACAGCAGAATCAGCGGCCCAACGATGTTTGCGAACCAGAAGACCGTTGTTCGCTTCATTCGCTCTCACCTCGTGCGGCGGCGGCGGTTCGCTTGAGGAAGGGCGAGTACAGGGCCGGTAAAATCAGCAAGCTGGACAGCAATGCAAGCGTGATGGCCACGACGAAGGCTTGTCCGAAGAGTCGCAGCGGGAGGAGCGCAGAGAGGTTGAGCACAGCAAAACCACCGGCGGTGGTCAGGGCCGCACCCGCCATGGCTCGTCCCGTCGTGGCCGTGGATTTCGCCACCCACTCAACCGGTTCAGCCATCGGGTGGTGTTCAGCCTCTTCCTCCAGTCGCGTGGTGAAGTGCACGGCATAGTCGACGCCTAGACCCAACGACAAGGCTCCGATGGTCACCGTTTGTGAATTGATGTTGTAGCCGGTGTAGCCCATGATGCCGTAGACCCACACCACCACCATCATGAGCGGGATCCATGAGACCACGCCACGTTGCAATCCTTCCTTGAGGTTGTTTTCGTTGCGAACGGTGTGAATGCCCACCAGCATGAAGAGAATGACAAACGCCACGATACCGGTGGATTGCACCGAGGCAGAGGCCACATCAGCGGTCGTTTGAGCGTTGATGAGGGCACGCCCGCTCAATCGGAGGGTAAAGGCCTCGCCTGCATCTTCTGAGAGTTGTTCAAGCGTCGCTTCAATGCTCTCTGCGAGTTCAACAGTGGCGCCCCAATCCAGCGTATCGGCTTGGAACGAAAGCACCGTTTGTTCACCGTCTCGAGCGAGCAGACTCTTTGTTGTCTCGATACCCGTATCGTTTTCCAAGGACCACGCCAGAAGGTCGTCGTACCCTGCGGCATTCCCCGTTTCAGCTGCCGTCATGAAGCCGTCCAAAACCGGGTCTTGAAGTCGGGCTTGCTCGTACACATCCCAAATGCCGTTGGGCACACCGCTCACGTCGTCCCTGGCGCTCATGGCGTCGGAGGCCGCCGTCCATGCAGCACGTCCTTCTTCGCTGATGACATCGCCGTCAATGACGACGTAAAGTGGGGAACGGCTGGTTCCGAATTCATCGCTGATGAGCAGGAAATCTTGGACCACAGGAACCGAATCGTCCAACTGGTCTCGTTGCTCAAAGGCGACCTCGAGTTGCTGGAACCCTGCCACCATGGGTGCCAACAGCACGACGGCGATGAGCGCGACCAATTTTGGCCGCTGGGAAAGCTTGGCGATGTTTTGGCTCACAGGGCCAACGTTGACCTTGCTTGCACGGTCGAGCGGGAGTTTCTTTGTCGGCAGAATGAGCATAAGGGCCGGAAGGGCAGAAATGCTCAGGAGATAGATGAGGAATAAACCGATGGCGATGACGGTCCCGAACACCTGAAGGAAAGCCAGTGTGGACAACCTGAAGGACAGGAAACCTACGATATCGGTGGTGATGGCGATCATCAAGGCAATCGAAGTCAGGACGGTTCCCTGACGAATGGCCCGCTTTCGAGCGTGCCTGTCAAAGTCCCGCAACGTCGTGCGGCCTTGGGGGTTGCGCATTTCTTCGTCCTTCAATTCCTCCCGAATGCGGAGCACAACGTGCAACCCATAGTCAACCCCGATGGCCAAAAGAAGAACGGGGATGGAGTTCATGGCAGCGTTGAACGTCATGTTCACACCGGCAAATTGCAACCATCCCGACAATCCATACGTGGCGGCAATGGCAATGACCGTCAAGAACAAGACATAGGCCGTTTCCCTCACGCTTCGGAAATTGAACCACAGGATGATGCCCAACAAAAGCATCGCTGCGCTCGTGAGCATGCCGATTTCCTTGCCGATGGTGGCGCTGGAATTTTCAGCAAATTGCGCAAAGGAGAAGGTTCGGACATCGGTGTCGTTGGTGGCAATGGCAACATCGGCTTCCATGGCTTCGGCCCACATGGTGATGTCGGCCTGAACATCACCGAGAATCTCGTAGCCGTAATCCAGCGGTTCGCTTGAAACCGCGAGCGTGACCATCACCGGGCCGTCAGAATTCCACGGGTCTGCAGCATCGTCGTTGGGCAAGCAGGACAGAATCGCAGCACGGAAGTCCACGCTTTGCAACCCCATCAAGGGTCCAAGTTGACCTTGAAGCGGGCCGGTTACGGCTAAAATTTGTCCAACTTGGGCAGGCGTTCGGTTCTCGGTCATGCTCGAAAGGTGCGCCATCAACTGGCCCAAATCCCCGCTCAAATTCTCGCCGTCATTCAGGCGAGCCAACCACGCAGCGGGCTCGGTAGCGTTCCACGCAAGCAACCGTTCAGGCGTTACCGGCTCGACGGCAGGAACGGCAGCAGCGGCTGCAGAGAGGTTGTTGAGAGCCGCCGACAGATTGGCATCATCAGTCGCCGTCATCACCTCAAGCGCAGATGCTTGAACGTCGTTAAGCCACAAGGCGGCCGTGGACTTGTCCTGAAGCACCATCCACTGCATGGCTTGTCCTGCGGGGCCGTTGTTCGCTTGGGTTCCAAACAACGGGTAGTGGTAGGGTTCGAAGTTGCTGTCGTTCAGCATGGTGGCTTCGATGATGGCCAGCCTGTGCCACGTTTCGGCGAGGAACAAATCTCCTGCATCAATCTCATCGAGTATCCGAATGAAGTCAATGTTGGCCCGGTACTCTGATTCAACTTCATTGAGCAAATCCACGCTCGGATCGTCGGGGAAAAATCCGTCCTCGCTGTTGTCAAATTGGAGGTGCATACCACCCGATGCGAGGAACATCATCACCAGAAACACAGCAGCGAAGGCTTGTTTGGGACGGTCAACGCTCCAATCGGTGAGCATCATGAAAGGATTTCGCATAATTTTTGCACACTCACTCCGCTTATAACCGTCCGTTTAACGCTCTGTCGCTCGAGCTGTTTCGGCTGTGTTGTTTTGCACAAAATCTCCCGTTTGTGTGCGATAAATTTCGAGTTGGAAATTTGAATATTCAATTGAAAATATTCAAGAGTTATTCTCACTCAAGTTCCAACAGGACAGCCCCTTGAGCGACCTGATCGCCCGCAGCAAAATTCACGCTCACCACGGTGCCATCGGCTGAAGCCACGATGCGATGTTCCATTTTCATGGCCTCGAGCACCATCAACGGCGCACCAGCCTCAACAACATCTCCCTCGGCAACCAGCACTTCGAGCACTTTGCCCGGCATGGGGGCCACCAGGCCACCCTCGTCTTCAGCACTCGAGGAGCCTGGTTCAATCCGCTCCCAGCGGAACGTTCGTCCTCCGAGGTGGACCCACCACACATCGCCAACCTTGGCAGCGTGAGCCAGACAGGTACGCCCGTCACTCAAACGAACTTGCAGACGACCGCGATTGTGGAGTGTGAGTTCATGGCCTTCCAAAACGAACCCCTCACCCAAGCGAGCGAGGGTCACTTCCACCGGGCCGTCGCTTGAGGCAAAGGTGTGCTGCATCAAGGAAACCTCCGTTGTACGGTGTTGAATGGGTTCGCAGGTTCGCCGTTTGTGTCTGCTGGAGCAGCGCTGTTGCGTCGATGAAGGCCGAGGGTTTCGGCGCCCGCCGCAACGAGCAAGGAAGCGTCCTCAAGGAGCGGCGAGGCGGGAGGGTTCCAGCCGTTGGGCCACAGGTCGTCGATGGTCGTGGTGGTGGTTGAACCCTCCACCACCGGTTCAGCATCGCACAAATCGCGCAGGAATTCGATGTTGGTGGTGGTGCCCAACACAACAAATTCATCCAGCGCACGACGCATCTTCTGGAGGGCTTCGGGTCGCGAGGGAGCCCAAACGATGAGTTTGGCCAACATTGGGTCGTAGTTCGGTGTGACATCGTCACCCTCGCGCACACCGGTGTCCAAACGAATGCCGGGACCTTCCGGTGACCTGAACACCACCAGAGGTCCGATGGAGGGCAAGAACCCGTTGGCTGCGTCTTCGGCGTAAAGACGCACCTCAATGGCGTGTCCACGAATCATCAGCGGGCCGCACGACATCGGCTGGCCGTCGGCGATGCGCAGTTGTTCGCGAACGATGTCAACCCCCGTCACCAATTCGGTGACGGGATGTTCAACTTGGATGCGAGTGTTCATCTCAAGGAAGAAGAATTCACCCGTAGGCGCAAGAAGGAATTCCACGGTTCCTGCGCCAACGTAGTCCACGGCTTCAGCAGCGGCGACGGCGGCCTGCCCCATCGCTTCTCGCAGTTCGGGGTCCATCGTGGGGCCCGGAGCTTCTTCGAACACCTTCTGATGGCGTCGTTGTACGCTGCATTCACGCTCACCAAGGTGGACGGTGCGACCATGCTGGTCCGCCAAGACCTGAATTTCAATGTGCTTTGAGCCCGAGAGCAGACGTTCGATGTAGATGCGACCGTCCCCAAAAGCGGCCACGGCTTCTCGGCGTGCACCGGCTGCGGCTTGGTCAAATTCCGAGGGTTCGTAGACTGCCCGCATACCTTTCCCGCCCCCGCCGCTTGAGGCTTTGAGCAGGAGCGGATAGCCCACCCGTTCAGAGGCTTGGCGCAGCGCTTCCAAGGCCGCATGTTCGTCGTCTTCTTCCACCTCTTCACCGGGGATGACAGGAACGCCTGCGGCACGCATGGTTTGCCGTGCGGTCATCTTGTCGCCCATCTTCTCAATCGCTTCAGCCGAAGGACCGATCCAAATCAGGCCCGCATCCTTGACGGCCGTGGCGAATTCCGCTCGTTCAGACAGAAAGCCAAACCCTGGATGAATGGCCGTGGCGTTCGTTGCGGCGGCAGCGGCGATGATTTGTCCTTGGTCGAGATAGGTTTCGCCGATGGTTTCACCGTTGAGGAGCACCGCTTCATCCGCCATTTCCGTGAACATACTCCCTTGGTCGTTTGAGGCGTAGACGGCCACGGTTGGATGGCCTGCCTCTTTGCACGCACGAAGAATTCGGCAAGCGATTTCTCCACGATTGGCGACCAAGACCTTGATAGGAATCCCTCCGTGTTCACTTTTCTTCTGGCTTCCAGTTCGGAGGACGCTTTTCGAGGAAGGAGGACAGTCCTTCCTGCCCTTCCTTTGAACCCCGCATGCGGCTGGTGAAATCAAGGGTCCAATCTCGCAGCGCTTCGTCGCTTTCGGTCCATCGGTCAAAACCGAGGGTCAATTCCTTTGAGAGGGTCACCGCCGATGGTCCAGTGGTCATGACTTCTGCGACCATGGCGTCAACAGCGGCGTCCACCTCTTCGGCACGGTCGACCAAGGCTTCAACGAAACCAATTCGGAGCGCTTCATCACCTCGTATACGACTGGCTTGCATGGCCAAACGACGGAAGGTGGCTGAACCAAGCCGTCGGTAGACGTAGGGGCCAATCACGGCGGGCAATATGCCTAATTTTCCTTCAGAGAGTGCGATGCGAATGTCCGCTGTGGCCACCACATAGTCGCAGCAAGAAATGAGGCCAGCTCCACCTCCAAGCGCAACCCCTTGAACCGCGCCGATGGTGAAGCAAGGATGGGACCAGAGGCCGTTGAACAACCTGTCCAAGCGTTCCGAATCAGCCCGGTTTTCCTCAGGCGTGTTGGCGCCAGCATCCCGCATCATGTTGATGTCGGCGCCGGCGCAGAAATGCTTCCCCTCGCCTCGAAGGACAAGGGTTCGCAAGTAAGGTCGGCCTTCGCTGTCTTCAAGGGCGTCTTGCCGGCCTGCGCTTCGCTCCGCTGTCCATTCCAGCAGGAGAATAAGTTCCTGAATCATCTCGACGTTCATGGCGTTGAATTTGTCTGGCCGTGAAAGAGTGAGGTTGGCTCGGGCGCCATCAACGGTCAACGAAACCATTGAGGTGGTGGGCGGTGCATCCATTGATGTCATGACAAATTCTCCAATTACAAAATTAAATATTCAATTCAAAAATTACATTCTGAAGATACCGTAGCGGTCGTCGGGCAACGGGGCGTTTCGGGCCGTTGCCAAACAGAGGCCAAGCACGTCTCGGGTATCTCTTGGGTCGATGATGCCGTCGTCCCATAGGCGAGCGGTTGAATAGTACGGGCTCCCCTCGGTTTCGTACTTCTCGAGGATGGGTCGTCGGAACGCCTCGAGTTCCTCTCCTTCCATGGGCGGTGTTCCCTCACGAGCTCGCTGGTCTTGCTTGACCGTCGTCAACACGTCGGCGGCTTGGGGGCCACCCATCACCGAGATGCGACTGTTGGGCCACATGAAGAGGAACCGTGGGTCGTATGCACGCCCACACATGCCGTAATTGCCAGCCCCGTGGGAGCCGCCGACGATGACGGTGAACTTGGGAACGTTCACGCAGGAGACGGCCGTGACCAGTTTTGCTCCGTCTTTGGCGATGCCACCTGCTTCGTAGGCCTTGCCGACCATGAATCCCGTGATGTTTTGCAAGAACACGAGGGGGATGCCCCGCTGGCCGCACAGTTCAACGAAGTGAGCGCCTTTTTGGCTGGACTCTGAAAACAGGATACCGTTGTTGGCAACAATGCCGACCTTGTGGCCGTGGATGTGGGCAAAGCCACACACGAGGGTTGTGCCGTAGCGGGATTTGAACTCGTGGAATCGGGAGCCGTCGACGATGCGAGCGATCAATTCACGCACATCGATGGGGGTTCGGTTGTCTTCAGGAATCAAACCCATGAGGTCCTCGACATCGTGCGCAGGTGGTTCCGGTTCTTGCATAGCGGCGGGTGCTTTCTCATTTGGTCCGAGGTTTTCCACGACGTTTCGCACCATGCGCAATGCTTCATCTTCGTCTTCAGCAAAGTGGTCGGCCACCCCGGATTGAGCCGTGTGGACATCAGCTCCGCCCAACTCTTCTGCGGTGACTTCCTCACCCGTCGCCGCTTTGACCAGCGGAGGTCCAGCGAGGAAAATGGTTCCGTTGCCTTTGACGATGATGGATTCATCCGACATGGCGGGAACATAGGCGCCGCCTGCGGTGCAAGAACCAAGGACGGCAGCGACTTGGGGAATGCCATCCCCTGACATGCGGGCCTGGTTGCGAAAGATACGACCAAAATGGCCGATGTCGGGAAAGACCTCGTCCTGCATGGGCAAGAAGGCACCGCCCGAGTCAACGAGATAGATGCAAGGAAGATGGTTCTCGTGAGCCACGGTCTGCGCTCGAATGTGCTTTTTGACCGTCATGGGGTAGTAGGAGCCGCCCTTGACCGTCGCGTCGTTCGCCACGAAGAGGCACTCCCGGCCGTGGACCATGCCAATCCCGGTGACGATGCCAGCGGAGTGGGCTCGACCGTCGTAGAGTTCGTAGGCTGCGAGCGGTGAGAGTTCCAAAAAAGCGGTTCCTGGGTCAATGATGCGGTCAATTCGCTCCCTCGCCAGGTGCTTTCCTCTTGAACGGTGGCGCTCAACGTACTTTCCACCACCGCCCTGCGAAGCGGTGTCAAGGCGGGCACGCAGTTGCTCGACCAGCGCGAGGTTGTGGGATTTTCGAGCCGCAAAGTCGGGGTCAGCGCGATTGACTCGGGTTGGCAACCTGTCCATGTTGAGCCCTCATCTTGGCGAAGTGAAGCCTGCACTTAATTGCATGGAAGCCAATGAATGCTGGCATCAAACACCGAGCATCAATCGACCAATGTCTCGCAAGCCCGGCGCAAGACCAACGATGAGGACGGCAAGAACGATGAGGAGACGGAAGTGTTGTTGGCGCTGTTCAACCCGCATTTGGACGAACAACCAGACGATGAGGCCGACCAGCAAGGCCTTCACGAGCGCAAATAACCATGCTCCTTCACCCCAATCAATGCCGAGGGAATCGTTGAGTCCACCACCGAATTGGATGACGGCATCGCTGACCGGATGTTTTTCACCGTAGCCAAACATGTCAATGCCCACCATGGTTGCAAAGCCATCACACAGTTGCCCGAACACCATGCCGAGGACCATGGGGTGGGCGAGCAAGGCTTTGTTTGAGAGGAATTCCACTGGGTGGCTGGCCCACTGCTTTGCTTCGTCTTCCCACTGTTTGATGCCGATTCCAGCGGGCAAGACGCCAGCGGTGTAGCCGGTGAGCCGCAATTGCTGTGCATCCTCACGACCCATGCGATACAGCACCACGCAAACAAGGGCAGGAAGGCCCAGGACGATGAACGCTGGCCAGAAGGTGATCTCGCCCGAAGCGTTGCCGCTCTCTTGAGCCCACGGCGTGAGCATGAATTGAATCCAATGGGCCACTCCCAGCACGACCGCACCGGTCGCAAAGGCAAGCATACCGCGGGTGATGGCTGGCCATTCGCGGGTCAATACCAACGAGCCCCAAAGAACCGCCATGGCGACAGCGAGGCCTCCGGTGGCGAAGGAGAAGGAAATCGAGGGATGGCCAGCATAGGCGGGCTGGTACAGCAGATACCAGTGGGCCATGAGGCCGAGGAAGAGCAGACCACCCAGAAGCGTCGCTTGGGCTTCTTGGGCTGCATCGTCCTTCCGGCCGTCAAAACGCCCACCAATGAAGTGGCTGAGCATGGCGACACCGATGAGCCAGGCTGCCAGATGGAGGTGGATGATGGGTGAAATGAACAGCACGTCTCGGTTAGAGGAGAAGAAATCCGCATCTTCGAGCACGCGCAGTACGGGAGCCAAGCAGACCCAAGCGATGAGCGCCACCGTCATCTTCTCATCGGTGGGAAGTCGCCATTTTCGGAAGAGGGCCTGAAACAGAACGACGCACGCCAGCATGCTCAGGGTGTAAATCGCCGTGTTCTGTGGCGTATAGCCGGCATCACCCGCCACGCCTGCATCCTTTACCACCGGGTCCCAGATGATCGGTTTCAACGTCTCCGTCCAGACCGTGTCGAAGGCCAGCACAAGCCCAGCAGCCACCGCAAACGTCAGTCCAATGGCGGCCCAGATGAGCGCCTTTTCAACCGGAGAATACTGGTCGTCAGGCAGCGGCACGGGGTAGGCCTGCGATTCGCCTGATTCTGACATAAGCATCACTTCTCAGCAAGGCGAGCCAATGGATGGTCGCCTATTCCTTTTGTGCCGTTCACTCTTCTTCTTGCGAGGAGAGTCGAGCGATGAGGTCGGCCTTCTTGCCACCAACGGGCAAACCGGCGGCCTTCAAGCGCTCCTTGAGTTCTGCAACGGAGAGTTTGGACAAATCTTCGCCGTCGTCGCCGTCGTCGTCCTCGTCGTCGAGGCCAAAGCCGCGTGGCTCGTGAACTTCGATAAAGGACACTTTACCGCACTCAACAGCGTCTCGAATGATGGTGACCAAGCGGAACTTCATCATGGCAGCGTTGGTGTCAAACAGCATCGTTTGTGGGATGATGATGTTGAGGTCGTCGCCGTCGAAGGACACGCCAAAGTCGCTGTGGCCGGTGTTGGATTCGAGCAGAGCCATGACTTGCTCTTCTTTGCCTTCAACGACCTTGACCACCTTGAAGCTGTACTTCAGGGTCTTCCCGGCCATGGGGTGATTGTAATCAATTCGAGCACGGCCGGCGGCGAGGTACGACAGGTAGCCTTGGCGGTTTCCAATGTTCACGGGCGCACCGATGTAGAGGGAATTGGGATCTTTGACAGCACGGATGAGCTTGTCAATGCTGATGGTTTCAATCTGTTCGGGGTCCTTTTCGCCGTAGGCATCTGCGGGTTCAATGACCACTTCGATTTCCTTGTTGGCTTTTGCATCGCCAAGCGCCGCTTCAAAACCAGGAATCAGGTTTCCGCCGCCCACCACGCAAACCATAGGGGAGTAGGATCGGCCTTCTTGATGAGCGTCATGTTCCTTCGCCACCTCTTCACGGGTGGTCTCGATGAGGTCGCCGCTTTCGCCGTTGTAGAGCTCGTAATCAACGTGAACAATTGTTCCTTCTTCCATGGTGATGCCTCCAAGTGGATGCTTCGGCGACCAGCCCCCCCTTCATAATTCCATTGGAGGCACTCATTCTTCATCGGTTGAGGATTTGGGTTGGTCTTCGGTGGAGAGGGCGGCTTTTTTTGCACCTGAAACGGTCACCATCGCCATACCACCCATCATCATGACCCATCCGGTCCACACCAAATGCGAATGTGGCAGGTCGTATACGGTGACTCGAACGAGTTCAATGCTGTCCAGACCACCGGTTGAACCGGCTGCACTCATGAGCGCACCCGCTTGACTGCCATCGAAAATGAACACGATATCGCCCGTCAAGCGGGTCAACGTCGCCACCTCCGAGCGAGGGATACCTTGACTGTCAAAGCGAAGCGTGCCGGGCGTGACCTCACCGATAAGGTCGCCGACAGCGCTACCGTCCATCACGTAGACATTGATGTTGACGCCGATGAAGCCGTCTCCAACCTCCAATCCTTCGCTTTCCAAAATCAGTTCCGTAAATTCGTAGCCCATGCCGTTGTGGACGATGACCTCGTCTTTGACCAGCGAAAGCCGATGACTGGCATCGCCTCGGTCAACCAGCACCGTGGTTGAGAGATGGCCGAGCAGGAGCAGAAGTAGTCCGAGGTGGACAACATGAGCACCGAGGGGAAGGCGCAAGAACGACTTCTTTTCGCTGCTGGTCTTGAACTGGCGAACCACTTCGCGGGCGACAGGAGCCGTGGCCAACATCATCATCGGAAGCGAAATCCAAACGATGTGGCCTCGTGTGAGACGGTCAGAAACCATGGTGGTGGCGTCTGCACCGAAGGCCGAAGGTGCGGCGATGAAGCCAAGAATTGAGAGTCCAGCGGCGCCGCAGAGCAGCCAGAGCGTGGTGGTCGGCTCGTCTTTCCTTCTCGTGTAGACAAAGAGCGAAGCGGCAACGCCGGCGAGGAACGGGGCACCGTAGAGTTCGTGCGCTTCAAAGTTGACGGCGTCGATGCTGGTCAGCAACAACACCCACGTCAGCACCAAGTACAGGCTGATGAGGACGACGCTGCCCCACAAGGCCAGTCGTTGTTGGTCCTTCTTTGTCGTCAAGTTGACGGCGCTTCCTTCTTCTGATTGCGGCGCAAGCAGCCAAGGCAAGACGAAGGCCAGCAGGACGAAGCCTGCGACGCCGATGTTGAGGGCTTGGGACCAAGCCAGAGAAAGCCCGAGCATCACGCCGGCAGCAGCCCAGGGCCAAGCAGCGAGCGCATCCTCTGCCCGATACAGCGGTACGAACAGCACGGCGGTGGCCGTTGAGATCCAAAGATCGCCGGTCAGTGCATAGGTGGCCGCAACGAAGACGACATCGAGCGGAACAGGGGTCAGTGCGTGATAGGCCCACCCAGATTCAACATCGGTGGACTGGGATGGCGGTGTTCGTGCTACGGCGGCCATGGGGATGAACAGCAGAGCGACAAAGACCGCATCGGGAACAGCCGCCCACGACAAACCCTCGCCGTTGCTTCCCGTGAACACCAGGCAACCGAGCAGCGTAATGACAGATGGGATGGCAACGGGCCATGCGGCCGTCATCGTCAACGGTGATTTTGTCGCTGAAGACCGCTGAATCGCCAGCCAGCATCCAATCAAGATGAACATCCACGCCACATAGGTCATCACCTCGGTGGCCGCAGCATCATCACGAAGCACCATCAATCGTCCGAACACATCGGTGGGCGGCGTACCGTCGTCGGTGGTCACGAAGGTGTGGACCGATGAGGCCCATACCCCACCGGCTCGAGTCACCGTGGTAGCAAACAAGGCAAGAACACCCGTCACCAATCCGCCGCCAATCCAGACTTCGGGGCGCACACTTCCCGGACGGGTGCGCAGGTGAACGAGCATCACCAGCGCCAGCCAAGGAAGGAAGGAACCCGTTTCCACAGGGTCCCAGGCCCAATAGCCGCCCCAGTCCAAAATGAGGTAGGCCCAAAGTCCACCAAGGCCGATGCCGAGGGTGGCGACAAGGAGCCCCGGGCGAGCAAGGTGGAGCATCCGGGGTCCGAGTTGCTCGGTTCCACCGGTGTAGGCTGCAGAGAGCGCAATGGCCGTCAGGTGGAGACAGAGAGCATAGGTGAGGAAAATCAACGGAGGGTGGATGACCATGAGGTCCGTTTGCAGCAGTGGGTTGAGTCCAGCCCCAAAGAAGAACGCAGGCGTGGCCTTGAACGGGTCAAGCGAAAACGCGATGAGCAGAAGGGTCAGGCTCATGAGATGCATGAATCGGAGCCGCCAATCGTGTGCCGTTCCGTTTTGCTCCCCTGGGAGTGGTTTGCGCCACAACCACGCCACCAGCGACATCCAGCCCAACCACATGAGCAGGGGCCCTTCTCGGGCAGCCCACGTTGCGGCAAACCGATACTTGAGCGGTAAATCCGCACCACCGAACGCAGCGACGTGCATGATGGAGGTGTCGTTGACGAGGAATCGACCGGCCAGCGCCACGAAGGGGGCCACCATGGCGAGGTGAAGAGCCGTTGAGACGAGTGGCTGGTCTTCGTGCAGCCGAGGCTTCCACAGCAACCAGCAGGTCGCGCCGAGGGCCAACCACATCGTCAGCCCCCACATGGTGCAGGGTGGAAGGGCGACCCTCATGGCCTTTGCTCATTTTCCACGAGCCAAAAAGAGGCTCACCAGCCAAAGAATTTGGCTCGAGAATAACCGAAGGAAAGCAAGACTGAAATCACGCGTTTGGTCAACAGCATGGGCCGACGGACGAGGATCTTCAAGCCGATGAAGGCCTTGTCCAAAGGACTCATGTTGCCGAGTTCATTGGGCAAGCAGCGGGCCATGGCCGACATTTCCTCGTCGGTGAGTTCGTAGAGGGCAGTTTTGCCTTTCAGAATTTTGTGATAGGGAGGGAAGCGCTTCTTCCACGCTCGCTCATACGCCATGAGCCGTTCGGCCGACAGGTCGTTTTCCTTCAGCGCCGCCGCAACCGTTTGGGCCGCCTCTCGGCCCGACCACAGGGCCAAATGCGTGCCGCCTTCGAACAGAGGTGATGTGAAACCTGCTGCATCGCCGACCAGCACCACGCCGTCGCCCACGGTTGCGCTTCGTGGGCCAGAAATAGGGATGGTTCCGCCAAACGGTCGGATTTTGATGCCCTCAGCTCGCCACGGTGGGTTCACCGTTGGCTTGCCGTTCAGGTAGGTGTCCTCAATAAAGGATTCAAGGTACTTGATGGCGCCTTTTTTGTCCGTGGTCACGAGCCCTACGTTGGCTCGGCCGCCTTCCTTCGGAATCATCCAAACATAGCCGTGAGGGGAGTATTTTGGCCAGAGGTAGAAGTCAAGATAACCGTCGTTTGGCACATCCAAGATCTCGTACTGGAAGCCAGCAATCACCTCCACTTCTCCGCCCATGTCCAAAAATTTCGCTGCAGCACCTGAAACTCCGGAGGCGTCAATCACCGCTCGACATTCAACAGGGAAGGCATCACCTCGTCCTTCAAGTTTCCAATTGGAAAATTGATTTTCTGAATTGTAAATTCGCTCCATCCCCGTCACCCGGTGGTGAAGCAGGAGTTCGGCCCCCTTCCCGACCGCTTCATCGGCCAACCAGCGTTCAAACAGGTGCTTCTCGAGCACGTAGCCCTCTTCGGTCAGCAACTTTTCCGTACCGTCGGGGAAGATGACGCGAATACCTTTGACGTCCAGCGCTTTGACGTGGTCTGGAAGTTCGAGGTCAAGGTTCTGAACGGCCAACTCAGAAAGGCACTCTCCGCAATGAACTGGGGTGCCGATTTCCGGGTCGGCCTCGATGATGAGGGTGGAAAGGCCGGCTCGCGCAGCGTGAAGTGCCGCAGAACCGCCTCCTGGGCCCGCCCCGATGACCACGACGTCGTACACGCACCCTCCTCCTCGAACAAAACGGGGCGATGGAAGCCCATGAAGGAAACGGTGGGCGAGCATGCGGGCCTCGCTGAGGAATGGACGCCATACGGAGGTTCAAAGGCAAGAACCCTCAGGGTCCGTCGTGGCTTGGAAGACCTTGAGGCGGTGGGTGAATCATCTCGAACAGCGAGATGAACTCCTGCGAATCGACCGACCGGTTGATGTCGTCTATGAAGCAGGTGCCATTGCGGACCTCTTGGTCAAGAACGACGGCCCTGCGGTGTTGTTTGAACAACCTCGCCTGGCCGACGGGAGCATTTCCTCCATCCCGCTGCTCATGAACGCCTTTGGCAGCCACGACCGAACCCTTCGAGCTCTGGGCGCCTCTCACGAGACCGAGGTTGGTGACCGCATGGTAGCGATGATGAAGCCGGACATCGGCCTCTACATGCGCAAACCGTGGAAAGGGCTGCCCTTGTTGCGCGACGCACTGGCCATGCCGCCAAAGAAAGTTCGAAAGGGCAAAGGGCAGCGCGTTCGCTTGCCCAACGATTTGACCAAACTTCCCATACCCAAAACATGGCCCATGGACGGCGGTCATTTCGTCACGCTGCCCCTCGTGGTCACCAAGGATTCGAGCGGTGAACACAACCTCGGGATGTACAGGGCGCAAGTCCACAACGAAACCGAACTCGGCCTTCACTGGCAGATTCACAAGCACGGAGCAGAGCACGCGGCAAAAGGCGAGCGGATGCCCGTGGCCGTTTGCATTGGCGGGCCACCTGAACTCATTTTCTCAGCGATTTCTCCTCTTCCTGACAATCTTTCGGAATACCAATTCGCCGGCATTCTCGGACAAAAATCCCTTCCCATCACCAAAGCCCTCACGCAGGACCTCTGGGTACCCGCTGAGGCCGACATCATCATCGAAGGCTATTGCGACCCGACCGAAACCAAACTCGAAGGGCCCTTTGGTGATCACTACGGCTTCTATTCGCTCACCGGTCAATACCCCGTCCTCCACGTAACCGCCATCACGTGCCGAAAGGACGCCATCCTCCCCGCCACCATCGTAGGGCTGCCTCCCATGGAAGACGGGTTCCTTGGCGAAGCCATCGGACGCCAATTTTCTCCCGTGCTCCAATTCCAACACCGCGACGTCAAGAGCGTACACCTTCCACTCGAAACGGGTTTTCACAACCTCGCCATCGTGGCCTCCAAGCAGCGCTATCCTCGGCAAGGACGAAAAACGGCCCTCGGCTTGCTCGGTGCAGGCCAAATGATGTTCCTCAAGGTCATCGTAGCCATTGATCCGGGCCAGAACCCCAAGGACCTCGAAGCCTTCCTCGATGCCTTGAACGATAAAGTCGAAATCAGCCAAGATGTTGTCGTCCTTCCTGGCATGGTGGCCGACGCCCTTGAAGCCGCCTCGCCCTTTGAAAACGTCCACGACAAATTGCTCATCGACGCCACCACGCTGGTTTCGACTGACCCTCGCTCACCCGATGAACCGCTCGAAGGCTCGTACAACCAACCAACGCCAGCTTGGCGTCAAGGAGCCAAACCTTCCGCACCGTTCGGTGGATTCGATGCCGTACATGCGCTCCCCCATGTCCGCCAAGCACGAATGCTTCGAGACAACATGTTGGTGGTTTCCACCTCCATCGAAGGAACCCCCAGTCCTCAAACGGGTCAGCACGACGGGAACGACGAACAGGAAGGGCAGCGCTTAGAGCAAATTCTTCAATTGAGGAATTCAATTTGGCAGTTGGATTCTGAAAAGAATCTCCGCTGGCTCTTCATCACCAATGATGACCTGGATATGACCCACACGAAAGCTCGCCGGCGCCTGCTTTGGCAACTGACGGCCCGATTCGATGTGGGGCGTGGACTGACCTTTGACGAGGACAAAGCCCGTCTTTGTTGGGACGCGACCACCCCCATTCCCTCAGAGGCGCACGGTGTTCGCCGTTGGCCTGCGGTCACGCTCCACGACGAGGAAACGCTGGCCAAGGTAGCCTCCCATCCCGAACTCAAGAAATACGAATGGCCGCCCCACCTTTCCTTTGGGGGCCCCGAGTGATGGACGTCAAGCAAGTCTTGTCCTTCATCAAAATCGAACACACGCTGTTCTCTCTCCCCTTCGTTCTCATGGGGTACCTGATCGCTGTTCGCCAGTTTGGCACAGGGAGCGATGTTGACCTCCTCTGGATATTGCTGGCGGCGGTTGGCGCTCGTGGGCTTGCGATGGCGCTCAACCGAATCATCGACCGCGACATCGACGCCGCCAATCCCCGCACGCAGGGGCGTCATCTTGCGTCTGGGGACATGAGCATGCGGACGGCTTGGACCCTTGCAGCCGTGTTCCTGGCCATGTTGCTCATCAGTGCTGGCCTGCTGAACAGGGTCGCCCTGATGATGGCTTGGCTACCCGTGCTGGCCTTCGTGATCTATCCGTACATGAAGCGCTTTACCTGGGGTTGCCACTTCTGGTTGGGGCTCTGCCTCGGCCTCGCTCCTGCCGGGGCTTGGGTCGCCATCGCTGCTGATGTGCACGGTTGGGGCGCCATCACCGGCTTGCTGCCGATGC